>NZ_KI914797.1:16180-26865 GCF_000520535.1 Arthrobacter sp. H41
CCCCGCCGTCGAGGCCTGGCAGCGTCTCGGACGTCCAGCCGCCGGTGGACCTCTGGTAGTGGACGTCGATCGACGGTATCGAGGGCGCCCATACCGCGGCGTTCGCGTGGGAGTCGTCGGCCCACCGACCCCTCAACCGGTGAAGGCCGAGGGGGAACTCACTCGAGGACTGGGCCGCCTGTCCCTGCGCGCTGATGGGGTGCACCGTCCAGGTACTCAGGAAGAGCGCTGGCGGGACACCTCGTACAGCGTGATTCCCACCGCCATCGACGCATTGAGGGACTCCATGGCGGAGTCGATCGGAATGGAGACGATCTGGTCGCAGTTCTCCCGCACCAGGCGCGAGAGCCCCTTGCCTTCGGAACCGACGACGATGCAGATCGGATCGGTGGACAGGGTCAGGTCCGGAAGGGAGACGTCGCCGTCGCCGTCGAGCCCGAGAACGAAGATGCCCTTCTGCTTGAAGGTCTTCAGTGCGGAGTTCAGGTTGCCGACGCGTGCCACGGGCACCCGGACGGCCGCCCCGGCGCTCGTCTTCCACGCGGACGCCGTCACGCCCACCGACCGGCGCTCGGGAACGATGACGCCGTGCGCGCTGAACGCGGAGGCGGAGCGGATGATCGCGCCGAGGTTCCTCGGGTCGGTGATGCCGTCGAGGGCGATGAAGAGCGGCGCGTTGGAGATGTGGCCGCGCTTGAACTTGTCCAACGTGTCGTCGGCGAGGTCGAGGGCGTCGGCGTATTCGTACGGTGGAATCTGGAGCATGAGGCCCTGGTGCACGGCACCCTCGGTCATTCGATCGAGTTCCGGCTTCCCGGTTTCCATCACCGGGATGCCGCGCTCGGTCGCCATTTTCAGCGACTCCCGTACGCGGTCGTCCATCTCGACGCGGATCGCCACGTGGAGAGTCTTGGCGGGAATGCCTGCGCGCAGGGCCTCGACCACCGAGTTGCGGCCGGTGACGATCTCCTCGGCCGCCTTGCCCTTGGTCCGCCCTGTGCCGGCGTTCTTTCCGCCGCGCTTTGCCGCTGACCGGTCGGCCAGCTCCTTGTTCTTGTACGCCTGGTGATAGGGGCGGTCCTCCGCCTTCGGCGTGGGCCCCTTACCCTCGAGCGACTTGCGTCCATGGCCGCCGGTGCCGATGGTGGGCCCCTTTTTCAACTTGCGCACTGCGCCTGGACGTCCGTGACTGGCCATGGAAAAACACCTTTAAATAGAAGAAGAATTCTTCCCAGTTTACGCGGAAGCGCGACGGCGCCGGATACGCGCCGCTCCGCACCCGGTCAGCGCGCTTCCAGCCGCCACGTCGCTCCGGCAGCCGAGTCCTCCACGGTGACCCCCGCTGCGGCCAGGGCATCCCGGATGGCGTCGGCCCGGGACCAGTCCCTTGCGGCACGCGCCTCATCCCGCTGCGCGAGCTGGGAACGGACCAGAGAGTCGAGCGCGATGCCGTCGGCCGACTTCCCGGAGCCGGCAGGCTGCTGTGCGTCATCGAGCCCGAGGACCCTCGTCATGGCAGAGACCGCAGCCAGGGCAGCGCCGGCGGCGGCGTCGTTCCCGTCCGCCAGCGCGGTATTGCCCGCGCGGACGGTTCCGTGGAGCACGGCGAGCGCCTGCGGGACATTGAGGTCGTCATCCATGGCCCTGCCGAACTCCTCGGGCAGGTGGGCCGCCGGGTCGGTTGCTCCCTCTGCCTCCCCCACCCTCGCGGATGCCTTCGCAAGAAAGCCGTCGATGCGCCCCACGGCTGCCGCGGCCTCCTCAAGTGAGCTGGGGCTGTAATCGAGCACCGAGCGGTAATGGGCCTGTCCGAGGTAGTAGCGCACCACGCGGGGGCCCGCGACGGCGAGCATCTCCGCGGGGCTCACCGTGTTGCCGACGGATTTCGACATCTTCTCGCCCTGGTAAGTCACCATTCCGTTGTGCATCCAGAACCGGGCGAAAGGGTGGCCCGCCGCCTGCGACTGGGCCATCTCGTTCTCGTGGTGCGGAAACCGCAGGTCCAGCCCGCCACCGTGGATGTCGAATTCGGGTCCGAGGTACTTGGTCACCATCGCCGAGCATTCGAGGTGCCAGCCCGGCCGACCGGATCCCCATGGGCTGGGCCAGGACGCCGACGGCGGGTCCGTGTCCTTCGAGCCCTTCCACAGCGCGAAATCCCGCGGATCCCGCTTGCCGCGTGGACCGGCGTCGGGCGCGCCCTGCATGTCGTCGATGTTCTGGCGTGTGAGGGACCCATAGGCAGGCCAGGACCGGACGTCGAAGTAGACGTCACCGGAATCATCGAGGGCCGGGTAGGCGTGCCCGCGCTCGATCAGCTGCCCGATCAGGGCGTGCATCTCGGGTATATGCCCCGTAGCGCGTGGCTCGTAGGTGGGCCGGCGCACTCCGAGGGCGTCGTAGGCCGTCGTGAACTCGAGCTCGTACCGGTAGGCGAGGGCCCACCACGGCTCATCGGGCACCATCGCCGGGTCCACGTCGGCAGCGCCTGCCCCGTACGAGGCGAGGGACTTCGCCAGGATCTTGTCGTCGATGTCAGTCACGTTCCGGACCACCGTTACACGGTGCCCCCTCGCTTCGAGCCAGCGCGTGAGCTGGTCGAAGGCGATCGCCGAACGGATGTGCCCGACGTGCGGCATACCCTGCACCGTGGCGCCGCAGTAATAGAGGCTGGCCTTGCCCGGGATCAGGGGTGCGAAGTCGCGCACCTCGGCTTGGGCGGTGTCATAGAATCGCAGGCTCACCGCTCCAGATTACCCGGCGGTGATGGGCGGCCGGCGCGGGTCCCGGTCAGCCGCCGGGTCAGGTGCCGGGTCAGCCGCTTGGGTTAGTCGCCGGGTCAGCCACCTTGGTCAGCTACCTGGGTCAGCTGCCGGGCGCGGCCTGGACCGGACGACGACGGCGGTCGCCACGGCCGCGACGCCCTCCCCGCGGCCGGTGAGGCCGAGGCCGTCGGTCGTGGTCGCGGAAATACTGACGGGGGCCTGTGCGGCGTCGGACAGGGTTGCCTCGGCCTCCGCCCGCCGGGGCGTGAATTTGGGACGGTTCCCGATGATCTGGACGGCGATGTTCCCGATGTCGAACCCCGCCTCGCGCACGACCGCGGCCGCCCGTTTCAGGAGGAGCGCGCCCGACGCGCCGGCGAATTCGGGACGATCAGTGCCGAAGTGCGTTCCGAGGTCCCCCACTCCCGCCGCAGAGAACAGCGCGTCCGCTGCGGCGTGAGCAGCGGCGTCGCCGTCGGAATGCCCGGAGAGTCCCCGCTCCCCCTCCCATAGCAGGCCGGCGAGCCACAGCGGCGCCGGGTCGCCGTCGGGTGCGTAGGCGTGGACATCGACGCCGATGCCGGTGCGGGGAAGGTGCTCATGGTCGCTCAGGTACATGTTTCGGCCATTCCGGGAGGAGGGAGGGAATCTTTCCGGCGACAAGCGTCTCTGCGAGTGCCAGGTCGAGCGGCGTGGTGATCTTGAAAGCCAGGGGATCGCCGTCCACCACCACTACGGGAGTGCCCTGCAGCTCGACGAGCATGGCGTCGTCGGTGATGGCCGGATCTGCCGCATCCGCCCTCTGGTGGGCGCTGCGCAGGACATCCGCGTCGAAGCCCTGGGGCGTCTGGACGATCCGCAGTTCGGCGCGGCCGGGCGTCCCCGCCACCTGCCCGTTGCGTACGATCTTCACGGTGTCCACCACGGGAAGCACGGGGATGACGGCGGCGGCGCCGGCGGCCAGGCGGAATTCGACGCGCTGGAAGACCACTCCCGGGGTGAGGGCCCGCGCGGCGTCATGCACCAGCACTCGGCCCACTGCGTCACTGAGCCCGGTGAGACCGGCCCGGACCGAAGCCGCCCGGCTGGGCCCGCCCGGTACCGTCGTCACGCGGGCGTTTCCGGGAGCCGCCTCCGCCACGTCCGCGAGGGAGATGTCGCCCGCGGGAATGACCACCACGATTTCGTGCGCCACCCCCGAGGCCAGGACGTTTCCCAGGGCGTGTTCAAGAAGGGTCACTCCCCCGCAGAGTACGCGGGCCTTCGGGATGTCGAAACCCAGCCGCTGTCCCGAGCCAGCAGCCACGAGGATGACTCCGGTCAGGGTTCCGCTTCCAGACATCGCTGAAGTAGCAGTATCGGCGGGGATATCCTCGGGCTGATGAGTTGGCACGGCTTCACCCTACGGCAGGTTAAACGAAAAAGAGGGGCCCCTTTCGGGACCCCTCGAGAACGTTCAGGAAGCCAGAACCTCGTCGAGAACTACTGCAGCCTTCTCTTCGTCGGTTTTCTCAGCCAGTGCGAGTTCGGAGATCAGGATCTGCCGCGCTTTCGCGAGCATCCTCTTCTCCCCGGCGGACAAGCCGCGGTCATGGTCGCGGCGCCAGAGGTCGCGGACGACCTCGGCCACCTTGATGACATCGCCTGACGCAAGCTTCTCCAGGTTCGCCTTGTAACGACGCGACCAGTTGGTGGGCTCTTCAGTGAATTCGGCCCGGAGGACATCGAACACATGCTCGAGTCCTTCCTTGCCCACTACGTCCCGAACCCCAACGAGGTCAACGTTTTCTGCTGGTACTTCTATTGTCAGGTCACCCTGTGCCACCTTGAGCTTGAGATACATCTTCTCTTCGCCCTTGATGACGCGCATCTTGATCTCTTCGATTTTCGCTGCGCCGTGGTGAGGATAAACAACTGTTTCGCCGACCTCAAAAACCATGTGGACTTTCCCCTTTCCCGCAGATCAGTTTATCACGGCAACGACACGCCGAACCCGCGTTTTCGCAGGTCAGCAAGGGCAAACCAGTCGATTTAGCTATCATTCTCCTCTTGACGAAAGCGGTATTACCTGATTCAGGGGTCGCCCGGCGAGCGAATCGACCCACGCGATCACGGGCTTTGCCGATAGTCTGTTCCCAGAGGTCCTCACCGGATTCGTCAACCTGTCCCGACAGAAGAACCCCAGGAGTTTGTGCTGTGAAGAGTGCACCGAAGAACCGAGTGCAGCAGGCCGCTGCCGCCGGCGCCGTACTGGCCGTACTGGGGGTCACGGGCTGCACCGCCAACAACCTCCAGGCCACCACCATCCAGTACGCGGCGTCGGACGGCATCGTGAAGGACGTCGGCCCCGTCGAGCTGCGCAACATCCTGGTCATCTCCGCCGAGGACGGCGAGCCCGGCAGGCTCCTCGGCACGGCGATCAACACCAGCGACTCTCCCGTGCAGCTCACCATCGAGGCGGAGAACGAAACCGCTGAAATCACCATCGAGGCCGATGAGAAGTGGGTCTTCGAGGACGAGGTGGACGACGACGGCACCCTCGCGGGGATCGCAGAGATTCCCGGTTCCCTTCTGGACCTGACGTTCTCCGTGGAGTCCGAGACCGCGGAGTTCAACGTCCCGGTCCTCGATGGAACCCTCGAGGAGTACCGCGAGTACGTTCCCGGCGGCTTCACCCCTGAGCCCCCGGAGCCCGCGGTCAACGAGGACGCGGCCGACGAAGAATCCCACTAGTCCTCATTCCGGAGCATGAGCGGCCGCCCATGCTCCGGCTCAGGCTTCGTACTTGTACCCGAGCCCGCGCACCGTCACCAGGTAGCGCGGGTTCGACGGGTCAGGTTCGATCTTCGTCCGTAGCCGTTTGACGTGCACGTCAAGCGTCTTGGTGTCTCCGACATAATCCGAACCCCACACGCGGTCGATCAGCTGGCCGCGCGTCAGGACCCGCCCCGAGTTCCGCAGGAGCATCTCCAGCAGTTCGAACTCCTTGAGCGGCAGGGCCACCTGCACACCGCCGACGCTGACCACATGGCGCTCGATGTCCATCCGCACCGGTCCGGCCTCGACGGTATTGGGGACCAACTCCTCGGGCTCCCCCTGCCGCCGCAGCACCGCGCGGACGCGGGCTACGAGTTCCCTCGAGGAGTAGGGCTTCGTCACGTAGTCGTCGGCGCCCAGTTCGAGGCCCACCACCTTGTCGATCTCTGAATCCTTAGCTGTCAGCATGATGACGGGGACGCTGGAGCGCTGCCTCAGCTGCCTGCATACTTCGGTTCCGGACAGCCCCGGTAGCTGCAGGTCAAGCAAGACGAGGTCCGCTCCTGCCCTGTCGAACTCGGCGACGGCGTCGATCCCGTTGTCCACCACCGCAACCTCGAAACCCTCCTTGCCGAGCAGGTAGGACAGCGGGTCGCTGAAGGATTCCTCGTCTTCGACAATCAGAATGCGGGTCAAGCGCGAACTCCCTGTTCCTGGGCGCTGCTTCCGCCCTTTTTGGTTGGTTTGGTTACCGCCGCCGGGCGGCCTGGTGGAGGAGCGGCGTCGTCGTCGTCGCCGGCTTCCATCTCGGGCAGCCGCACGGTGAAGGTGCTGCCCTGTCCCGCCTGCGACCACACCGTCACCTCGCCGCCGTGGTTCGAGACGACGTGCTTGACGATGCTGAGGCCGAGCCCGGTTCCGCCCGTCTGCCGGGACCGGGCCGCGTCGATGCGGTAGAACCGTTCGAAGATCCGCTCCTGCTCCTCGGGAGTGATCCCGGCACCCTGGTCCGTGACGGAGACCTGCACCAGACCGTCACGGGAGCGCAGCCCCACGCCCACCCTGGTGCCCTCGGGGGAATACCGGATCGCGTTGTCGATGAGGTTGCGGAACGCCGTCATCAGCAGGTCCGGGTCGCCGAATACCGGTAGAGCCACCGATCCACCGACCACGATGTCGATCCGCTTGCTCTCCGCGGGCAGTTTGTTGCGGTCCACGGCCTCGGCGATAACCGTGTTGATGTTGACAGGCTTGCCCCGGCGCACCACATCGGCCCCCTGCAGCCGGGACAGCTCGATGATGTCCTGGACCAGCGCCGAGAGCCGCGCCGATTCCTTGTGCATGCGTTGGGCGAACCGCCGCACCGCCGCCTCGTCCTCCGCAGCTTCGTGGATGGTTTCGGCGAGCAGCGAGATAGCGCCCACCGGCGTCTTCAGCTCGTGGGACACATTGGCGACGAAATCGTTCCGGATCTCTTCTGTGCGCGTGATCTCGGTGCGGTCATCGGCGAGGATCAGGATGTACTCGGTGCCAAGGGCGGCCACGCGCACCTGGATCACGATGCTGCCCTGGCCGAGCGGGCCGCGCGGCAGTTCCAGCTGCTCCTGCTCGATGACGCCGTCACGCCTCACGCGTGAGGTCAGGGCAAGGAGCTCGGCATGAACCACTGTGTACCCGCGCACCAGGCCGAAGGCGTAGGCCGCCGGGCTGGCACGGACCACGCCGTCGATCGCGTCCACGATCACGTACGCCCGGCCGATGATCGAGAGCACCTCCGCGGCGCCGTCGGGCAGAACCGGCTCGTCCTCGTAGAGGAGCCGGCTCCGCTGGGTTTCACTGGTGCGGTACGCGAGCATGCCGAAGACGCCGAGCGCTAGGCCGACGAGCCCGGCGGTCAGACTGAGGGAAACGAAATCCACGCCCCAAGCTTATGCGCTGGCATTCCCGCCCGGACCTGATCCGGTGGCAATAGGCAAGAGGTTCAACTAACGTTCACTAGAAGCTGTGCAATAGTTCATGCTCGCCTGAGAGTCTCGTGGACGGAACTGTGCAGACAGTTGAACTATCACTTCAACGGAAAGGACGCCCACGTGCGTAAGGTTTTTCAGGCCGAACTCCACCAGATCGGCGAGGAACTGATCGAGATCTCACAGCTGGTGTCGGAGGCCATCCAGAAAGCCGACAGCGCTTTCCGGGGCGCCGACACCGAGCTGGCGCAGGAAGTGATTGCCGCGGACGCGCGCATCGATTTCCTGCAGAACGCCCTCGACGAACGCGCGATCGATGTCCTGGCCCTGCAGGGCCCGGTGGCGAGTGACCTGCGGATGATCGTCGGGGCGCTTCGGATGAGCGCCTCCCTCGAGCGCATGGGGGACCTCGCACGCCACATCGCACAGTTGGCCCGGCTGCGCTTTCCCGCGAACGTCATCCCGGAGCGCATCCGCCCCATCTTCGACGAACTCGCCGATCTCGACTTCCAGATCGCAACGAAAGTCACCGAACTCCTCGAGACCCGCAACCTCGAACTGAACAGCGAGATCAACGCCGCGAACGCCCGCGTCAACGAGCTGCACGCGAGCGTTTTCCGGGCCATCGCCTCGGAGGACTGGAACGAGTCCGCACCCACAGCGGTGGATGTCACCCTTGCGAGCCGGTACTTCGAACGTTTTGCCGACCATGGCGTGTCGGTATCCCGCAAGGTCACGTACCTCGTCACCGGCGAGTGGCACCCGAGCGCCCCGCTGAACTAGCGCCCGTCGCCCTGCGGCGACTTCCCGTCTCCCTAAGGCGACTTCCCGAACCGCGACTTCCTCAACGACGGCGGCCTTGCGGGGCCGCCGTCGTCGTGTCCGCCCTGCTTCCTGCTAGTGCTTGCCCTGGTTCGCGACTGCTTCGATGGATGCCGCGGCGGCCTCGGCGTCGAGGTAGGTGCCTCCTGCCTTGACCGGCACCAGGTTCTCGTCCAGTTCGTACACCAGCGGGATGCCGGTGGGGATGTTGAGTGCGGCGATATCGGTGTCGCTGATGCCGTCGAGGTGCTTCACGAGGGCGCGCAACGAGTTGCCGTGCGCGGCGATCATCACCGTCCTGCCGGCTTTGATGTCCGCGGTGATGTCGGATTCCCAGTAGGGCAGGAAACGCTCGAGGACGTCCTTGAGGCACTCGGTGCGCGGCAGGTCCTCGCCGAGGTCGGCGTAGCGGGGATCGTTGGCCTGCGAGTACTCGCTCGAGTCATCGAGGGGCGGCGGCGGGGTGTCGTAGGACCTGCGCCACTCCATGAACTGCTTTTCGCCGTACTCGGCCAGCGTCTGCGCCTTGTCCTTGCCCTGCAGTGCTCCGTAGTGGCGCTCGTTCAGGCGCCAGCTGCGCTTGACGTCGATCCAGGTGCGGTCGGCAGCCTCAAGTGCCAGGTTGGCGGTGATGGTGGCCCGCTTCTGGCGCGAGGTGTAGACGATGTCGGGGAGGATCCCGGCCTCCACCAGAAGGTGTCCACCGCGTGTGGCTTCCTCCCTGCCCTTGGCTGTCAGGGCCACGTCCACCCAGCCGGTGAAAAGGTTCTTCTCGTTCCACTCACTTTGCCCGTGGCGCAACAGAATCAATTTGTAGGAAGTCATGGTTCCCAGTCTGCCGTATCGGTGCTTCCCAGGCATCGTTGAACGCACTGTTACCAGTAACCTTGAACGGTGCCGCAGGTCAGACGCAGTCCCAAGTCGGTGGGCAGCATTACGCGCGGAACCACCAACCCCAACCGGCTGCGGCGCGTGGACCGCTGGCTCGCCGGCCCGCAGGCCTGGCGGCTCCGGGCAGCTGCGGATCCCCTCGCGGTGGATCTGGGCTACGGAGCGGCGCCGGTCACCGCCGTCGAGCTCTTCGAGCGGCTTGCCCGCGTGCGCCAGGACACCGAGCTCATCGGGATCGAGATCGATCCTGCGCGGGTACAGGCCGCGCTCCCGCTTTCACGGGCAAGGTTGAGCTTCCGGCAGGGCGGCTTCGAACTTCCGCTGGACGGCAGGCAGCCTGTTTTCGTGCGGGCCTTCAACGTGCTGCGCCAGTACGGCGAGGACGAGTATCTTCCGCACTGGGACCAGGTGCGCGCTGCGCTCGCGCCGGAGGGGCTGTTCATCGACGGCACGTGTGACGAGATCGGGCGGCGGGCGACGTGGGTTGCCCTGGACTCCTCCGGGCCGGTGTCCCTCAGCATCTCGATGCGTTTCGGCGCCTTCGCTCTGCCGTCGGACGTGGCGGAGCGCCTACCGAAGGCCCTGATCCACCGCAATGTCCCGGGTGAAAGGGTGCACGGGTTCCTGGCGGCGATGGACAAAGCCTGGGTCGACGCCGCGCCACTGTCCCCGTTCGGGAACCGGCAGCGCTGGAGTGCGATGTGTGCCGCACTGAAGGACGCCGGGTGGCCGCTGCTCGATTCGCCGTCGCGCTGGAGGCTCGGCGAAGTGACGGTGGGCTGGGACGCGGTGCGGCCGGAAGTACTTGTCTAGTCGCTCGTCACCAGGGGCCGTAGTTTCCCCCGCGGTTGGCCGTCTCGCTGACGGCGGGTTTGACGTCCGCGAGGTACACGCTGGCAGCAACGACGGCGACCAGCTGGAACAGGTTGAAACCGCCGCCTCCGCCCAGGCCGCCGAGCGCCGACAGGAGACCGACAAGGAGCGCACCGCCGGTCAGGGCCAACCAGAAGCCCTTGGTGCGCTTCGACACGGCTTCGAACGACGCCGGTTTGCGGCGGGCGCAGTCGGCGAAGGCCCAGATCTCGATTGCCAGGGCAACGAATCCCAGCACGAGGTAGAGGTAACTCTGGATGGCAAGAACAATCAGCACGGAATCAGCTTAGCTGTCCTGCTGCCGTGAGGGCACCATCGAGATCCCTCCACAGGTCCTCGACGTTCTCGATGCCCACTGACAAGCGCACCAGGTCCTCCGGAACGGTGACCGGCTCGGCCGCTTGCCGGCGTCGTCGTTCGATGAGCGACTCCACCCCGCCCAGGGAGGTTGCCGGAAGCCAGAGGCGCACAGCGTCCACGAGGGCGTCGGCGGCGGCAAGGCCGCCCACCAGTTCGATGCTGACGATGCCGCCGAAACCGTTCAGCTGTTTCCTGGCACGTTCGTGGCCGGGGTCCTGCGGCAGACCGGGATAGCGGACGCGGGCGACGG
>NZ_KI914797.1:26965-33276 GCF_000520535.1 Arthrobacter sp. H41
GCCGCTCGGCGAGGACGGCGGCGTTGGCCTGGCTGCGTTCCATGCGGAGCGCGAGGGTCCGCAGGCCGCGGAGCGCGAGCCACACCTCGAACGGGCCCGCGATGGCGCCGTGGAGGGTGCGGTGGGCCTGGAGCCGCTCCCGGAGTTCCGAGTCCGAGGTGGCGAGAGCACCGAGGACGACGTCGGAGTGCCCCGCCAGCCACTTGGTGACGGAGTGCAGCACCACGTCGACGCCGTCCTCGAGCGGCCGGCTGAGGATCGGCGTATTGAAGGTGTTGTCGGCGACGACGAGCCCTCCGGCGGCATGGGCGGCCTCGGTGAGGACTGCCGTCTCGGCGACTTCGAGCATGGGATTGGTAGGGCTTTCGAGCCACAGCATGAGCTTTTTTTCTCTCTGCTCCTCAATTTCGGCCAGGACTGCTTCGGTGTCCGCAACGTTTACGGTCCGGAGCGTGAAGCGGCCGAGATGCGCTTCCGCCGCCGCGAGGCTGAGCGAGCCCGCGTAGGCATGTTTGGGCATGATCACGACGCCGCCCGTCGGCACCAGGGACAGCGCTGCGGCGGCTGCCCCGAGGCCGGAGCTGAAGACGAGTGCGGGGTGGTCGGCTCCTTCGAGCCGCCCGAGCGCCTCCTCGAAGGGGTCCCAGGCGGGGTTCGACATGCGCCCATAGACGCGGTCCCCGGGTTCGGGGGCGCGGGTGCCGAAAAAGGTGGAGGAGAGGACGATCGGGGTGTTCACCGGTGCGTCGTGTTCCCGTGGCGGGCGACCTGCGGCGACTACCAGGGTGTCCGGGGCCAGGGGGGTGTCCTCAGCGGATGGGGTCATGGGATCAGGGTAGTTGGCGGAGGTGTGCGTCCGGGAATCGCGGCCGGGTTGTGGTCCATCCGCCTCGTGTCCCGGGCGCGGGGGCCTCATGACGGAATTGATTTCCACCGTGCCGATGTTCGCGTCGTCAGGGGTGCGCAGAGAGCGGCCAGGCACTGGGCCGAACTATTGGGCCGTTGTCGGGGTCATAGTGCGGATTTGGAGTCAATTGAACCTCAGCGGTCCCACCGTCTCGACCACCAGGAATGATAGTGGCCGTTTCGCACGTGGCTTCTGATACCACCTGAAACGCCCCTCGAGCTGTGAACTTCATGTCATTTTTCGAAGTCGATTGCACGGAAACTCCAAAGTCGTCTGCACTCCGCCCGAGATGCGGGGTGCCGTACGCGCAGGTTGAAGGTAAACGCCTCCAACTGCCGGGTAGGCCTGAGGCGGCTGCCTCCCAAAAGCCACTGGCCCACGCTTCAGCTCACAGTTTGACGGGATCCTTCGTCACCGGTCGCGTGTGCTTGTCGGATTGCAGCAAACTCTGTCCAGGTTCACCCCGGCAGGACTACAGTTAACTTGTCACACGACGCAGTCGCGCTATTGCTTGGCAAATAGTAGAACGAAGAACGGTCATGGAATGTCTAACCTGGTTCGCACCCATCCTTCCCGGCAAAATAGATGCTTTCAGGGAAGTTGACGCGGAGATTCGTTCCTCCCGGTGGGAGGACTATCAACGTTCCAGGCGGAGGATGGGAATTACCCGGGAGGTTATCAGCCATATGGCCACCCCGGCAGGCGNGCCTGCCTCTTCCAGGAGGGCCGAGACATCACTGAGGCTTTCAGGATCGCCGCCACCTCCGACGATCCCTTTGATGAGTGGTTCCGCGGAAAAGTTGCCGAAATCCATGGCATGACGCCCGAAATGATTCAGGGACCGTTGCCGGCGAAGCTGCACGCAGATTACCGGACGGACGCCTGAAGAGGTCACTGGCCGAGCCGGTTTAACGGGTCTTCGGGCTGAGCCAGGTTGCGGGCTCAACACGGGACGAACTCCGCGGGTCGACATGCCGCCAGCGCCCATGAAGGAAATCCAACCCTCACGCCCGCAGCCGGCATCGCGGGTGCGCGAAAGCGCAGCTACCACTCCTTGACCTTGCCCGGTAAACAGTCCGCCTACGGAGAAGGTTCCAGACGGGCGTTCAAATTCATCGCGGCGCCGAGTAGATCTGCGGCGCCCCACCATTCCGCAGCCATCCCGTCCTCAAACCGGACAAGGTGCATGGCGGTGATGGCTATCTGCCTGCCGGTACCGGGCAGACCGAGGAAGTCCCCTTCATGCGTGCCGGTCCACAACACCCGGCCGGCGACTCTGTCGCCCTCCACCACGGTGTCAGAGATCAGGCCCGTCATATCCGGAGAAGCGGCATGCATACCGTGCATCCAGAAGATAAAACCCATCCGCCCCGGTGGCTGGCCCGGCACGGGCATGTGGTCGATCAGATCAGCAGCGATCAACCCCTCCAGCACTGCGGCATCATTCGCGCCGACCACATCGATGATCCTCTGATACACCTTGCGCAGATCTGGGTTGTCGGGCATTGCGGCTCCTCGTACACCGTTCTGAGCAGTGCTCGCTGAGCACCTCCTGCCAGTGTGAGCCGAGGGCCGTGGGTAAGCAAGGACCAGCCACCTGACCGGGGCCCGACGCGTCCCACTGCAGGTCATGCCCTCGCCGCCCGAATCTGCACGATCAACTTTTTGCGGTTCCGGAGCAGTTCAGCATGTTCCGATCTACCCTCTACCGTCGAAGTACCGACTGCCCTGCGCGATCCGCGTCACATCAACCTACAGCGGGTATCACCAAGCATTTCAGGACCAAGTGACGACCACGGATTTCGTCCGTCCGGTGCGCCTCCTCGAACGAATTCGCAGGAACACGTAGCCCCATCGATGCAGAAAATCTGTGTCTCGGGCGAAACGACCTCCGGATCGGGGCTGACGTATTGGGAAGTTATCAGCGGTTGGCCATGTCGAGTTGCATCTGGTGGGGACTGCTGGACCGGTGACCAAGTGGTTGGTTCTTCGCTGGTCAGGTTATGCCGTGACGGTCATGTGGCGTCATCAGGTTGAGCAGCGTGGGGAGAGATCATATTCTCGAAAGCAGAATCAAGAGCCCCGACGTAAAACCCTGGTTTGTCGGGCGGCAACCCTCCCGCTGTAGCGGGGTGCCCCAGGTGATGATTCGGCCCGGTGCGGAACTGCACGGGCAAGTATGGCGTTTCTGAACCGGGTGCGCCTGAAATGCAAGGGGTTATTCAATGTCCGCTGTCGAATCCGTTGCGGTGCCCGCACCTGCTATCCGCATCCGTGACAAAAAGCGTGTTCTCAGTTCAGCCTTCGTCGGCACCACGATCGAGTGGTACGACTTCTACCTTTACGGCACGGCCGCGGCACTGATTTTCAACACCCAGTTCTTCCCGCAGTCCTCAGCGTTCGCCGGCGTCCTGGCATCGTTTGCAACCTTTGCCGTGGGCTTCTTCGCGCGCCCAGTGGGCGGAATCCTGGCCGGCCACCTCGGTGACCGCATCGGCCGCAAAGCACTGCTGGTTGCATCCTTGCTCACCATGGGGATCGCCTCCACGGGGATCGGCCTCCTTCCCAATTATGAGAGTATCGGCACCCTCGCCGTCGTCGGCCTGGTGGTGCTGCGCCTGTTGCAAGGTTTGTCCGCCGGCGCCGAATGGGGAGGCTCCGCTTTACTATCGGTTGAACACGCCCCCCGGCACCTCCGCGGGTTCTTCGGAAGTTTCACACAGGTGGGTTCCGCTGCCGGAATGTTGTTGGCCACCAGCGCTTTTGCCACCACGCAGCTGGTAATGACCGCTGAGCAGTTCCAATCCTTCGGATGGCGGATACCTTTCCTGGCCAGCGCCGTGCTGGTGGTGATCGGCCTGATCATCCGCCTCGGCGTTGAGGACGCTCCCCAGTTCCAGCAGCTCAAAGCGGAGAAGAACACCGCGAAGGCTCCAATCGCTGAGGTACTGAGGTACCACCGCCGGAGCTTGCTGGTGGCGATCGGTCTCCGTCTGGCCCAACCGGCACTGTTCGTGGTGCTCACTGTGTACCTGCTCGGATATATCAGCTCTCGCCGCGACGACACGACGTCGGGACTGACCGCGGTACTGGTCGGTTCCGCGGTAGGGCTGGTCTCGGGCCCGTTCTGGGGCTGGCTGTCCGACCGCTACGGAAGGCGCCCCATTGCCATAGCGGGTGCTATCGGCATCGGCATATTTGTCTGGCCGTTGTTCTGGTTCCTTGACAACGGCCCGCTCGTCCTGCTGCCGCTGGTGATGATCCTGGGAATGAACGTCCTGCACGATTCCATTTACGGCCCGCAGGCCGCCTGGTTCGCGGAACAGTTCCCGTTGCACCTGCGCTACAGCGGAGTGTCGTTCGGTTACCAGGTCGGCACCGTCCTCTCAGGCGGTCTCACACCCTTCATCGCAGCGGCACTGCTCAGCGTCGGCGGCGGGCAACCCTGGCTCATCTGTGCATATCTGACACTGCTGGCAGCCCTGTCCACGATCGCCGCCTTCGCCGCGAAAGATCCCGCCCGTACCTACGCAAAAAACAACTCCGCCCCCGATACTTTCTAGGAGAACAGTGACGAAACCTATCCTGCTCAACGCATTTGAAATGCTGGTACCGGTTCACCAGTCACCGGGCCTCTGGAGACATCCTGAGGATCAAAGCCGCCGGTACAACGAGCTTGCCTACTGGACCTCCCTGGCCACCACCCTGGAAGAGGGAGGTTTCCACGGCATCTTCTTCGCCGACATCCTGGGGCAGTACGACGTCTACGCAGGAAACGCCGACGAAGCAGTTCGCGGCGGAGTGCAATACCCGATGCTGGATCCCCTGCTGATTGTCAGCGCGCTGGCCGCAGCCACCCACCGCATCGGTTTCGGAGTCACCGCGTCCCTCACCTATGAACAGCCCTACCTGCTGGCACGAAAATTCAGCACACTGGATCACCTCACCAACGGCCGGGTGGCATGGAACATCGTCACTTCCTATCAGGACTCCGCGGCCCAGAACCTTGGACTTACCGAGCAGATCCCCCACGACCAAAGATACGACCGCGCCGAGGAGTACATGGACGTGGTCTACAAACTGTGGGAAGGCTCAATCGATGATGATGCCGTCAGGGCCGACAAGGCAGCGAACATCTTCGCCGACCCCACGAAGGTGCGTGGTATCAACCACGACGGCGAACATTTCACCGTTCCCGGGCCTGCCCTCACCGAACCATCACCGCAGCGAACCCCCTTGCTGTTCCAAGCCGGCGCGTCGCCTCGTGGACAGGAATTCGCCGCGAACCACGCCGAAGCGATCTTCTTCAGCGGCTACTCCACCGACCTGACCCGCACCTGGGTCGACAGCATCCGGGCCGGACTTGCCTCCCAGGGCCGGGCGCCGGACTCCGTGAAGATTTTCGCGATGGCCACCGTCATCGTGGCCGAGACCGATGAAGCAGCCACAGCCCGGTTGGAAGACTACACCCGCTACATCGACCCACAAGCCGCGCTGGCCCTCTTCGCAGGATGGACCGGCGTGGACCTCAGTACCGCGGACCTGGATAGCACCCTGGAATACGTGCAAACCGAGGGAAACCAGTCCGCACTGGCCGCGTTCACCAAACTCGATCCTTCACGGGTCTGGACAGTCCGCGAGCTGGCGCACTTCGTCGCCATCGGCGGAAGAGGCCCGGTCATCACCGGCTCCCCATCGACCGTCGTCGACGAACTGGAACGCTGGATGGCCCAAGGCGACGTCGACGGCTTCAACCTGTCCAACGCAGTACGTCCCGCCGACCTCGAAGAATTCGTGCGCCTGGTCTCACCCGAACTACGGCGACGAGGACTGCTACAGGAGAGCCCGCAACCGGGCAAAACCCTCCGCGAAGCCATCCTCGGAAAAGGCCCCCGCCTGGCCGAAGACCACTACGGAACCCGCTTCCGCCCAGCAGCTTCCTTAAGCGTCCGACCTACTGGGGTGGCCAAACCACGCCCTTTTGAAGCCATCAGGTGAGACCACGGTTGACCAGTGAACGAAGCCACCACGCAGCCGGATCCTCGATGAGATTGGGGCTTAGTGCTCATGGCTTCTGTCGTGTGCCGTCCACCTGGGGGCGGGTGGAGCCCCTTGTGGTCGAGCCCAAAGCCGTCCACAGGTGGGCGCGTCACAGCATTCCTCCTGCCAGGTACAGCCGCACCGATCCGGTGAAACCACTTCGTCGATCCCCGGCGCGGTCTTCAGTGAACGGTCCTTTCCCGGGGGTGATTGCACTCCGAGGAATTGGTCGGGACATGCGCTGTTGTCGAGCGTCTCGCGTGATTAGTTCTCCTATGTCCTAGTTAAGACCGTCGGGTTGTATACAAAAACGGCTTTATGGCCCTTAATGTATGTAATGCAGATCCCTCCGGACAGAGGAAAC
>NZ_KI914798.1:0-5913 GCF_000520535.1 Arthrobacter sp. H41
TTCGCCAAGTCAGGGCATACGCCCCAAACCGATAACCCGCTTACCCAGTTAAATCCTGCGTATCTCATCTGATGAATCACTTGAGCCCGCTCCCGCGTCCTTTCAAGGCCATGCCTCCAATGTGCCTTGAGACGCCGCATAAAATGGATTATCCGATTTGGGTTGGCACTAGCGGCTTTGGCTGGGTAACCCGGTTTGTAGGCCGAATGACAGAAAAGAAATGCCCCTGACCTGCGGACTTGCTGAAACGATGCACTCAACAAATTATTGACTCAGATCTCGGAGTGATCACAAGGGGAGAGATGGCGGGCGGTAGCCTGCCGTGGCGGTAGGTCAGAGCCGCACCGTCGGCCGCAAGCTCCATCCGGCGAGTACCGCTGCGGCAACCATGAGCAGCGCGGCGATACCGGAGGTCAGGGTCACCCCGCTGTCGAACGCACGGAACGCTGAGTCCAGCAAGGCCGAAGCATTTGCTGCGGGCAGGTCCGCCGCCGTCGCCACCGCCCCTCCGAGCGTTTCGGTGGCGGCCGCGGCCTGCTCGCGGGTGAGGGCCTCCGGCAGCGACAGGTTGCCCTGGTAGGAGGAGAGCAGGATGCTGCCGAGAATAGCCGTTCCGAAGACCGAACCCACTTCGTAGGCGGTTTCGGACACGGCCGAGGCCGCGCCGGCCTTGGCAGCGGGCACGGTGGAGAGGATGAGGTCGTTCGAGACGGTTTCCGATGCGCCGACCCCGATGCCGAGCAGGACAAAGGCGGCCATCAACTGGACTGCAGAGCTTCCCTGTCCGCCGAGAAGACCCTGCAGGGTGAGGAAGCTGTAGGCAGCCGCCGAGAAGAGCAGCGCGACCGGGACCACCACGTGGGCCGGAACGCGCTTGACCACGGGAACCACCCCCAGGCCTGCGACGATCGTCAGGACAAGCCCCGGCAGCAGGACCATCCCGGCGTCGAGCGGGCTGAGGCCGAGCACCAGTTGCAGGTGCTGCGAGACGAAGAAGAGGAATCCCACGAGGGAGAAGATGGCCAACAGGTTCACGAGTACCGCTCCGGTGAAGGCGCGGACAGTGAAGAGCCGGACGTCGAGCATGGGGTTGGCCCGCCGGAGCTGGCGCACCACGAAGCCGCCGCCGGCGGCGAGGCCCAGCACGACGGCGGTGACGGTCACCAGCGGGAGCCCGCCCTTCGCAAGGTTCTTGATCGCGAACACCACGGGAAGCATGGTCGTGATGGACAGGGCGATACTCAGGTAATCCACCCGGCCCGGCCGCGGGTCGCGGGATTCCGGCACGAAGACGGGTGTCAATCCGAGCATCAGCACAAGGACAGGCACTGCGAGAAGGAACACCGAACCCCACCAGAAGTGCTCGAGCAGCGCACCTCCCAGCAGCGGGCCGAGCGCCGCGCCGGCGGAGAACCCCGCGGCCCATACGGCGATGGCGAGCCGGCGCTGATTCCGGTCGACAAAGATGTTCCGGATCAGCGACAGCGTTGAGGGCATGAGCATCGCGCCGAAGACGCCGAGCCCCACGCGGGCGGCCACCAGGAAACCGGCTGTCGGGGCGAAGGCCGCGGCGACGGAGAAGAGGGCGAAGCCGCCGGCGCCGATCATGAGCAGGCGCCGACGCCCGAAACGGTCCCCGAAACTGCCCATCGCCACAAGGAGTCCCGCGAGTACCAGGGGATAGCTGTCGATGATCCACAGCAACGCCGTCCCGCTGGGCGCAAGATCCCGCGAGATTGCCGGCAGCGCGAAGCTCAGCACTGTGTTGTCGACTGCGACAAGCAGGACGGGGAGCATCAGGACGGCGAGCGCTATCCATTCCCGCGCGCCCGCACGGTGCGGGAAGTCGGGGCTGGTCGTCTCGACTCCGGACGGGGCGAGAGTGTGCTGGTGCAGTGTCATCATCCTAAGCTATACCGTCCAGCCGGTACAGTTCAACTTATGTGACCACTACCATGGAGGAATGGCCAGTTCCCGAGAGCGCATCCTTGACAGCTTCGAGGACACCCTGATCCGCGACGGCGAGCGGGCCGCCACCATGGAAACCGTGGCCGCCGCCGCCGAGGTCTCCAAGGGCGGGCTGCTCTACCACTTCCCGTCGAAGGAAGCGCTGGTGGATGCGCTCGCCGCGAGGCTCCTCGCCCTCGCCGAATCCGACCGGTCACGCATGGTCGACGATCCCGAGGGGCCGGGCCGCTACTATGTGCGGACCTCCGTCTACGAGGACAGCCCACTGGATAGGGCGCTGGTTTCAATGGCGCGCCTGGCTCAGCAGGGCCACCCCACGGCACGGGCGACCCTGGCGCAGATCCAGGATCTCTGGCTCGGTGCGCTCGAGAAAGGCCTCGGAAACCGCACGGCCGCGCAGGCCGTCAAACTCCTGGGTGACGGCATCTACTACGACGCCGCTTTCTTCTCGGGCGATGGCGCCCCGCGCCACTCCGCCGGCGATCTGGCGGAGCTCCTCACGGTGGTGGACCTCATCGTTGCCAGCTACAGCTCATCGGCCGAAGGAGGATCTCGTGCTTAAGGGTTTCAAGAACTTCATCCTGCGTGGAAACGTGATCGAACTGTCGATCGCCGTCGTCATCGGGGCTGCATTCACGGCCCTCGTCGGCGCGTTCACCCAGAACATCGTTCAACCGCTGATCGCGGCTGCCGGTGGGGTGGATGCCGACGGATTCGGGTTCCGCATCTGGGCCGGGAATCCAGCCACCTTCGTCAATATCGGTGCCGTCCTCACCGCCGTCGTGACCTTCCTGATCACCGCAGCGGTGGTGTATTTCGTCTTCGTGCTCCCGATGAATCGCGTCAGCGCCCATGCCAAGGCGCGGCTGGCCGCCGAGGAGCCCGAGGAGGTTCCGGTGCCCGTCGACACCGTGCTCCTGACCGAGATGCGGGACCTCCTGCAGCAGCTTGCACGGCAGGACGACGGCGGCCCGCGCGACCATCTCCAGGCAGGTCCGTTTACTGAACGCATCAACAAGGGTAAACAGTAGACATGACCAGAACGAAGGGCGTGGCACCGCGCATCGCGTCGGCCATGTCAGTGGTTTTGGGTAATGACCTGATACCGCTGCGGCTGCGCGCCTGGGACGGATCGGTTGCCGGTCCGGCCGGTGCCCCGGAACTGGTGTTCCACTCGAGGCGGGCCTTGAGGAGAATCCTCTGGTCCCCGGGCCAGCTCGGGTTGGTCCGTGCGTATGTAGCGGGAGAAGTCGATGCTCCCGGTGATCTTTTCGAGAGCTTCGCCGCCCTGAGTTCGGTGGGCAAGTTCGCCGAGACCGGGCCCTTTCGCTCACTCACGGTGCGCGAACGCTGGACACTGCTCAAGACCGTCGTGCTGCTCGGCGCGCTGGGACTCCAGCCGGCGCCGCCGCCGGAAGAGGCCGACGTCGTGCGGTCCGGCAAGCGGCATTCGCGGGGCAGGGATGCTGCGGCGATTTCCCACCACTACGACGTCGGCAACGCCTTCTACTCGATAGTGCTCGGCCCGTCCATGGTCTACTCCTGTGCGGTTTGGGAGGACGAGCAAGCCGGCCTGGACGCCGCCCAGAAGCTCAAGTTGGATCTGGTCTGCCGCAAGCTCGGGCTGCAGCCCGGAATGCGCTTGCTGGACGTGGGGTGCGGGTGGGGTAGTTTCGCCCTGCATGCCGCCGAGCGCTACGGGGTGGCCGTCGTCGGAGTCACCCTGTCCACCGAGCAGGCCGCGCTGGCGCGTGGGCGCGTGGCCGAGGCGGGGTTGACCGACAGCATTGAGATCCGGATCCAGGACTACCGCGACGTGGAGGACGGTCCGTTCGACGCCATCAGCTCCATCGGCATGTCGGAGCATGTAGGCCGGGCGGAAATCGGCCGCTACGCCGCTCGGTTACGCCACCTGCTGCGCCCCGGAGGCCGGCTGCTCAACCACGCCATCTCCTGGAACGCCGGGGAAGCCCTCCCGGATCCCGACTCCTTCATTCCCCGCTATGTCTTTCCCGACGGGGAGATGCTGAGTCTTCCGGAGATGGTGGGGGCACTTGACGCCGCTGGGCTGGAGGTGCTCGACGTCGAAGCGCTGCGTCGGCATTACGCGCTGACGCTGCGTGCGTGGGTGCGGAACCTCGAAGACCACTGGGACGAAGCGGTGCAGATGGTCGGTGCGGCCCGGGCACGGGTGTGGCGGCTCTATCTGGTGGTCAGTGCCGTGGGTTTTGAAACCGGGCTGACCGGGGTGAACCAGGTGCTCGTGCAACGTCGCGGTGGTGTCGATCCACCGCTGCGCCGGACCGGGTGGATCTAGGACCTACACTTCCAGGGCCTCGGCTCAGGCCTTCCTGGAACCGTTCAGGGGAGTGAGGTCCGACGTCGACGGCCCCTCGAGCACCCTGCCGTCCGCGGTGAAGCGTGAGCCGTGGAGCGGGCAGTCCCAGGAACGTTCGGCGTCGTTCCAGTTCACGATTCCCCTCAGATGGGGGCAGACCGCCGACATCCGGTGCTCCACGCCGTCGACCGTGCACACGGCCACCGGCCGGCCACCCTCGCGCACCACGATCCCCTCGCCCTCGGGCGGAGCGCTTGAGGAGGTTCTCGCCAGACCCCCGAGCCAGCCGGTGAGTGCCTCGAAGCCCACCTCCACGCCGGTCGACGCGGTCGCCAGCACGTCCGCCGGACTCACCCTCGTCTTGTAGAGCGTGTCGGCCCACGGCATGTTGCCGCCCAGGATTTCGCTGGACAGGGCGAGCGACGCCGCAACCGCGTTCGTCATGCCCCATTTGTTGTATCCCGTGGCTGCGTAGATGTGGCCGCCACTCGCCGGGACCTTGCCCACATAGGGGACAGCGGCTGCGGGCTGATAGTCCTGGGCCGACCACGCGTAGGCGAACTGCGCCGACGGAAAGTACTCTCGGGCCCAGCGGGTGAGATCGTCGACGAGCGCCTGCGTCTTCGACCGGTGGCCCACCACGTGGCCATTGCCGCCGACAATGAGGTACTTCTTTCCGTCGACGAGCGCGGTGCGAAGTGAGCGGGACGGTGAATCGACCGAGAGGTACATCTCCGCCGGGATGTCATCGGTGACGGTGAGGGCGATGCAGTAGGAGCGCAGAGGTTTCAGGACGGCGAAGTGGCCCCCACGATCGAGGATCGGAAAGCCGCTGGCAAGGATCACGTTGCGGGCCTTGACCGGCCCGGCGCCGGTCTTCAGCTCTACGCCGTCGGCGTTGGTTCTGGCTACACCCGTCACGCGGACACCCTCAATGAGTTTGCCTCCGTGCCGGCGGTATTCCGCAGCCAATGCCGCGAGGACCTCGAGGGGGTGGAACTGCGCCTGGTCCTTGAGGCGGAGCGTCCGGCGCACGGGGAAGGGCAGTGATGCGGCCCTGCCCAGTTCCGTCTCGAGGCCCGCGTCCAGACAGGCCTCGTGCTCCGCATCGAGCTTCTTCGCTCCGCTGTCGGTAATGGCGTAGTTGACGGCGTCGCGCCGGTCGTAGCCCACGTTGGTGTCATCGCAGAACCGGGTCAGCCAGGCCTGGCCCTCCAGATTCGCCGTGACGTAGGCACGCGCCAAGTCGGCGTCGTGGTGCTGGGTGATCCTCGAGATGCCCGTCCCCTGCAGGAGCGAGAGCTTGGCGGTGGTGTTGCCCGTGGTGACCGCGCCCGTCGTACGCGCCTCGAGGATCGCAACCCGATGCCCGGCACGTGCGAGCAGGAGGGCCGTGGTGAGGCCGGTGAGCCCTGCACCCACCACCACGGAATCGTAGGAGGCGTCCGGGGTGAACGGATCGACGGGTATTTCCGGGGCAGTATCGAGCCACAGCGACTTCACGCAGTTTCCCTTCCGTAGGTGACCTAGCCCACCACTAAGCATGCTTACAGTCAAGCGGCTCCGGGCGTTGCCCCACCCCCGCTGATTAAGCACCTATGGCTGCT
>NZ_KI914798.1:6013-21966 GCF_000520535.1 Arthrobacter sp. H41
GGCTGCTATTTTCGCGGCGAAGCCGCCATAGGTGCTTAATCAGCGGGGGAGGGGGTGTCCGCCTATAGTCGAAAGATGGAACAACGACACCTGGGCAAGACCGGCCGATCCGTCTCCGTCATCGGACTCGGCACCTGGCAATTGGGCGCCGATTGGGGCGAGGTGGAGGACAAGGACGCGCTCGCGGTGCTGGAGGCAGCCGCCGACGCCGGCGTCACCTTCTTCGACACGGCCGACGTCTACGGCGACGGCCGTAGCGAGACAACCATCGGATCCTTCCTCAAGGCCAATCCCGGGCACGACGTCATGGTGGCCACGAAGATGGGCCGACGAGTGGACCAGGTGCCGGAAAATTACAGCCTGTCCAGCTTCCGGCAGTGGGCCGACCGCTCCCGCACCAACCTCGGCGTCGACACGCTCGACCTCGTCCAGCTGCACTGCCCGCCCACCCCCGTCTACAGCACCGATGAGGTCTACGACGCGCTCGATACCCTCGTCAGCGAGGGTGTGGTGAAGAACTACGGCGTGAGCGTCGAGCGGACCGACGAAGCCCTCGCGGCCATCGCACGTGGCAACACGGCAAGCGTTCAGATCATCCTCAACGCGTTCCGCCTCAAGCCGCTCGACGAGGTCCTGCCGGCGGCGAAGGCGGCCGGCGTCGGCATCATCGCCCGCGTGCCGCTGGCGTCCGGTCTCCTCTCCGGCAAGTACACGAAGGACACGGTCTTCGCCGAGAACGACCACCGGAACTTCAACCGGGACGGCGCGGCCTTCGACGTCGGAGAAACCTTCGCCGGCGTCCACTTCGAGACCGGCCTGGCCGCGGCGCAGGAGTTTTCCGCCCTCGTGCCCGACGGCGTGACCACCGCCCAGGCTGCGCTCGCGTGGATCGCGGCGCAGGACGGCGTCAGCACCGTCATCCCGGGCGCCCGCAACACCGAACAGGCCCGGGCGAACGCGGCAGCCGCGGAACACCTTGAGCTCGGCACAGAGCTGGATACCGCCGTCGCCGGCATCTACGACCGCCACTTCCGGGGTGCCGTCCACACGAAGTGGTAAGCGGCCGGGTCTACGGGATCAGGGTGTTTTTCGCGCATGGGCTCGGCTATCGTTGCTCCTACCCACGTCAGGCGGCGTTAGAGGACGTCTGTCATCGTTCGATCACCCGATAAAGGAATCAACATGACTGAGAACACCTCCAACTCCGCTGCCCCGGGCCAGGACCACACCATCCGGGACTGGGCCGATCTCGCCGAGGAGATGTGGTCCTACCTCACGGGTAAGGGCGCCGCGATCGACTACAACTTCGTGGACATGACGGTCGAGGTGCCGCGCGACATCGGCCCCGACGCCCCGCGGGCCACCTGGAAGTTCAACGGGACGCTGCGCATCACCACGAGCGACAACGACGCCCGCGGTTCCGACACCCTCCGAAGCTGACGCTGCGTCGACATGGAATCCCCCATCCACCTTGAGATAGACCTCGCGTTCTCACTGGTCGAGCCTCCCGACGGCAAGGACCCGGCAGAGCAGCTGCGTGGAACAGTCACGGCGGCCGGAACAACGGTCGACATCTTTGTCGACCGTCCGGGTGCATTCAGCGGCGACAGTGTTCCAAGCCTGGCGGCCGTCCGTTCCCTGGCGAAAGCACTGGCCGGTCAGGGGCTCGCGGTGTCCGTTTCCGGGCCCAAGGGGCACCTCGTGAGCCTTGGCGCCGTGAGAAGTACCCTGGCGCAGCGGTTCCTGACCCGCTCGCCCTACATCCGGCTCGGGTCGCCGTCGACGCTCGCGCCCCTGCTCCACCTCGGCCGTCGTGCGCTGGAGAGGGGCGAAGCGAAAGTGGGAATGCCGCCGTCGACGCCGTTTCCCCTGGTTCCCACGGTCAACCGCCGGATTCGACGCACCATCACCACCACCCACTACGCGCGGGGGAGCGGCCGGCCGCGGCTGATCTTCGTCCAGGACTCAGCGACGTGGGAAGGGCAGGTTCCGCGGGAGTTCGCGTTGCCGGACGACCGCGCCACCATCGGTAGCGCGGAGACGAGTTCGCTGCAACTGGAGGGGCTGCAGGACCTCCACGCGGAGGTGGTCCACACCGACGACGACGAATACGTGCTGGTCCCCCATGGCCCCGTCAGCGGAAGCGTGAATGCGACCGGCAACTCCGTTCTCCGAACGGGGGCGAGGGTGCAACTCGGCCCCTGGTGCCTCGCCTTCTTCCGTGAGGAATACGCGGATCACGGCAGGCCCTTCGGAGGCAGGAGCGGCGGAGAACTCGCCTACCAGCGTCCACAGCGGAATCCACGCACCGGGGTCACCGAGCAGGACGGTTCCGCCGGCATCGGGGACTTCCGGCGTCCGCCCCGCTGATACGAGGGAACCGGCCGAACGTGACTGACAGCGTTGAGTTGCTGCTCGATCCTTCCGGTGAGCACGCCGTGCTCGAGGACTGGCGGGCGCTCGAGGACCTGGACCTTCCCAACCAGTCCCGGCACGCCTCCTCGAGCAACAGCCCCCACCTCACCCTGCTGGCGGCGGCGAGGATCGATGCCGGGCACGACGCCGGCCTTGCCTCCGCTGTTCAGGGTTTACCGTATGCGCTGGCCACGGCCGGGCTGCTCGTCTTTCCGACGAAGCACAAGTATGTCCTCGCACGTCAGGTGGTCCCCTCCCCGGAAATGATTCGGCTTCACCAGCGCATCTGGTCGGTCCATGCCGCCGCTGACCCCGCGCCCAATACCGCTCCCGGACGATGGACGCCTCATATCACCCTTGCCCGGGGGTTGAGCGCCGAACAGCTGGGCCAGGCTGTCGCCGCCGTCGCCCGTCGCGAACTGCCGCCCCTGAGCGCCGTGGCCGCGCGCCGCTGGGACGGCGGAGCGAAAGTGGTGGTGCCGCTGGCTCCGTGACCGAGCGCCGGACGTTGCCGGAACCTAGCCCAGATGATCCACGAGCTGTTCGGCGATGCCAGTGTAGCTCGACGGCGTCAGGTCCAGGAGGCGCTGCTCCGCCTCGCTGCTGAGTCCCAGCCCGCTGACGAAGTCGCGCATGCGGGCCGCATCGACCCGCTGTCCCCGGGTGAGCTCCTTGAGCCGCTCGTACGGGTCGGCCAGACCCGGGACACCGGCGATGGCCTCGGCACGCATGACCATCTGGACAGCTTCGCCCAGCACCTCCCAGTTGGCGTCGAGATCGGCAGCGAGTGCGTCCGGGGCGACATCAAGGCGTCCCAGGCCCTTCACCACGTTGGAGATCGCGAGCAGCGAATGTCCGAACGCCACGCCGATGTTGCGCTGGCTCGAGGAGTCGGTCAGGTCCCGCTGCCACCGTGAGGTGACGAGCGTCGAACCCAGCACATCCAGCAGCGACGACGACATCTCGAGGTTCGCCTCGGCGTTCTCGAACCGGATGGGGTTCACCTTGTGCGGCATGGTGGAGGAACCCGTGGCCCCGGCTACGGGAACCTGGACGAAGTACCCGATGGAGATGTAGCTCCACACATCGGTGCAGAAGTTATGGAGGATGCGGTTGAACCGCGCGAGGTCTGCGTACAGCTCGGCCTGCCAGTCGTGGGACTCGATCTGCGTGGTGAGCGGGTTCCAGGTGAGCCCCAGCCCTTCGACGAAGGAGCGTGCAACCTGTTGCCAGTCCGCCGCAGGTACCGAGGCATAGTGTGCGGCGTAGGTTCCGGTGGCTCCGTTGATCTTGCCCAGGTAGTCCGTCTGCTCGATCCGCGTCAGCTGACGTGACAAACGATGCGCTACCACCGCCATCTCCTTGCCCAGCGTTGTGGGAGTTGCCGGCTGGCCGTGCGTCCTCGAAAGCATCGCCGTGGCGCTCGAACTCCGCGCAAGCTCTCCGATGCGCGCCACGAGGTCCTTCGCCGCCGGCAGCCAGACGCGTTCCACCGCACCCTTGACGCCAAGGGCGTAGGAGAGATTGTTGATGTCCTCGGAAGTGCAGCCGAAGTGCACGAGCGGCTTGAGGTGCTCGATCCCGATGCCGGCGAGCCGCCGACCGATGAAATACTCGACGGCCTTGACGTCGTGCACTGTCACCTTTTCGATCTCGCCGAGTTCGATGACGGACGCCGTGTCGAAGGAAAGCACGATGTCCCTGAGCAATTCCTCCTGCGCCGGCTCGAGCGGTCCCGCTCCCGGCAGCACGGCGTGACGAGTGAGGTGGATCAGCCATTCGACCTCCACATGGACCCGATCCCGGTTCAGGGCCGCCTCGGACAGATAGTCGACGAGGGGCGCGATCGCCTCCCGATACCGGCCGTCGAGGGGACCCAGTGAGAGCGAGGGTGCCTCCCCCGGAAATGTGGAAGCGAGTTCTACCCGGAGGAGTGCGGAATTAGCCATGCCCGCAATTCTTTCATGCCGCCCTGCGCGGCGCTGTCCACATAGCCCGGTCCCCTGACGGTGACCCCGCGTCCCTGCGAATAGCGTGATAGCCCGGGCTGTTCATGAATTTCGCACAAGTTCGCACAAGGGAGGCTGGTGTGGCTGTGACAGAGGGGTACTACGACGACGGCACCACCTCCGAGGCGTGGGCGGCCGGAAGTCCTACCGCGGATTACGCCGGAAGCAGGCTGCGCCGGCAGGCTGCACAGTTCGAGGGAATTCGGCAGCAGGCGCTTTCTCTCTGCCGGCTGAGATGGGAATCGCCCGCCGGGAGCCGGTTCGTCGCTTATCTCGAGGACCGCACAGCGGACATCGCTGCGTCCGTCAATCTCCTTTCCACTGCCGCGCAACTCGCCGAAGCACATGCAGACGCACTGCGCCGGGCGGAAGCCGAAGCCATAGGAGCCGGGATGGGACAGTGAGCCGGGACGAGCAACGCGACTTCACGTTGCGTCCCCACTCCGCCGTTGAACCGTACCTAGCAACACGCGGCGGAGTGGGAGGCATCAGCTTCCAGTGGGAGGAGCTTGAGCAGGCATCGGCCCGGCTTGAGAGTCTCGCAGAGGAATCGCGGCAGGTGGCCGCGGCCCTCCTCTACGTGGAACTGGACCTGGGCCAGGACATACCGGGCGCGCTGGCCTGGCAGGGCGGAGCAGGCGCCGGGTTGATCGAGTCCCGAAGGGCCGCCTGCGGCGCCGTCCGGGATGCCGCGCGTGCCGTGCTGCTGAATGAAGACAGCCTTTCGGAGACGGCCCGCCGCATCACTGCCAGCCGTTTGGCCTACCTTGCGGCCGACTCCGTGACGCAGAGCGTGATCACCGGGGCTGCACGGCGAACTGAGGAGGCTGCGCGGGTGGTGGGGGCAGGTGCCATCGCCTCGGGGATCCTGACGCCGGGCCCTGTACGGATCGCGCCTCTGCAGGTCACCGGAACGCCCGTGCCGTTCTCAGGCACCGTGGAATCCCTCGTCAGCAGGATCAAGGCGGTGGAGGAACGTGGGCCAGGAACGTTCGAGGTGCTCCGGACGGCAGGGCTCGACGGTCCGGTATACCTCGTGGTGCTGCCGGGTACCCAGGGCACCGCGCTGGACGCGGGCAATCCTTTTGACACGGCCGGAAACGCCGAGGCCGTGGTGCAGGACAGCCGCCATGTGGTGCCCGCCGTGGCGCAGGCGCTGGAGGAATCCGGCGCGCGGCCCGGCGACCGGCTGATGGTCGCGGGCTACAGCCAGGGTGGGCTCCACGCGATGAACCTGGCGGCGGACTCCGGGCTGGCGGCGAAGTACGACGTCGAACTCGTCGTCACCGTCGGCTCACCGACCGGTTGGGAGCGCTCCGCGCAGACCGAGTACCTGCATCTTGAACATGCCGAGGACGCAGTGCCGCGCGTCGACACCGCCCCCAATCCTGACGAGCACCATCGGGTGACGGTGAGCCTTGACAATCCCGTGCCGGAGCTGTTGCAGGGGGCTGACGGCTTGGAAGGCAAGGGCCTCGGGCCCGCGCACAAGCTCGCCAACTACGCCGAGGGAGCGCGGCTCGTGGACGGAAGCGCGCTGCCCTCCCTCGTTCCCGCGGCTTCACTCCTTGCCACAACCAGTGCCTCAGGAGTGGCATCGAGCCACATGTACACCGCGGTGCGCGTGCCGGGAACCACCGACGGCAAGGTGTCCCAGGCGCAGCAGGGGAACCGGAAGGCCCGGCGTCGGGCGGGTTAGTCTCCCGACCGCGTAACGGCCGAGAGGGCGAGGGACACCACGCTCACGATCAGTGAACCGAGGATCGCGGTCCAGAAGAACGAGTCGACCGACAACCGGACAGGAGTGAACGAGGTGAACCAGGACGTGAGCAGGAGCATCCCCGCGTTGATGACGATCGTGAAAAGACCGAGGGTGAGGATCGTGAGCGGCAGGGACAGCAGTTTCACGATCGGCCGGATCAGCGCATTGACCAGGCTGAAGACCAGACCCACGAAACCGAAGGCAAGGACCACGCTGAGCGAGCGCGCCACGGAGGGTTCGACGGCGCTGCCGGCAAGTTCAGCGACACTACGCCCCAGGGCCGGGTCGGGGAGGACGTCCATGCCAGGGAGGAGGGCGACGGCCGCCCACAGGGCCACGGCGTTGCATACGATGCGCAGGATCCACTTCAACATGCCGCCATGCTGCCACGCCAGGCTGGAAGAACCCCGGCGCTAGGCTAGGTTCATGACGTCAATCGAGAACGAGGCAGGCTTCGCCGGAACAGCGGCCCCCGGACTCCAGCCCCGCAGGGCCCTGGGGAAACTACCACGGTACGCAGCAGGCAAGCCTCCCGTGGTGGTCGAGGGTATGCAGAGCTTCAAGCTGTCATCCAACGAGAACGCCTTGCCGCCCCTTCCTGCCGTGCTCGAGGCGATCCGTGCCCAGACAGCGGTGAACCGATACCCCGATCCGATGACCACCACGCTGCGGACCGAACTCTCCGCGTTTCTTGGTGTTCCCGCGGCAGATATCGTCACCGGGGCGGGAAGTCTGGGCGCACTGAACCAGATCCTCGCTGCCTTCGCCGGCCAGAACGACTTCGAGGCACCGGACGAGGTGATCTACGCCTGGCGTTCCTTCGAGGCGTACCCCATCTGCGTGGGGCTGGCCGGCGCAACCGGCATTCAGATCCCGGTCCAGGCGGACGGGACCCACGACCTCAAGGCGATGGCCGCCGCCGTGACCGAGCGAACCCGGGTGATCCTGCTGTGCACACCGAACAACCCGACGGGTCCGGGGCTTTCGAGGAATGAGGTGGAGGGGTTCCTGCAAGCGGTCCCCTCCTCGGTGGTGGTGGTCATCGACGAGGCGTACCAGGAGTTCGTGCGGCACCCCGACGCCGTCGACGGCATCGAGATGTACCGGGAACACGAGAATGTCATTGTGCTGCGTACCTTTTCGAAGGCCCACGGACTGGCCGGCCTCCGGGTGGGCTATTCGGTGGCACAACCCCTGCTCACGGATTCCCTGCGCGTCAGCGCGGTTCCGTTCGCCGTTTCCCAGGTGGGCGAACATGCGGCGGTCGCCTCCCTCCAGCACTACGGCGAAGTGGCCGAGCGGGTCCAGGGCATCGTCGATGAGCGAACCCGAGTAATCGACGGCCTACGCGCGCTGGGTTGGCGAATCCCCGAGGCCGAGGGGAACTTCGTGTGGTTGGCGCTGAAGGACTACTCGCAGGACTTCGCGGATCTCGCCGGTCAGCAGGGATTGTCGGTGCGCGCTTTCGGCACGGAGGGGATTCGGGTGAGCATCGGGGAACCCGAGGCCAATACCCGGTTCCTCGAACTGTGCGCAGGCTACCCGCATTCCCCGGGGTCCTGTTGAGGCGTCTTAAATAGGTCTCACTCCCGCCACTGGCTAGGCTGAAGCTGTAGGCCTGCGAAGATATGTGTTCCGGTGCATGACCCGGGCAAAGTATTCCATCGGCTGCATAGTTTCTCTTGAATGAAGTCCTGGAAGGAGTGCCATGAGCGGCAGCCGCCTGCCCGCAGCCGAGTTCGAGTCGGAGGAAATGGTGCGCGCCCTGCATGAATCGGACCCCGCCCGTGAGCCCGACATGGTGCAGTTCCTCGATGCGGACGGCGTGCTCGCCCATGACGCCGCATACCGCGGTTTCCCGGGGACCACCGATGCGGATCAGCTGAAAGCCCTGTATCGGGATATGTACCTGATCCGCCGGTTCGACCAGGAAGCGACGGCCCTCCAGCGGCAGGGAGAGCTTGCCCTGTGGGTTCCACTCACGGGCCAGGAAGCCGCGCAGATCGGCTCGGGACGGGCGCTCGAGCCCCAGGACTACGCCTTTCCCACCTACCGGGAGCACGGGGTGGCGCTGACCCGCGGCGTCGGGCTCTCGGACATCCTTCGTCTCTTCCGCGGCGTCACCAACGGCGGGTGGGACCCTCGGGAGCGGAACTTCCACCTGTACACCCTCGTGCTCGCGGCGCAGGCCCTCCACGCCGTGGGGTATGCCATGGGCATCCAGCGGGACCAGCTCGCCGATCCTGCCCTGCCCCGGGCGGTGTCGGTCGCCTATTTCGGTGACGGCGCCAGCTCCGAAGGAGACATCCACGAGGCAATGGTTTTCGCGGCGTCCTTCAACGCGCCAGTGGTGTTCTTCTGCCAGAACAACCAGTGGGCCATCTCGGTGCCGTCCACGGTTCAGACCCGCGTTCCCCTTGCCAGAAGGGCCGAGGGCTATGGTTTCCCCGGCGTCCGCGTTGATGGCAACGACGTCGTCGCGGTGGAAGCCGTCACACAGTGGGCGCTGGAGCATGCGCGATCGGGCAAGGGGCCCGTCCTGATCGAAGCCTTCACCTACCGGATGAGTGCACACACCACGGCCGACGACCCGACGAAGTACCGCCTGGCGGGCGACGACGCCGACTGGCATCCGAAGGATCCCCTGGCCCGTCTCGAGAGGCACCTACGCAGCAGCGGCAAGGCCGACGACGCATTCTTCGAGCAGTTGTCGGCCGAGTCGAAGGCTATGGCCGCCGACCTGCGCCGGGATGTACAGGCTATGGAAGCACCGGGCATGGAGGAGCGGTTCAACACCGTGTATGCCGAGCCTCATCCGCTGGTGCAGGAGGAACTGCAGGTCTGGCGCGACTACCAGGCCGGTTTCGCCGTGGACGAGGAGACCGGGTAATGGCCGTTCTGACCATCGCAAAGGCCATCAATGAGGGGTTGAGGGCTTCCTTGGCGAGCAATCCCAAGACCTTGCTCATCGGTGAAGACATCGGGGAACTCGGCGGCGTCTACCGGGTCACCGACGGGCTCAAGCGCGAGTTCGGCGAGAGCCGCGTCATCGATTCGCCGCTCGCGGAGTCGGGCATCATCGGCACGGCGATCGGAATGGCGCTGCGGGGGTACCGGCCGGTGTGCGAGATCCAGTTCGACGGGTTCGTGTTTCCCGGCTTCAACCAGATCACCACGCAGCTGGCGAAGCTCCACACCCGCAGTGACGGCATGCTCAGCGCCCCGGTGGTCATTCGCATCCCCTACGGCGGGGGAATCGGAAGCGTCGAGCACCATTCGGAATCGCCTGAGGCCCTGTTCGCCCACACCGCGGGCCTGCGGATCATCACGCCGTCCAACCCGCAGGACGCCTACTGGATGATCCAGCAGGCAATCGACTGCGTCGACCCGGTAATCGTGTTCGAACCGAAGCGGCGGTACTGGCTCAAGGGTGAAGTCGATACGACGGCGCCGTCCGGTGACCCGTTCACCGCGCACCTCCTGAGGCACGGCACCGACGCGACGATCGTCGCCTATGGACCGCTGGTCCCTGTCGCACTTGCGGCGGCCAAGGTTGCCGAGGAGGACGGCCGCAGTGTCGAAGTCATCGATCTGCGTTCCATCTCGCCGATCGATTTCGACACCATCACGGAATCGGTCAAGCGCACGGGTCGCCTGGTGATCGCCCATGAAGCGCCGACTTTCGCCGGCATCGGCGGAGAGATTGCGGCACGGATCTCCGAACGCGCGTTCCTCTCGCTCGAAGCGCCTGTGATCCGCGTCGGGGGGTTCCACATGCCCTACCCGATCGCGAAAGTGGAGGACCAGTACCTTCCTGACATCGACCGCATCCTCGAGGCCCTCGACCGGTCCCTCGCCTACTAAGGAATACGATGACATCCCACACCTTTCGCCTCCCCGACGTCGGAGAAGGCCTTCTGGAGGCCGAGATCGTGCAGTGGAAGGTGCAGCCGGGCAATACCGTCGCGGTGAACGACATCATCGTCGAGATCGAGACGGCGAAATCCCTCGTTGAACTGCCCTCGCCGTTCGCGGGGGTCGTGTCGGCGCTGCTGGTCGGCGAGGGTGAAACCGTCGAGGTCGGCACGCCGATCTTCGCGGTGGAGGACGCTTCGAACGAAAAGGCGGTGCCGGAGCCGGCACCGGAGCAGGCTTCCCGGGCGGAAGCGGAGGAAGTAACCCCGATACCGGCGCCTCGGATGCCGGGGGAGTTCTCCACGCCGCCGTCGGCGTCCGGTGGACCTGCCGGCGATAGGGAGAGCCCTACCGGGTCTGTGGACTCCGTTCCGGGGCCGTTGGTGGGCACCGGGCCGAAGGCCGACGCCGCGCGGCGCCGCCCGCGCAGAGCCGCGGCTCCCCCTGCGTCGCCCCAGGAAGCCCCAGCAGCTCCGCAGCGCAGCACGCTCCATCAGCTCATCGACCGGGCGCTGGCCAAGCCACCGGTCCGCAAGGCCGCCCGCGACCTCGGCATCAATCTCGCGGATGTTCCAGCAACCGGCACCTCGGGCGAGGTCACGAAGCAGGACCTCATCAGTTACCAGTCCCAGCGCGACGCCGAGCAGGATGGCGCCGACACCTTCTGGGACGGCAGGAAGAAGTTCGGCGCGGACAGGATCGAACGTGTTCCGGTCAAGGGCGTCCGGAAGGCCACCGCGAAGGCCATGGTCCACAGCGCCTTTTCCGCGCCGCACGTCAGCATCTTCGTCGACGTCGACGCATCGAGGACCATGGAGTTCGTGAAGCGGCTCAAGGCGTCGCGTGACTTCGAGGGGATCAAGGTGTCCCCGCTCCTCATCCTGGCGAAGGCAGTCATCTGGGCTGCAGCCCGGAATCCGTCGGTCAACGCCACGTGGACGGACGACGAGATCCTCGTGAAACACTTTCTGAACCTCGGCATCGCCGCCGCCACCCCACGCGGACTCATGGTGCCCAACATCAAGGACGCCCAGGACCTCTCGCTCAAGGAACTCGCCCTGGCGCTCAACGAACTCGCGACCACGGCCCGCGCCGGGCGGACCCAGCCCGCGCAGATGCAGGGCGGCACCCTGACCATCACCAACATCGGTGCCCTCGGCATCGATACCGGGACGCCGATCATCAATCCCGGCGAGGTGGCGATCGTGGCGTTCGGCACCATCAAGCAGAAGCCCTGGGTGCTCGACGGCGAGGTGATTCCGCGCTGGATCACCACCCTCGGCGGCTCATTCGATCACCGGGTGGTGGACGGGGACCTGAGCGCCCGCTTCATGGCCGACGTCGCGTCCATCCTCGAGGAACCGGCACTGCTCCTCGACTGAGCGACGCAGCGCGGCGTTCCTGCGATGGTTGCGCACGTGTGGTGGGTGTCGGCGTCGCGCACCCGCCGTTGCTGCGCGAATTCTCGAAGGCGGGTGCGCCTCGGTGAAGCGCCCCGCGTGCCGTTTACGCTTCGAGGTCGGCGATGGCCCGGCGCAGAATCGGTGCGAGGCGCGTCACACCCTTGACGATGTCTTCCGGCGATACGGCGCTGAAGGCGAGGCGCAGTTTGTTGGACGTCTCATCGGAGGGGCTGAATGCGGCTCCGGGGATGAAGACGACGCCGGCGTCGATCGCCTGGTACAGCAGGGGGTAGGTGTCGATGCCCTCGGGCAGGGTCACCCAGACGAAGAATCCGCCGTCGGGATTGGTCCAGTGCACGTTCTCGGGCAACTGCTCGGCGAGAGCACCGAGCATCGCGGCACAGCGCTCCTGGTAGAGGCCGCGCATGTTCTCGAGGTGGCCCAGCCAGTCGTAGTCCCGAAGGTATGCCGTCACGAGCATCTGGGTCAGGGGCGAAGGGCACAGCACCACTGCTTCGCAGGCCAGATAGAAACGCCGGTACAAATGCCGTGGAACCAGCGCCCACCCGAGGCGAACACCAGGCGCGAAGATCTTCGAGAACGACCCGAGGTAGATGACGTCGTCGGGATTGTCCGCCCGCATGGGAGCGAGGGGCCGGCCGTCGAACCGGAGCATGCCGTACGGGTTATCCTCGAGCACCAGGATGTTGTGCTCCCGGCACAGGTCGACGACGCGCTGACGGCGATCCGCGGCGAGCGTGATGCCGCTCGGGTTGTTGAAGCTGGGAATCGTGTAGAGCAGCTTGACCGACCGGCCTTGCTCCTTGAGCTCGAGGATGATGCGCTCGAGCTCATCAGGCATGAGGCCCTCGGAGTCCATCGGGATGGGAATGACGTCCACCTCGTAGGCCTCGAAGGTGTTCAGCGCACCCACATAGGTGGGATCCTCACACAGGATGACATCACCCGGATTGCAAAAAACTTTTGCTGCCACATCCTGCGCCGACTGCGAGCCGGTGGTGACCACGATGTCCGCCGGATCCGCCCCCCGGATGCCTTCGGCCGCCATGACATCGCAGATGAGGCTGCGCAGTTCGTCCATGCCCTGGCCGCCGCCGTACTGGAGGGCCTCCAGACCGTGCTCGGCAATGATTCTTTGCGCGGTGCGGCCGAGTTGCTCCATCGGAAGCGACTTGAGGTAGGGGCTGCCGCCTGCGAGGGACACCAGGCCGGGCCGGATGGAAATGTCGAAAACATCACGAACCGCCGACTGCTTGATATTCGCGGCGCGCGTGGAGAAAAGCGCGTCGTGGCGCGCTCCGTAATCGAGCGCCCGCTCAAGGGCGGCCTCGGTCTCGGCGGGCAGGAGGTCCTCGGTCGTGTTGTCGAAAGTCACACGCCGAGTCTAGCGGAGGTTGACCGATAGGCAACAGCTGTTGCCAAAAGAGTCCGGAGGGCTAGACCCAACCTGCGTCCCGTGCCTTGACCCCTGCCTGAAAGCGGCTTTCGGCAGAAAGGGTTTCAAGCATCCAGGCGATGTGGCGGCGGCAGGTCCGCACGCTGATATCAAGCCGTCGTGCGATCGATTCATCGGACAGGCCCGCAGCCAGGCCCTGCAGGATGCTGCGCTGCATGCTGGTGAGCGGGGAGCGGTTCGCCGTCGGGCTGAGGAAAGGTTCGCTCAGCTCCCAGGCGACCTCGAAGAGCTGGGTGAAGATGTTGATCAGGCTATGGTCGCGGATGACGAGCGCCGCTTTATCCTCACGTGTCGACTGCCGGCCTACCAGTGCGAGTTTTTCGTCGAAGATCAGGATGCGCAGGGGGATGAAGGGGAGGGCGCCGAATTCCCCGCCGCCCTGCTGGATCGCGGCAACCGCCTTCCGGGTAGGAACGTGGTCACGTGTGCTGACATCGTAGAGGGTTCTGCGCCGGACTCCCCGCTCAAGAAGGTCGAGGTCCTTGCGCACGCTTTCCTCATGCACGTCAGCGGTCGACCCCTGGCCGGGTTGGGCTATGTACACCTTGTCGGTGACGTCCCGCCCATAGTCGATGAGGACGCGGTGAATGAGGTGTGGATCCTCGAGTGTCTCGACCGAGGAGCTTGACACCATGTGCTTGCGGGCCTCGAGGAAGGTCGGGACAAGACTCGACAGTTCGCGCCGCTGGGCGCTGATCCGGGTCTTCAGGTTCTGTACGGCGCGCTCGTCCGCGTCGACAAGATCGGCAAGTGCCACATCGGGGGAGACCGCCACAAAAGCCTCGCCTCCGGAAGCCTGGGCGCTGATGAGCTTCCGCTCCGTCAGTTCCCGGAGTGCGAGGTCGACGTCGCGCATGGTCAGTCCGAGAGCTTCCGACGCCGCCAACCGGCTCCAGCCGGGGTTGCCGACAGCGTAGCGGTAGAGCTCCAAAGACATGGCGTCCATCCGGGGTTCTCCTGTTGGCGTCGAGCCGCTGACGAAGCTGCGCAGGACAGCGGGAACTGGCCGTAACAGTGCAGGGTAGCTGGGGTTGATCATTGTTTCCGGTTAAAAAACATGACATGTCCAGTTAATGACATAAACGGGAACTTGGCAATCGCAGGCTCGGATATGGCGCCCCGCCCCCGGAATCCCGCGGTTCTCGGCGGCTTCGCCTTCGCTCTCTTCCCTGGCCGCTCCGGGCCCGCGTCCGGTTCAGGCCATGTCCTGAACATGGCACCGTTCCCGCTGGACACTGCTGCACGGCTCCGGACATCCTTGGGACACCGGATCGTGAAAGGAAACGCCATGAACAAGCTCATCGGTGCAGCCGCGGGACTCCTCATTCTGGTTGGCACGGTAGGTTCTGGTGCCCCTGCCCTCCTTGCCGACAGCTCGGAGCGGTACTCCGGATCGGTCTCGGCGAGCAGTTGGGACTGGCCCAAGTAAGAACGAAGAGCTCCCGGCATGGAATGCCGGTGAGTCTTCCCCTCCAATCCCGCCCCAGCGGGGTAACCACTAACCCTGAAGAAGAGGGCCATGAGTCAGCTGACAGCAGTTCGAACCGCCTCACGAACCGTTGCAGGCACTCAATGGTGGCACCTCACGCTTCTCCCGGGTGGCTTCGATGTAGCGGACGGCATCGTTGGAGCGCTGGTTACCCCTCTGGTGGCGCAGGCCCGGGCGCTTGGAGCGAAACGCTGGTATTTCACGCGGACCGAAGATCCCACCACAGGGCGTACCGCACAGGTGCACCTGCATATCCAGGCCCACCCCCGGGTCCTTGAGCACCTCAGGGCCCTGCAGCGTTCACTTCAGGAACGAGCCACCATCGCTTTCCCGCAGCTCCTGGTCCACCAGCACTACTCAAGGTCCGTGGACGACGGATTCTTCCCGGGCCTGGGTCACCCTGACGCACACCTCGAAGCCAGTCTCCTCAAGTACGGAGGTGTCGAGGGCCTTGACCTTGCTGAGGAAGTATTCGAGCTGAGTTCCGAGCTCTCCCTGTGGGCCGGCCAGCGTTTCCCCAAGATGCAGAGCCGCTCGGCACTCGGTGCGCTGATCCTTTTCGACTCGGCGCACAGCATGATGCGCGGACCGCATTCTGCGAGCCGACCCGATCGCCGCAGGCTCACCTGGGACCTCTACTGGGATGCCCATCTCAGGACCTGCACCGCCGACGCCGGTCCGCGGGCGGCTGCCGTAGGCACTGCGATGACGCTGCAGGTGGCAGCGAAAACCACCGGCTTCCATGCGAGGATGGCCGCGACGGCGGCCGAGTCGGAGGTCCGGAACTGGCGACGCCGATGGTTCCGTTCGCTTGACAGCTACCTGTACAGGGCGAATAAGGCACATGTGGGCAGAAGTGCCCAGCACCTCACCGTGCATCACGCCCACATGACGGTCAACCGCCTGGGTTTCGTACCCCGCGAGGAAGCCGCCCTGGGTCTTTATGCGAGGGCATGGCAGCCGGAGCCCGCCAAAGCCGGATCCCGCAGCGGCGTGTAGTTCCGTACTCCTCGTCCGGCCGATGAAAGCAGAAGCATCATGAACATACGAACCGACTCCGGTCTCTCCGCAGCCCTTGATTGTTCAGTGGACGCGTTCGAGGATTTGCAGGATGGCGGCACTTCCGGTCCGCGGGATGAACCCCGGGATACCGGCACGGCACGTAGCTACCTCCGGGACGCCGCCTGGGCTGGGAGCCAGTGGCGCTGATCCCAGCGTCACTGGCCGGTCGGGCCTAAGCCGCAGTAGCCGCAGTCGCAGTCGCCGCAGCTGCAGTAGCACCAGCGAGTGCCGAGAGCACGCCGGTCACCATGCCCGCCACCTCGGCGTCGTCCTTGGGATGGATCTCCGCGAACCGCGTGATCGAGCCACCGATGGAGAGCTTCGTGTCATCGAGCACCGCTGCGCCGGCAACCGCGAGTGAACGCCGCGCGTCGTCATGGGCCCACACGCCGCCGTACTGGCCGAAGGCCGATCCGATCAC
>NZ_KI914798.1:22066-25271 GCF_000520535.1 Arthrobacter sp. H41
CCGATCCGATCACGGCGGCCGGCTTGGCGGAGACCGCGCCGGCACCGTAAGGGCGGGAGAGCCAGTCGATGGCGTTTTTCAGGACGGCGGGCATGGTGCCGTTGTACTCGGGTGAGACGAGCAGGATCGCATCCGCCTGGCCTGCCACCTCGCGCAGCGCAGCCGCCGCAGCGGGCCGGCGCTCATCGGTGTCGATGTCCTCGTTATAGAAGGGGACATCGGCAAGCCCGTCGAAAGTCACGACATCCACGGCTTCCGGGGCATTCAGCACTACCACTTCTGCGAGCTGGCGGTTGATCGACCCTTCCCGAAGGCTGCCAACGAGGGTAAGGATGGTGGTGTTCGACATGAAATCTCCCGGATAGTTCCAAAAGCCCACCGACTGATGACGGGCACTCACTCTCATAAGCGGACTGCGGTCCGTTTTATTCCGCACTAGGATGTTCGGCATGGAGCGAAGGGGCGGGCCGCTGCCGTTGAACGGGAACGAGAGTGAGCGGCGGGACGCAGCGCGGAACCGTGAGCTCCTGCTCGATGCTGCGGCCGGCATCGTGGCTCGCAGGGGCGTGGAGAACCTCACCATGGACGACGTCGCCCGTGCCGCCGGAGTGGGCAAAGGCACAGTTTTTCGCCGTTTCGGGAACCGGGCAGGCCTGATGCAGGCCCTTGCCGACCAGACCGGGCGGGACTTCCAGAAAGCCTTCATGTCCGGCCCTCCTCCCCTCGGCCCCGGAGCGCCGGCATGGGAGCGCCTCCGGGCCTTCGGGGCGGCGAGCATCAACCGATTGGAGGTCGACGGCCGTGTAGTGCGAGCGGCGGGTTCACCCGGAGGGGCGGACCACGCTCATCCCACCCAGCGGCTTGTTCGGCTACACCTGATCGTGCTGCTGCGGGAAGCTGGCGTGCAGGGCGATCTTGAGCTCGCTGCCTACCAGCTCGCCGCGTTCCTCGAGGCCGGTTTGCTGCTCCACCTCTCCGAGGACCGCGGGATGCCGCGGTCCAGGCTGATCGAGGCCTGGAATGTGCTCGTCGAGGGGATGACGGGCGGGCAGGACGGCCGATTGCTAGACCAGTGAGCGCCAGTCCTCCGACAATTCGAGATCGTGAGCGCTTGAGACGGAGTGGTGCGCCACTTTTCCACCCGCGATGTTCAGCCCCCGGCTGAGGGCGACGTCGGATTCGAAGGCACCGCGCACACCCTTGTCGGCCAGCGCGACCGCGTAGCGAAGTGTGACGTTGGTCAGCGCGTAAGTGGAGGTATTGGGGACCGCGCCGGGCATGTTCCCCACGCAGTAGAACAGTGAGTTGTGGACCTTGAAGGTGGGATTCTCGTGGGTGGTGACATGGGAATCCTCGAAACAGCCTCCCTGGTCCACTGCGATGTCCACGAGGACACTGCCGTGTTTCATTCGGGCGACGAGATCATTGGTCACAAGTTTCGGTGCCTTCGCGCCGGGGATCAGGACCGATCCGATCACGAGGTCGGCTTCAAGTACCGCCTTCTCGATTTCGAGGTTGTTCGAGGCGATGGTCCGGACCCGCCCTGCGTAGAGCGCATCGATCTCGCGTAGACGCGCAATGTTGATGTCCAGGATCGATACGTCGGCTCCCGCTCCCACCGCCATGGCGGTGGCATTCGTCCCGGCCACCCCCGCGCCCAGCACCACGACCTTCGCCGGCCGCACGCCGGGAACCCCGCCGAGAAGCAGGCCCGGCCCACCAGCAGGAGCTGTCATCACCTGGGCTCCTACCTGAACCGCGAGCCGTCCTGCCACCTCGGACATGGGGGCGAGCAGGGGTAGAGAGCGGCCGTCCTGCACTGTCTCGTACGCGATCGCCGTCACGCCTGAATCGAGCAGTGCGCGCGTGAGGTCCGGCTCGGCTGCCAGATGAAGGTAGGTGAAGAGAATGAGACCCTGCCGGAAGCGGTGGTACTCCTGTTCCACCGGCTCCTTCACCTTCAGCACCATGTCGGATCGCTGCCACAGGTTGTCCGCCGATTCGACGATTTCGGCTCCCGCGGACACGTACTCGGCATCCGAGATATTGGAGCCGAGGCCCGCGTCGCGTTCCACCAGGACCGTGTGCCCGTGTGACCGGAATTCGTGGACACCCGAAGCGGTGATGGCTACGCGGAACTCGTTGTTCTTCACTTCTTTAGGGACGCCGACGATCATGGGATTCTCCAGTATGCGATTACGGGCGGAAACGGGCAGGCCTGGTAAAGCCACTTCCAGTATGAACTCCGGCACGTGAGGCAGTTCAGCGCCGGGACGGTCCTTTCGGTTCCTCGAGCCGTCATTGCGGATGTGACGAGGATCACTAGCACGGGAGCTGCGTCGATGCAATCGACAGGTGTCGAGTCTCGAGGCGGCAAGTGTCGTCTGGGACGACTGCGTGCCCGTAGGCTGACCCAATGCAGAGACCAGCGATCGAAGAGGCAGTCGAACGCATTGCGGGCACGCTCGGGCGCGGCCTTTCCCTCGAGGACCTGGATGGCGTGCTGCTCGCCTACAGCAGCGACCAGGTTTCGGCTGACCGGGTGAGGGTCAACTTCCTGCTGAGCAAGAAGGTACCGGCCGATGTCAGCGAGTGGCAGTTCCGCCATGGCATTGCCGTTGCAGTCAGGCCGGTGGTGGTCCCGGCCAATCCGGATCTCGGGATGCTGGGACGCATCTGCGTCCCGCTCCTGGTCAAGGGTTTCCGCGTGGGCTATCTCTGGGTGCAGCAGGATTCCGACGACGATCCCGCCTCCGCCATCTTCTCTCTTTTGCCGCGCGTGCGCGCGGACATCGACCACCTTGCCGGGCTGCTTCTTGAAGGCAACACCGGCGAGTCGGAGCACCGCAACCGGCGCGAGACAGAGTTCGTTGCTGCGTGTAACGGTATCTCCTCAGCAGTTGATGAGCTACGGGGTTGGCGTGAGATGGCTGCCGGAGGTCCGTGGCAGGTCGCCGTCGTCGTCGAAGCCGGTATCCGCCCCACTCCTGGCGCGGATCCGCTCGCCTCCGCCACCATGCACCGGACGGTGGCGCTCCACGCGACAGTGGGAGTGCGTTCGGTTCTGTTCAGCGCCGGCGCCGTCTCCCACGCCGTCCTTCTACTCACCCCTGGCATCGGGCACGCGGCGCATTCCGCAGTTCTTGAAAGTTACCGCGTGGAGCTGGCGAAACGGGCCGGCCGTCGGGTGGGACCGCTGGCCATG
>NZ_KI914798.1:25371-29038 GCF_000520535.1 Arthrobacter sp. H41
GGGAGCCGTTCTCCGACCTGCGGAGCCTCCAGGCGGGTTACGCGGAGGCGTGTTCCGCGGCTCAGGCCTCGGCGGTCGACGAGCAGCTCGGGGTGATCGCCGAGTACCGGACCATCGGGGCCTACCAATTCCTCAGCGCCATGGGATGGCAGCTGTCCGACACGCGAAGTGTCTACTTCGCCGAGCTCGAGGACCAGGACCGGGTGGGAGAACTCCTGCCGGTCCTGGAACTGCTCTACGACAAGAACGGATCCGTCCAGGACGTAGCAGAACAGTTGCACCTCCACCGGAGCAGCGTCTATAACCGGTTGACGCGGATCCGGAGGATCATCGGCGCCGATCCCCTGAACGGTGCAGTCCGTCTGGAGCTGCATCTGGCGCTCAAGGCGAGGCGCTGGGGCCTGCGTCCCCGCCTCTGACGCCGCTTCCCGCCTGCGCCTGAAGCCACCGCTCGACGTCGCTCCTCCGTATCCGCCGGTGCGAGCCGCGGTATTCCGTAGGAATCGTGCCCGCATCGGTAAGGTTTCGCAGGTAGGTGGGGGAGATACCCGCCAGCTCGGATGCCTGCGAGGTCGTGAGCAGCTCCGCCACCGAGGTGCACTGGACGGTGTCGCCGTCACCGAGCCGTCCAAGCAGGTCGACGACGGCGTTCCGGGCCGCTGCGGGCAGCCGGTACGCGGTGCCGTCGACGAACACCGTGACGTCGGCACTGCCGGCCAACGCGCGGCGAAGTGCGTCGGATTCCCGCGGCGGAAGCGCGGGGGTGGTGTACGGCGTCCTGATAGGCATGCAGCAATTGTGCCAGTGCACCGACACAGTTGCTCTTTGCAGCAGGTCGTGGCAGGGCTACGCTTGAGCCATCAGTACCCTTACTGCATGGCACCAGCGTCGGTGCCATGGGCGAGATGGTGGGAATAATGACAACGATCAACCATAATCGGGCGGTGCGCCGCATTCGGGGAACCGTACCCCTGAACGTTCCGGCGGAAGTGCCCTGGTGCCAGCCCTGCGACTCCGCGGATTACCTCATCTTCGAAGAATACGTTCCGGCGCGGGCCGACGGCGGCCACGGCTCCAGCATCCCCGGCAGTGTGGCCTACTCCTGCTCGGCCTGCGGGTCGTTCAGCGCCCATTCAGTTCCCGATACGTGGAGCCCGCCGCGCTGGTTCTGGTACACCTGACACCATCCGCTCCCGCAAAGGTCTAGTCCCCGCCGTCCTGGTCGTCGTCGGTGGTGGCAACACCGAGGACACCCGGCACCTCGCTGAGCTGAGCCAGCAGATCCCGCAGCGGCACTTTCCCATGGAACTTCATTCGCACAAGGACCTGCGGCGCAGTCCCGTCGGGTACTTTCCGGGTGGAAAGAATCGAGGCGTCGAAGCCCATCTCGGTTGCTGCGGCCAGCGCCTCCCGCAGCACACCCCGGCCGTCAAGATACTGTATTTCGACGGTTCGCTTCCTGTCCGCCAGGGGCAGGAGCCTGGAGAGTGGTGCAAGCAGGCCGACCGCAACGAAATGCAGGACGGTTGCCGTGACCGCCAGAGGAACCATTCCCGCTCCGCAGGCCATCCCCACTGCGGCGGACATCCAGATGGTGGCGGCCGTGGTGAGGCCACGCACCACGTCCCGGTTCATGAAGATCACTCCTGCCCCGAGGAAACCTACGCCAGAGACGATCTGGGCCGCTATCCGGGACGGGTCGGAAGGGGTGTCGGGCTCCGTGACCGTTGCAAAGCCGTACGCCGATACGAGCGTGAAGACGGCGGACCCTGTTCCCACCAGCGCGTGGGTCCGCAACCCGGCGCTTTTCTGCCGGATCTGCCGCTCCAGCCCGATGAGTGAGGACAACAGAAATGCTGCTGAGGCAAGAATGAGTTCGGTGAGGAAGGTGCCCGACAGAAAGTCCACGCTCAAACCTTATGTTGCCGATGCTCCGCACCGGTGCCGTTTTGGTCGTAGTGTTTATCGGCCCGCTCGTGGCGCGGTGGATAATGCCCGCTCCGCGTCAGTACTGTTTTCCTATGGCCTCCCTTAGAAACAGCCGCGCTGCGGCGCTCCCCGCCAAACTCTCCCGCTCCTGGCTCCTCGCCTCAGCGGCATCCGAGGACAATTTCGTTCCCGCACTAACCTCGGAGGCGGACTCCGTGATCTTCGACATGGAGGATGCGGTGCCCTCCGACGGCAAGGCGGCGGCACGAGAACGCGTGGTTGAAGCGCTGTCCACGGGAATGACAGCGTGGGTGCGGGTCAACGGCATCGAGACCGACTATTGGGCCGACGACCTCGCTGCCCTCTCGAAGGCGCCGGGACTGAGGGGAGTCATGCTCGCCATGACCGAGAAGCCCGAGCAGGTCACGCATACTGCGATGCGGCTCCAGGCCGGCACCCCGGTGCTCGCCCTGGTCGAATCGGCCCTTGGCATTGAAAACGCGACGGCGATAGCCAGCGCGCCGGGCACCTTCCGTCTCGCCTTCGGGGTCGGCGACTTCCGCCGCGACACGGGCGCCTCCGACGATCCGATGGCGCTCGCCTATGCCCGCTCGAAACTGGTCGTAGCCTCGCGGGTGGGCCAGTTGCCGGGTCCGATCGACGGCCCCACAGTCGGGGCGCTCGGCGAGAAGCTGTTCGAGGCGTGCAAAGTCACCGCGTCCATGGGCATGACCGGGAAGCTTTGCCTGCTGCCGGATGCCGCCGACACCATCAACAAGGGGCTATCGCCCAGTGACTCCGAGATCCAGTGGGCACTCGAACTGCTCAGTGCCCATGCAGCAGGTGCGGTTGTGGGCGACGGCTCCTACCTGCCGCGCCTTGCCCGTGCACAGAAAATCTCCTCGCTTGCAGATTCGTACGGGCTGTGGAACGCCTGACGCGGGACAGTCGTCGGGCGTTCGGGCCCCGGTCTGCCAGCTCAGCCAGCCATGGCCCGTTGCTGGCCGGCGCTGAGCTTCGACGATCCTCCGCAGTTACTGCAGACCATCAGCCGCTTACGGTTTACGGTCAAGAGGGGAATGAAGAAGACCGTCAGCTTCGTCCGCCGCTGGAGAACCCGCTGCGGAACATACTGCCCACAGAAGTGGCAGGTGGCGTTGCGCGCGAACAGCATGCGCTCGCGGGATGTGAGGCCGAAGAGGAAGAACATGGAACTCCTTGGTGGTCGCGGAAGGGAAGCCGGGCAGCACCGGCTGTACTGAACAATTTATGGCCGGCGGTATCTGTTGACCATGGGGCAGTCGAACGGATCCCGGGCTGAGAGTCCGACGCGGTTGAGGTACTTCACCACAGCGCCGTAGGAGGCGGCGACGCCGACCTCGGTGTATGGCACTTTGAGGCGTTCGCAGTGCTCCCGGACGATGACCGCTGCCCTGGCCAGGTGCGGACGGGGCATGTCGGGGAAGAGGTGGTGCTCGATCTGGAAGTTCAGGCCGCCGAAAGCGTTGTTCACGAAGGGCCCGCCGCGGATGTTGCGTGAGGTCAGGACCTGCTTCTGGAAGAAATCGAGGGTGCTGTCCTTCGGGACGAGCGGCATGCCCTTGTGGTTGGGGGCGAAGCTCGCGCCCATGTAGATTCCGAAGACGGCGAGCTGGACGCCCAGAAAGGCGAAGGCCATACCGACCGGGAGGAACCAGAACAGGACGCCGAGATAGGCGCCGAACCGGGCGCCGAGGAG
>NZ_KI914799.1:0-2880 GCF_000520535.1 Arthrobacter sp. H41
GTGCCGGGGCTGGCCGATGCGCTCCCCCCGGCACGATCGCCGGAGCCGACCGGACCTGCAGCGGCGCACATGCCGGAGTCAGGAGGTGCCGGGAGCGCCGGCGGGCACGCGCCGGCCGGGACGTCGGGATCCGCCGCGATTGCTGCCGCCGCCCCTCAGGGGGGCAGGGCCGTAACGTCCGCCCCTGTCCCCATTGCTCGTGAGCTACATTCCGGGATATCGCAGGGCGCAACCACCGTGGTGGTCGCCGGGCACGGCGCCGGTGAGCTGGCCGCGGTCTTCGCCGCGCACCTGCGGCTCCCGCTGTTCGCCGAGCCGTCCTCCAACGCACGCTTCGGCAGCGGCGCCGTCGCGCCCTATCGGTTGCTGCTCGAGCATGCCGGTGCGTCCATCACGAAGGTGGTGGTCTTCGGGCGTCCCACCCTGTCGCGTCCCGTGGCAGCCCTGCTGGCCCGGGACGACGTCGAGCAGGCCCTGTACCTGCCCACGCCCGTGGCCTGGTTCGAGGAGGGTCGGCGGCACGAGCGCATCATCGACAACCTGCCGGAGCTGCTTCGATTCGCGGGCCGCGGCGCCGACGGCTGGCTGGACTCCTGGCGGGAGCACGGGTCGGCAGCGGAGGCGGCAATCCAGAACCTGCTGGCGGGCGAGGCAGCACTCAACGGGTTGCACGTCGCTGACGCCGTGTGGGAGAACACGGACGGTTTCCTCGTGATCGGGTCCTCGAATCCCATCCGCGACCTTGACCTGGTGGCCCCGACGGACTGGCATCCGCTCGAGGTCTTCGCGAATCGCGGCCTCGCCGGGATCGATGGCACGGTCTCCACGGCAACCGGCGTGGCGTTGTCCTGCGGCATCCCCACACGGCTGCTGGTGGGGGACCTGACCTTCCTCCACGACGTGGGAGGCCTGCTGATCGGGGCGGGGGAGCCGCAGCCGGATCTGCAGATCGTGGTGTTCAATGACAACGGCGGCGGCATCTTCGGCCTGCTGGAGCACGGGGCCGAGACGACGACGGCGCGGTACGGGGCCGCCGTCGAGCGCCTGTTCGGCACGCCCCAGACGGTGGACCTCGCGGCGATCGCGGCCGCCTACGGGCTGCGTTACGAGCGCGTCACCAGCCTCGCCGGACTCGACACAGCGATGGAGCGGCCCATCGAGGGCCGCTCCATCGTCGAGATCCGCTCCAGCCGAAAAGGCCTCCGGGACCTGCACGCCCGGATCCGGAAGGCTGTTGCCGGCGCTGTGGGCTTCTCCTAGAGCACCTTCGAGAGGAAACCCTTGGTGCGCTCGTGCTGAGGGTTCCCGAGGACGTCCTCGGGTTTGCCCTGCTCCACCACCACGCCGCCATCCATGAACACCACGCGGTCGCCCACCTCGCGGGCGAAGCCCATCTCGTGCGTGACCACCATCATCGTCATGCCCTCACGGGCCAGCTGCTTCATGACTTCGAGGACATCGCCCACGAGTTCGGGGTCGAGCGCACTGGTGGGCTCGTCGAACAGCATCATGTCGGGGTCCATGGACAGCGCGCGGGCGATCGCGACGCGCTGCTGCTGACCTCCCGAGAGCTGGGCGGGGAAGGCATCGACCTTCTCCGCCAGGCCTACCTTCGCGAGGTTGCGGCGGGCCACCTCCTCGGCTTCCTTCTTCCCTCGCCGTTTGGCGCGGCGCTGCGCGAGGGTGAGGTTCTGCAGCACGCTGAGGTGAGGGAAGAGGTTGAACTGCTGGAACACCATGCCGATCCGCGTGCGCACCTTGTCGAGGTCCGTTTCGCTGTCCGTGATGTCCACGCCCTCCACGATGATGGTTCCTGTGGTGGGTTCCTCGAGCCGGTTCACGCAGCGCAGGAGCGTGGATTTGCCGGAGCCGGACGGGCCGATCACGCACACCACCTCGCCCTGGTCCACATGGAAGTCGATGCCCTTGAGTACTTCGTTGGTTCCGAAGGTCTTGCACAGTTGACGGACCTCGATTGCGGGAACCCCCGCCGGGGGTGCTGCCGAGGCAGCGCCTGTTGATCCAGCCACCGCGATCACCGGCCTCTCTTGTTGTGTCGTTCGAGCTTGGCGACGAGCTGCGTGAGCGGCAGCGTGATGACGAGGTACATCAGCGCGGCGAGGACCAGCGGCGTCGCGTTCGCCTGGCTCGTCAGCGAGTCCCTGGCGAAGGTGGTCAGTTCGCGGTCGCCCAGGGCCATTCCCGCGATGAACAGGAGCGAGGTGTCCTTGATGAGAATCACGAGTTCGTTGGTCAGCGGGGGAGTGATGATGCGGAAGGCCTGGGGCAGGACCACGGATACCATGGTCCACGCCGGATTCATGCCCAGTGAACGTGCCGCTTCGACCTGGCCCTTGGGCACTGCCTCGATGCCCGCACGGATGGTCTCCGCGATGTAGGCCGAGGAGACGATGATCAGCGCGATCAGACCCGCACCGGCACTGCCGCCGGGAGGCCGCCACTGGAACGCGATGGGTACGGCGAAGGCGAAGGCGAAGATCACCAGCAGGGCCGGAAGCCCGCGGAACAGCTCGATGTAGGCAGTGGCGAGCCAGCGGTAGGGGAGCACCGGGGAGAGCTTCATCAGGGCGAAGATCAGGCCGAGGAGGAGCCCTCCCGCGAAGGCGATGGCCGTGTAGAGGACCGTGTTCTTCGCCGCGACCGTGATGATCTCGGGGAAGGCGGCAGCTGCCACCTCGAGGTCGAAGAAGTTGGTGCGGATCGCCTGCCAGTCGGCCGCGACGATGATCGCGAGGACGATGACGGCGAACACCGCGTAGAGCGCGCCCTGGATGAGGCGTCTGCGTGTTGAGCGTTTCAAGCTGGGGTCTACCTTCCTTCAGGAAGTTGCAGGCCCTGCGGCTGCCGGCGCGGTGTTCC
>NZ_KI914799.1:2980-5993 GCF_000520535.1 Arthrobacter sp. H41
TGTTCCACGCGCCGGCAGCCGCAGGGCCTGAGCTGTTGGTTACTCCGTGAAGTAGGTGTCGTAGATTTCCTGGTACTTGCCGCTGTCACGGATCGCTGTCAGCTGCTCGTTGACGGCGGCGACCAGCTCTTCGCTGCCCTCCTTGGCCATCGCGAAGCCGTACTTCTCATCGGTTTCGTATTTCTCGGCGATGGTGAAGGCCCCGTCCTCGGTGTGTCCGAGGTTGACGGGCAGGTCTTGGAGGAGGGCGTCGACGTTGCCTGCCTGGACGGCCGCGTACATCTCGGCGTCACTCGGGAAAGCGACCACCTCGGTGTCGGCGGGTACGTTCTCACGCGTGTAGGTCTCTCCGGTGGTGCCCTGCTGGACGCCCACCGACTTTCCGGCGAGGTCGTCAATGCCGGTGACATCGGAGTCGGCGGGAACCAGCAGTGACTGCAGCGAGTCGTAGTACGGATCCGAGAAGGCGAGGTTGGCCTGGCGCTCCTCGGTGATGGTCATGGCGCTCGCGCCGATGTCGCACTGTCCGGCGGCGATGGTCGCACCACTCTGGAGGCCGTCGAATCCGACATCCTGGACGACGAGTTCGAGGTCCATGCCCGTGGCGATCTCCCTCATGAGGTCGATATCGAAGCCGGTGTACTCACCGTTCTCCTCGAACTCGAAGGGAGGGAAGGGGATATCGGAGCAGACGGTTAGGTTGCCCTCCGACACGAGGTTCAGCCCGCCTTCCGCGGCGGGCTCGTCGGAGCCGCCGCAGGCGGTCAGTGCCAGGGTTCCGGTGGCCAGCACGGCCAGGAGTGCATTTCTCTTGAAAATCATGGGATACCTCGATCGGACGGGAGGGCGGAAATAGGGGGCATACGCGAGCCTGAATGATTCTACTGCGATTTGAGATGTGCATCACAGGCTACAGGCATTGCCTATTGGTAACCAACCCCGGGCCTGGTCGGCTGGTCAGCTGGTCAGACCGAGAGCCTGGATCATCGGACGGAACTTGCTCCAGGTTTCGGCCAGCTCCGCTTCAGGCTGTGATCCCTCCACGATCCCGCAACCCGCATAGAGGCGTATCCGCGTAGGGGTTTCCACCACCGCACCGCGCAGTGCGATGCCCCACTCGCCGTTGCCCTCGGCGTCCATCCATCCCACCGGTCCCGCATAGGGTCCGCGCTCGAGGTGCTCGAGCTCCCGGATGAGGGCGCCCGCCACCGTAGTGGGCGTGCCGCACACCGCCGCGGTGGGATGGAGGGCCTCGACCAGCGCCAGCGACGTCGGCACCCGCCCTCCGCCGTCGGGGGTCAGCTGCGCTGTGACATCCGAGGCAAGATGCCAGACATTTGGCAGCTGGAGGACGAACGGCTCGCTGTGCGAGGTCATGGAGCTGGTGAAGGGCTCGAGCTGGCGCGTGAGCGAATCGATGGCGATCGAGTGTTCGTGCAGCTGCTTCCCGGAGCCGGCCAGGACGCGCTGCGGGTAGTCCGGGTCGCCGGCCGGCGCGTTCGCCCGGTCGAGGGTGCCGGCCAGCACCCTGGCCCGGGCGGTGTTGTTCTCGACCTTGATGAGCATCTCGGGCGTGGAGCCGATGAGCCCGTCCACGGAGTAGGTCCAGCAGTCCTCATAGCGGACGGCCAGCTCACGGAGCACCTGCGCCGTGCCGATGGGGGCGCCGAGTCGGGCGACGATGTCACGGGCGAGGACCAGTTTGCTCAGCCCGCCGGCCTGGACGTGCCGAACACCCTCGGCGACCGCCACCAGATACTCATCCTCACTGAGGATCCCCGGGGCCAGCTGGTCCCCGCTGTGGGGAGCGCGCTCGGGTGCGACATCATCGAGGTACGTCGCGAGCACCGCTTCCGCCGCTTCAGGGGTCACCTCCGCGCCGGCGTCGCCGGTGATGTAGGTGAGCCAGCTCTGGCCGTCGGAGCAGCCCACCACGATCTCCGGCACGATCAGCCGGGACTCGTACGTCGAGGTCTTCGAGAACGCGAAGGATCCGAAGGCGATGAGCCCAGTACCTGGCTGCCGGAGTGGATTGTCGACGTCGGCAGTCGCCAGCTGGTCGCGCCACCAGTCCTGCGCCTCTGCGAAACGGCCCGGCCCCGTGGCGGTGAACCGTGCGCTCTCACCGTAGGCGACGAAGCCGCCGCCCCGTCGCATCCACGTGTGGGCGTCGTTGCGTGCCAGATAGTCGAGCAGCCCGGTATCCGGTTCGATCGGGCCCCTCGACAGGGTGATGCTTCGGAGTCCGCCGGTCCGCCCGCGGGCGGGCGCGGGCGCAGTCAGGGACGGATTGCTCATGGTGCCTCAAGCCTACTCCGGCGGGGGAGGAGCCCGATGCGGCGTCGATCGGCGCTGGCCAGGGGCCCCTCCAGCGGTCGGGCGGCGGGTATTTGTTTGAGACAATGGGCAGGTGAAACGTGCATCCCTTGAGAAGCGTCCGGATGAAGTAGCGGCCATGTTCGACGATGTGGCACCGAAGTACGACATCGTCAACGACGTCCTGTCCATGGGCCAGGCGCACCGCTGGCGCCGGATCGTCGTCGATGCCGTGGGCGCCAGGCCGGGGCAGCGCGTCCTCGATCTCGCCGCCGGCACCGGCACCTCGAGCGAACCGTATGCGGACGCCGGGATCGACGTCGTCGCGTGTGATTTCTCCCTCGGGATGCTTACGGTGGGGAAGCGCCGTCGGCCGGACATCAATTTCGTGGCCGGCGATGCGACGAACCTCCCTTTCGCCGATGATTCCTTCGACGCGAGCACCATCTCCTTCGGGCTGCGCAACGTTCACGAGCCGCTCAAGGCCCTAGCGGAGATGCTGCGCGTCACCAAGCCCGGGGGGACACTGGTGATCGCCGAGTTCTCGCAGCCCACTGTCGCGCTGTGGCGCACCCTGTATACCGAGTACCTGATGCGTGCCCTCCCCGCGATTGCCACGAAGGTCAGCTCCAACCCTGAGGCGTACGTCTATCTCGCCGAGTCCATCCGGGCCTGGCCAAACCAGGACGAGCTTGCG
>NZ_KI914799.1:6093-7784 GCF_000520535.1 Arthrobacter sp. H41
GCGCAGCGGCTGGACCGACGTGGCGTACCGCAACCTCAACGGGGGCATCGTCGCGGTGCACCGGGCCGTCAAACCGGGAGCGGCATCGGGCGCCGCCAGGCCTGCCGCGGCGAGCAGTTCGGCGCGGCTGCGCAGGCGCAGCACGCGGGCGGCGAACTGAATGTCGGTCCTCATCATCGGCGCCGGCCCCGCAGGGTCCACCGCCGCTTTCTATCTGGCCAGCGCGGGCATCGAGGTGACGGTGCTCGAGAAGACGCGCTTCCCGCGCGAGAAGGTCTGCGGAGACGGCCTCACCCCCCGCGCCGTCCGCGAAATCCAGCTCCTGGGGCTGCCGCACGATGAAACCGACGGCTGGCGCCGCAACAGGGGCCTCCGCCTCAAGGCCGGCACGCGGACGGTCGAGGTGCCGTGGCCCGAACTCAGCGACTTCCCCGACTACGGGCTGGTGCGCACCCGCCTCGGGTTCGACGAAGCCCTTGCACGTCACGCCCAGCAGGCCGGTGCGCTCATCCTCGAGGGGCATGCCGTTTCCGCTGCGGTGCGCAACGACGCCGGCCGCGTCACGGGTGTCTCGGTGAACCTGCTGGACGCCGACGGGCGGAAGACCGGCGAGTCACGCACTTTTAGCGCCGACGTCGTGCTGGCCGCCGACGGCAACTCCACCCGGACCGCGGTGAGCCTCGGGATGGCCAAGCGGGACGACCGTCCCCTCGGCGTCGCGGTGCGCACCTATTTCACGAGCCCACGGCACGACGACGACTGGATGGAGGGCTGGCTCGAACTTCCGGATGCCACCGGGCGTCCGCTGCCGGGGTACGGCTGGGTGTTCGGTGTGGGCGACGGAACCTCCAATGTGGGGCTCGGCATCCTGAATTCCTCGGCCGAGTTCGGCAAGCTGGACTACAAGCAGGTGCTGCGCGACTGGACCGCCGGCATGCCGTCCGAGTGGGGCTTTACGCCCGAGAACCAGGTGGGCGAGATCCGTGGGGCCGCCCTGCCCATGGGCTTCAACCGGACACCGCACTACAGTCCGGGACTCCTGCTGCTCGGCGACGCCGGCGGCATGGTGTCCCCGTTCAACGGCGAGGGCATCTCCTATGCGATGGAGTCGGCCCGCTACGCCGCCGAGTTCATCGAGCGGTCGCAACGCGTGCGTTCCCCACTGGGACGGGACCAGGTGCTTTCGGGGTATGCGCCCTATATCCGTGCGCAGTGGGGAAGCCACTTCACCCTGGGCAGCATCTTCGCCCGCCTCATCGGAAAGCCCGCCATCCTGTCGCTGGCGCTGCGCACCGGCATGCCGGTTCCCGTGCTGATGCGCTTCGTGGTGCGCATGCTGGCGAACCTCACCGACACCGGTGGGCGCGGCTTCGAGGACCGCGTCATCCATCTGCTCGAGGCGCTGGTTCCGCCCACCACCAACCAGCCCTCCGTCACGGCCGCTCTGCGTGCGCAAACTGCCGTGCTCCGTGGTTAGTCTTATACGGTGACGAAATCCTTTTCCTCCGGCTGGGCCGGCGTGGGCGCCGACCGTGCGCTGGACACCGCCGGGGAGCCTGACGAGTCCTCGAGCCTGCCACCCGGCTTCGCGCTGATCGCGGAGGATCCCGAGCTCGGTCCGGCCGTGGCTTCCTGTCTCGCCGAGGTCGAGAAGCAGTTGCTCGGTGCGATCTCGAATTCCGACCCGCTCG
>NZ_KI914799.1:7884-9140 GCF_000520535.1 Arthrobacter sp. H41
GCCGTCACCTCGTCGAAGCGGGGGGCAAGCGGATCCGTCCGCTCCTGACCATCCTTGCTTCCCACCTCGGCAACCCGACCCGCCCGGAGGTGGTGCAGGCCGCCGTCGTCGTTGAACTGACCCACCTTGCCACGCTCTATCACGACGACGTCATGGACTCCGCTCCCTATCGCCGCGGCGCACCGACGGCCCATGAGGTGTGGGGCAACTCGGTGGCGATCCTGACGGGCGACCTCATTTTTGCGCGTGCGTCGATCCTCGTGTCCGAGCTCGGCGGGGAAGCGCTGGGCATCCAGGCGCGCACGTTCGAGCGACTGTGCCTGGGGCAGCTGCACGAAACCGTGGGACCGCGTGAGGACGAGGACGCCCTGGAGCACTACCTCTCCGTGATCGCCGACAAGACAGGGTCGTTGGTGGCGGCGTCGGGCCAGCTCGGGGCGCTGTTCGCCGACACTCCACAGGAAGTCATCGACGTGATGGTGGCCTATGGCGAGAAGGTGGGAGTCGCGTTCCAGCTAGCCGACGACGTCATCGATGTCACCGGGCTCAAGGTGAAGTCCGGCAAGGCGCCCGGAACCGCAGTTGCTCGGTGCGATCTCGAATTCCGACCCGCTCGCCGATGCCACGAGCCGTCACCTCGTCGAAGCGGGGGGCAAGCGGATCCGTCCGCTCCTGACCATCCTTGCTTCCCACCTCGGCAACCCGACCCGCCCGGAGGTGGTGCAGGCCGCCGTCGTCGTTGAACTGACCCACCTTGCCACGCTCTATCACGACGACGTCATGGACTCCGCTCCCTATCGCCGCGGCGCACCGACGGCCCATGAGGTGTGGGGCAACTCGGTGGCGATCCTGACGGGCGACCTCATTTTTGCGCGTGCGTCGATCCTCGTGTCCGAGCTCGGCGGGGAAGCGCTGGGCATCCAGGCGCGCACGTTCGAGCGACTGTGCCTGGGGCAGCTGCACGAAACCGTGGGACCGCGTGAGGACGAGGACGCCCTGGAGCACTACCTCTCCGTGATCGCCGACAAGACAGGGTCGTTGGTGGCGGCGTCGGGCCAGCTCGGGGCGCTGTTCGCCGACACTCCACAGGAAGTCATCGACGTGATGGTGGCCTATGGCGAGAAGGTGGGAGTCGCGTTCCAGCTAGCCGACGACGTCATCGATGTCACCGGGCTCAAGGTGAAGTCCGGCAAGGCGCCCGGAACCGATCTGCGCGAGGCCGTGCCCACCCTGCCGGTGATCCTTCTGCGGCGGGC
>NZ_KI914799.1:9240-10511 GCF_000520535.1 Arthrobacter sp. H41
GCCGTGCCCACCCTGCCGGTGATCCTTCTGCGGCGGGCTGCCGCGGCAGGTGACGACTCTGCCGCTGAGGTGATCGCCCTGGTCGATGCGGACCTCACCTCCGATGCCGCGCTGGAGAAGGCGGTATCGGCCGTGCGGTCGCATCCGCAGACACAGGAAGCGTGGGCCTTCGCACAGCGCTGGGCCGACGACGCCGTCGCCGCACTGGATCCGCTGCCCGACAGCGTGGTGAAGCAGGCGCTGGCCAGCTTTGCGCAGGCAGTGGTCAGCCGGGAAGTCTAGCCCTGCCGCTTCCTGTCGGGTGCTGCCCAGGGTTCGGGAGATCAGGGCCAAAACTGCGGCGTGTCGGGCGGCGACACGCTGTTGACCGGCTGAAAGATGGGCAGGATCCAACGGATAATTGGGCGGGGTTACCCACTTACGCGTTCCGGCCCCGACTGTCGGCGCCGAAAAGCGGTCTTCTTGAGTGATGGATGTTGCACAAGCTCTTGGGGCCTTCGGTGGTGTTGCCCGAACGTCAAGGGTGCTGGCGGCTGGAGCGACAGAGCGGGACGTTGCCGCGGCTGTGCGGTCGGGCCGAATTTTCCGATTGCGGAAGGGCGTGCTTGCCCGGGTGGACGCCCCGGCGGATTTCGCGGCCGCCTACCGGGTCGATGCGAGGCTTACCTGCGTTTCGGCCGCTGCCCACTACGGCCTCTGGGTCCTCGAACCGGCGGAGTCGCTTCACCTGAGCTCTACCCATGGTCGCAATCCTGCATCAATCAACCACCGGCAACGCACCGTTGCGGTTCATCCGGTCCTTCCGCTTGTCGGCCTCATCGACGTGCTGCTTCACTCACTCCAGTGTCTGCCCCTCCGGGAATCCGTGGTGATCATCGAAAGTGCTTTCCGGCGGGGAGCCTGCGGGCACCAGCTTCTGCTCAACCGCCTGCCGGGACGGCGTAACGGGAAAGCGCGCTCGGCCCTTGCCCGTGTTGCCACGAGCGCCGATTCGGCCATCGAGGTGGTTGCCCGGCTGGTGCTCGAGGACGCGGGCTGGCAGGTGGAACCACAGGTGCATCTTCCCGGGGTGGGCCGGGTTGACTTCCTTCTGGAAGGATTTCTCGTGGTCGAGATCGACGGCGCCGCCTTTCACCCCGACCGTAAGGCCCTCCGCCGGGACCGGCAGCGCAACAAGGCCACGGTCATCGGTGGCTACCTGGTCCTGCGCTTCTGCTACGAGGACGTGATGTTCTTCCCCGACGAGCTCCTGGCGCAGGTTGCCCAGGTAC
>NZ_KI914799.1:10611-13480 GCF_000520535.1 Arthrobacter sp. H41
AGGTACCGGGTCGACGTCACCTGCAGCTCGGCGTGTCGGGCCGCGACACGCACCCGGACCGCTGAAAGGCGGGCAGGACCCGACGTCGGACCTACAGGAACGCCTTCAACTCCAGCGCTTTCCGCGCCCGGATACCCGGGTCCACGACGGGCCGCTTCGGCGTGAAGTAGAAGCCGTCGTCGTGCCAGCGCGGCAGCACGTGCTGGTGATAATGCCAGACGTGTTGGCTACCGGCGGGCTCGTTGTGCTGGCGGGTCGACACCCCGTCGGGCTCCCACGCGCGCTTGATCGCCACCGCGACATCGCGCGTGAGCGTCATGATGCGGGCAGCGACGTCGTCGGGCAGTTCGTAGAGCAGTTCGAAATGCTCACGGGGCGTGACGAGCACGTGTCCCGGATTGGGCTCGAACCCGTGGGAGGCGATGAAGGCGAGGACGAGGTCATCCGAGTACACGACGTCGCCCGGGCGGCACAGGTTCCGCGGATTATCGAAGTCGCCGCGGGCAAGGTCGCAGAAGGGGCACTGATACCCCTCGGGGGCGTGGTGGACGAATCCGCTCACTCAGTTCTCCTCCGTGTCCTCGAACACCCACTCGAACAGGTCGAGGACGTACTCGCTGAACGTGCCGTCCTCGGACTTCCATTCTCCGCGCGCGTTGTTGCGGCGCCACACGATCGGGTCCGGGACGGAAAGCTGGTCGGCCTTCATGCCCCAGGTGTAGAGCTCTTCCTCGTCCTCGAGGAACAGGAGGAAGCCGTCCTCGATCTCCAGCTCGTCGGGATCCCAGAAGAAGTGGAAGGCCTCCATGATGTCTTCGGTCGCGCCGACGGCGAGGTAGAACTCGCGCAGTGCGAGGGGAAGCTCGAAGTCCTTGCCCTGCATCATCTCCTCGAGCTCCGCCGATGAGAGCCCGTCCTCCTCAACCCACTCGTCCTCGAAATAGGAGGGAACCAGGGCTCGAAATTTGTCCAGAAACAGTTCAGTCACGGTTACTCCAGGTGGGGGGTGGGGATGCCTCAATCGTAACCGGCCGCGGTCAGGCGCTCTTACCTTTCCGGGCACGCCGAGGCGACCATGCGCGTGCCGCCAGGGGCGCGTGCCAGCCGTACCGCCACGCCAGGACACGCAGCGAGAAGACCATGGATGCGGTTGCCGCCCCGGACAGCAGGTTGAACCAGTCGTGGGCTACCAGCACGGTGACGACGACGCCGCCGAGCATCGCCGGCAGCGCATAGATGTCGCGTGGATCGAACAGCTGCGGAACCTCATTGGCGACGACGTCGCGCAGCAGGCCGCCGCCCACGGCCGTGGTGACGCCCAGCAGCACCGCAGCGACGGGGTTCAGTCCGAACGTGAGGGCCTTCAACGTTCCGGTGATGCAGAAGAGGGCAAGGCCCGCGGCGTCGAAGATCACCAGGACCCGCCGACCACGCTCCACCCGCGAGAAGACGAAGTACACGAGCACAGTGGCGAGCAGCGGCGGCACGAGGTAGGTGGGATCGTTGAACGCAGCGGGAGGGGTGTCGATGATGACGTCGCGGGCCACGCCGCCGCCGAGGCCCGCAAGTGAGGCAAGGAGCAGCGAGCCCACAAGATCGAAGCCCTTGCGCGCCGCCAGCAGCGAACCGGACACAGCGAAGAAGAACACCCCGAGCAGGTCGAGGATCAGGGGGATCTGGGCTGCGGTATCCATGAAATCCTCGGGTGGAAGGGGCCGGCCGCCGGCAGAACATCAAGGGCGCGGGCCGAGAGCGCCGGGAGGCTTTTGTCCAACGTCAAGCATGACAGAGAGCTCATCAGCGGATGCCGCCGACGCAGGGCGGGAGGGGCCGCAGGTCGGTCCGGGTAGCGCCCAGCCCCACCGCAGGAGGCGCCCCTCCGCAAGGCCGGCCGGTTCCCGACCGCTAGGCTGGCCGAATGATCGAGCGCATCCGGCGGAGCCTGCAGCGATACTCGCCGGGCGATCCCCGCACCGAGGGATCCCTGCCCATGCGGGTGGCCTCACGCCTCATCGCCCTGACGCCGACGAAGGACCGCCACCGGACCACCGACTGGGTGGAGGCTTCCTACCCCGGGCGCGAGTACCCGGAGGCGGCGGCGATGCCGCGATCCCTGACGGCCACCCACAGCATCCAGGAGCGTCGAGTGGACGGGATCCGGACCGTCACTGTCCGCCCGCGCAAGGGCGCAACGCGCCTCCACATCATCTACACGCATGGCGGCGTCTACATCAACGAACTGAGCCGGCCGCACTGGTGGATCGTCGCCGAGCTGATCCGGCGCACCGGCGCCACCGTCACCGTCCCGCTGTACCGGCTCGCTCCCGAGAGCACCTACCGCGAGGTCTTCCCCTACCTCACCTCGGTGTACCGCGGGGTGCTGCTGACGAGCGACGCCGCCGACGTCGTCCTCGCAGGAGATTCCGCCGGCGGCGGACTGGCCATCGCGCAGTGTTGGGTGCTTGCCGACGCGGGGCTGCCCACGCCATCGAGGATCATCGCCTTCTCGCCGTGGCTCGACGTCACCGGCACCAATCCGGAGGTGCCGCGCTACGAGAAGATCGACCCCATGCTGTCCGTTCCCGGAGCGGTGCGCGCGGGGTTTTGGTGGGCGGGCGGTGATGATCCGCGCACACCGCTTGTCAGCCCGGTCTTCGCTCCGGCCGCCATGCTCCGAAATCTTCCGCCGATCCGGATCTACCAGGGCACCCGCGACGTGTGCATGCCGGACGCCGTCCTGTTCCGCGACCGCGCGCGGGATGCGGGCGTCGACGTCGTCCTACGGGAGTATCCCGGCGCATTCCACGTCTTCCCCGGCCTTCCCTGGCTCCCCGAATCACGCGCGGTGTTTGCCGACCTGGCCGACTGG
>NZ_KI914799.1:13580-14549 GCF_000520535.1 Arthrobacter sp. H41
TCAGCAAGCTCATCGGCCCGCCCTGCCCTGACCGCTGAGGAAAGTGAAAGCGCTGCGGGTACTCCCGTACGCGCGGAATACGGGTTATGGTGTGATCTGCCCTGTCCGCTGTTCATGCGGCCGCCAGCGGCGTTTTCACCGACCGACTGGGGATTTGCCGGAGTTATGGACAAAGCGCTTGCCTACCTGACGCTGAACCTTCGCCAGTTCCATGAGTTCTCCCTCCGCGGCCGTGTTGTGCTCACCCAGTTGCCGCTCTCCGCCACCGTGCTCCTGGTTGTCGTCGGCAGCCTGATCTTCCATCCGCAGATCTTCGACCACCCCGTGTTCGTCCTGGGTGTGGCACTGCAGGCCCTTCTGCTGCTCCTCTGCTTCGCCGTTCCCTGGGACCGGTTGCCCTACCCCAGCTTCCTGATCATTCCGCTGCTCGATTTTCTTCCCATCGGGCTGATGCGGTACGGGGCCGGCTCGGTCATCACAGGTGTCGGGCTGCTCGCGGTGTTCCCCATCGTCTGGCTGGCGGCGTCCGGCCTCTACCCCCGCGCCACCCTCGCCGCCGGATTCCTCGCGACACTCGCGGTGGTCTGGATTCCCGTGTTCGTGACGGAGGTGGCAGTCAGTCCGCCGACGCTGACGCAGTCGTTCCTCCTGCCCTTCATCATGCTCGCCATCGGCATCACCATCCGGGTGATGACGTCGAGCATGATGACCCAGCAGGCGGTGGTGGAGGAGAAGGATCGCGAGCTGCAGGTGCTGCTGGAGGCGAGCGCCCGCCGGGAACTCCTGCTCAACACGCTCGTCAACTCCGTGGACGTCGGACTTCTCGCCGTCGACGAAGCGGGCGAACCCCTGCTGACGAACCGGAAGCTCCAGCACTTCTACTCGCTCGCAGCCGCGCACCCGGGGAGGGCGGAGTCGGAGGAGGACCTCCTGATCTTCCAGAACGACGGGCGGTCGGCAACCCCGGCG
>NZ_KI914799.1:14649-15549 GCF_000520535.1 Arthrobacter sp. H41
CCCCGCCGTCGGGCCGCCGAGGGGCAGGTGTTCTCCGACTACCTCCTGTGGTGGGGAGCCCAACCGAACCAGCGGGTCCTCTCCATCTCCTCGCGCCTGATGATCAGCCGGACCGGCAGTCGCGAAGGCTCGGTCGTGACGTTCAATGACGTCACCGAACTGGTCGCAGCCCTCAACGCCAGGGACGAATTCGTGGCGACGGTTTCCCATGAACTGCGCACTCCACTGACCGCCATCCGTGGCTACGTCGAACTGCTCGGCGCTGTTCCGGGTCTGCCTCCCGATGCCGTCGCCGGCCTGGACGTGGTGTCCCGCAACTCGGAGCGGCTCCATAAGCTGGTCAGCGATCTTCTGGCCGCTGCCGAAGGGCCGGCCGAGATTCATCCGGTCCCCACCAATTTTTCCGCCCTCCTCGCCCAGCGCGTTGCCTCGGCCCGGGAACGGACGGCAAATCCGCTGGTGCATTTCAGCGAGGTGACATCGCAGGAGCTGACCGTGCCGTGCGACCCGGCGAGAATCGCCCAGGTGCTCGATAACCTGCTGTCCAACGCAGTGAAGTATTCACCCTCCGGTGGAACAGTGACGACCAGTGCCGCCGCGTCCGACGGCGTCCTCGAGTGCAGGATCGAGGATCAGGGCACGGGGATGTCCAAGGAGGAGATGGCGGGCATCTTCTCGAAGTTCTTCCGGACGTCGGCAGCCCGGAACGCGGCGATCCCGGGAGTGGGGCTGGGCCTCGCCATCTCGAGGGCGATCGTGGAGCGCCACGGCGGCACCCTGTCCGCCGAGAGCATCGAGGGCGGAGGATCCACCTTCATCGTCCACCTGCCGATGGATCCGTCCCCGGGTCGTCCGACGGACCCTGTGGATGGCGCCGGTGCGTCGGCCCGCGACGCAGCC
>NZ_KI914799.1:15649-21109 GCF_000520535.1 Arthrobacter sp. H41
CGGCCCGCGACGCAGCCGATGAGCCTGCGGGCGAACCGGTCTCCGGGCCGGTCCGCTCACCGTAACGAGCGGACCGTGAGTGCCAGGTACAGGTGCACGCGGTCGGCCGTGACGCCGGGGTCGTAGCCCGTCAGGTCGACGAGCTGCTGCAGCCGGTACCTCACGGTGTTGCGGTGCAGCTGCAGGGCATCGGCGACCGCGGCCACCGAGCCGTTCAGGGACAGGTACTTCTCAAGGGTGGCCATCAGACCTGCGCCGTGCCGCGCGTCGAACGCCGCCACCGGATCGAGGGTTTCCGCCGCGAGGTCAGCGAGCGGCACGTCTCCGCTCGCCAGCAGCAGCGAGGTGAGGCTCAACCGGTCCGCGGTGTTGACACGGTGGCCGTGCGTGAGTGCCTCCCGAGCTTCGAAGTAGCTCCACCGCAGGCCGTGGGGCTGGGCGTAGGAGCCGCCCACGCCCACGTGCGCCGTGAACCCCGCGCCGTGCAGGTAGGAACTGAGGTCCCCCGCGAGCTGCTTGATGTCGGCTGCACCGGACAACAGCACCAGCCGGTCCTCGAGGATCGCTGCGACCGCTGATTCCCACCCGGCAGGCAACGGCAGGGTACGCAGGGCGCGCTGCTGGCCGGAGGCGACGTCGATCATCACCACTGTCTGCCGGGTGCCCGTGTCGATTCCCGCGCTTGCCAGGCGCGCCGCAGCATCGGGGCCGTCGAGGGTGCCGCGCGTGATGTCCTGGATCAGCTGGCCGGCAGCGGCGCGCTCGCTCGTCCGCCGTCGTGCCTGGTTGCTGAGTTCCACACTGATCAGGCTCTGGGCGTAATCCACGATCGCCGCCTGGCGGAACGGCTCCGCCACCGCGAGCGTGCACCGGTCCTTGAGTCCGGTCGCCACGGGCACGCGGTGCCAGGTGGTCGGGGCGGCGGATCCGGCGCCGGGCGACGCGGCGCCGGCGACCCGGGTCCCGTACTGGAAAACGGCGACCTCGGACCCGGTCATCGCGGCCAGTTCCCGCAGCAGCGCCGGGATTCCGCCGCCCCCGAGCAGGGCGGCGGCAAGGGCCTGATGTCCGCGCAGAAGGCTCTCGAGCCCCGCGTAGGTGTCCGAGGCGAGGGCGTCGGCCACGATCTTCCCGATCGCGATGAAGGGCGTCTCGTAGGGAACACTGAAAAGGGGCAGCCCCTCCTCCTCCGCCTGCTCGAGGAACGCCGGCGGAATTTTCCCGTGGGTCAGCCCCACACCGAAGCCGACGGCGAGTGCGCCCGCCTCGCGGACGCGCGTCACGAAGTTCCGCTGGGCCGCCGCGGTCTTCTGCCGGACTCCCGTGGTCAGAACCACCTCCCCGCCGCTGAGGAACGGCAGCGGGTCCTCGAGCTCGGTGACCGCGACCCACTGGATAGGAGTCTCGGGAAGCGGCGCACTGCCCTGGCGAACGAGGTTCAGGCCGGGTGCGGCCAGCAGCGAGCTCAAGGGAATAGCCATGGCTCCAGCCTAGGCCCTTCCTGTCCTCCTGCACGACAGTTTTGATTATGCCCTGTGCAAGTGTCCGTGGATCGGTGCTGCGGTCCGGCGTAGTGTTCCGGGAGATCCCCGCAGCCGTGAAGCGGCTCCACCTTACTGAAAGGGACGCCTACCGTGGCCGATACTCTCAAAAATTACATCAACGGGCAGTTCGTTCCCGCTGCCGGCACCGAGCTGTTGGACATCGTCAATCCCACCAACGGTGAGGTGGTGGCGCAGTCACCGGTCTCGAACCAGGCCGACGTCGACGCCGCCATGGCGGCAGCTGCCACGGCCTTCCGGTCCTGGAAGCGGGTGACTCCGGGCCAGCGCCAGTTGATGCTGCTCAAGCTCGCCGACGCCCTCGAGGCGAACAGCGACGAACTGGTCGAGGCCCAGCACCGCAACACGGGCCAGGTGCGCGCCATGATCGCAGCTGAGGAAGTTGCCGTCGGCGCGGACCAGCTGCGGTTCTTCGCAGGCGCCGCGCGGCTCCTCGAAGGCAAGTCGGCGGGGGAGTACATGGAGGGCCACACCTCCTACGTCCGCCGCGAGCCCATCGGCGTCGTGGCGCAGGTCGCTCCCTGGAACTACCCGCTCCTCATGGCCATCTGGAAGATCGGGCCGGCGCTTGCAGCCGGCAATACCGTGGTGCTCAAGCCCAGTGACACCACACCGGAATCCACCCTGGTGCTGGCACGCCTGACCCAGGACATCCTTCCCGCGGGCGTCCTCAACGTGCTCCTCGGCACCGGGGAAACCGGTGCCGCGATGGTCGAGCACCCCACCCCGGGCCTGGTCTCCATCACCGGGTCGGTCCGCGCAGGAATCGCCGTGGCAACCGGCGCCGCGAAGACACTTAAGCGGGCACACCTGGAGCTGGGAGGCAAGGCTCCCGCCGTCGTCTTCGCTGACGCGAACCTATCCAAGACCGCCGAGGCCATCGCCGAGTTCGCCTTCTTCAACGCCGGCCAGGACTGCACGGCGATCACCCGCGTATTGGTGGAGGAATCGGCACACGATGAGCTGGTCGACGCGCTGGTCGCGCACACCCGGACCCTGAAGACCGGCAACGCCGACGACGCCGAGAACTATTTCGGGCCGCTGAACAACATCAATCACTTCAACGCGGTCAACTCCGTGATGGACGCAGTGCCTGCTCACTGCAGCATCGCGACGGGCGGCAAGCGTGCGGGGGAGAAGGGGTACTTCTTCGAACCCACCATCATCACCGGCGCACGGCAGAGTGATGACATCGTGCAGAAGGAGACCTTCGGCCCGATCCTCACCGTGCAGACCTTCACCACGGAGGCCGAGGCGGTGGAGCTCGCCAACGACGTCGAATTCGCGCTCGCCTCGAGCGTATGGACCACCGACCACGGAACCGCGATGCGGGTCTCGAGGGACCTCGAATTCGGTGCCGTCTGGATCAACACCCACATCATGCTCACCGCCGAAATGCCGCATGGAGGCTTCAAGAGCTCCGGTTACGGCAAGGACCTCTCCATGTACGGCGTGGAGGATTACACCCGCATCAAGCACGTCATGAGCGTGCTGGACGCCTAGGCAAAGGACATCGACTCCATGACTACACTCTCAGCCCCCGCCACCGCCCGCATCTCGGAGCCCGAGTTCCGGCTCGAGCAGAAGCGCAGCATCGTCGGAGAATTCCCCGGCGCCAGATCGGCCGCCCTCACGGCCCGCCGCGCCGCGGTGGTCGCCAAGGGCGTGGCCTCCACAGTGCCGGTGTACGCGGCCGACGCCGACGGCGGGATCGTCCTCGACGTCGACGGCAACTCCTTCATCGACTTCGGTGCGGGCATCGCCGTGACGAGCGTCGGGGCGTCCGACCCCGCTGTCGTCAATGCGGTCACGGAGCAGGTGGGGCGCTTCAGTCACACGTGCTTCATGGTCACCCCCTACGAGGGGTACATCGCCGTCGCCGAGCAGCTCGCCGAGCTGACCCCGGGCGATTTCGAGAAGCGCACGGTGCTGTTCAACTCGGGCGCCGAGGCAGTGGAGAACGCCGTCAAGGTGGCCCGCCTGGCCACCGGGCGCAACGCCGTCGTCGCCTTCGATCACGCCTACCACGGCCGCACCAATCTCACGATGGCGCTCACCGCGAAGTCCATGCCCTACAAGGCCGGCCCCGACGGCGGCTTCGGCCCCTTCGCGTCCGAGATCTACCGGGTTCCCATGAGCTACCCGTTCCGCGAGGAGAACCCCTCGATCACCGGCGCCGAGGCCGCGCAGCGTGCCATCACGATGATCGAGAAGCAGATCGGCAGCGAATCCGTCGCCGCGATCATCATCGAACCCGTCCAGGGTGAGGGCGGCTTCATCGTCCCGGCCGAGGGGTTCCTTCCGGCGCTCGCGGCGTGGGCACGCGAGAACGGCGTGGTCTTCATCGCCGACGAGGTGCAGTCCGGATTCTGCCGCACGGGGGAATGGTTCGCCGTGAACCACGAGGGCGTGGTGCCCGACATCATCACGATGGCCAAGGGCATTGCCGGCGGCATGCCGCTCTCGGCCATCACCGGCCGGGCGGACCTGCTCGACGCCGTCCATGCGGGCGGCCTCGGCGGAACCTTCGGCGGCAACCCCGTGGCCTGCGCAGCGGCACTCGCGGCGATCGGCACCATGAAGGAGCTCGACCTCGCGGGGCGCGCCCGGCACATCGAAGGCGTGGTCACGGAGCGTTTCACAGCGCTGCAGGCCGAGCTGGGGGAGCGCAGCGTCATCGGTGAGCTCCGGGGCCGCGGCGCCATGCTCGCCATGGAGTTCGTGGTACCGGGGACCCGCACACCCAACCCCGAGGCCACCAAGGCCGTTGCGGCCCGGTGCCTGCGCGAGGGCGTTCTCATCCTCACCTGCGGGACCCACGGCAACGTGGTCCGGCTGCTGCCGCCGCTGGTCATCGGCGACGCACTCCTCGCCGACGGGCTCGACGTTCTCGAAGATGCCATCCGTTCGGTGGGCGGCTAACCTCTTCCCGAAGGGAACTTGTGCATGTGTGGTGGGTTGGAACGCGTCACACCCGCCACACGTGCGCAACTTCCGCGCAGGGTCAGTCCGCCAGCTGTTCCCTCAGCCCGATGATGAGCCCCTCGAGGCCTGCCCGGAAGGCGGCGTCGGCGGCGTTGTCCCCCGATGCGGCGCTGCTGCGGACCGCTGCGGTGAAGATCGGGAACTCTCCGGCGAGCGCTCCCGAGTCGAAGATGTCGCTGGGGGCCGAGACATCGAGTGCCGAGCCGTAGATGAAGGATTCCAGGGCCACGATGGCGGGCACCACGCGATCCTCGGGCCAGCCGTCGGCGAGGAAGCCCCGTGCCACCTCCTCGTACATCCGCAGCGTGTCGGCCGCATCAGTTACCGGGAGAACGGCGATGACGGGCACCAGGGGTGCATGCCGGGCGAAGACCTCGCGGTAGGACCACGCCCAGCGGCGCACTGCTTCGTCCCACGGCTCCGTGGCGAAGGCACTGAAGTCGACCATCGTCATCACATGATCCTGCACCCAGCGCAGCACTTCCTGCTTGGAGGCAGCATGGTTGTAGAGGGCGGACGGCGCCACCTTGAGGCGGCGCGCGAGGGCCGACATGGTGAGGCCGTCGTACCCGGCGTCATCGACCAGCTCCAATGCCGCGTTGGTGATGCGGCTGCGGGACAGCACTCCCTGGGGCGGTCTGCCCGCACGGCGCTGCTGTGCGTCCGGCTGCACTGTGCCCATGGCGGCTGCTCCTTCTCCTGCGGCTTTCCTCCAGCAGGCTCTTCCCAAGATCGTTCCCTAGAACTATAGTAGGGCGATATAAATGAACATCGTTCATTTAGTGGCGCAGGTCAGGAGCCACAGGGAGGAAACCGTGAACATTCTGGAGCGCGACGTCGTCGTGATCGGGGCAGGACCGTCAGGACTGACTGCGGCCCGCAGGCTGGCGAGGGCGGGCCACTCCGTGGCGGT
>NZ_KI914799.1:21209-25747 GCF_000520535.1 Arthrobacter sp. H41
TGGCGAGGGCGGGCCACTCCGTGGCGGTCCTCGAGGCGCGAGACCGGGTGGGCGGGCGCACGCACACCGACGTCGTCGGCGGAGCGGTCCTCGAGGTGGGCGGGCAATGGGTCTCACCCGACCAGACCGCGCTGATCGGGCTGCTGGACGAGCTGGGGATGGACACCTTCCCCCGCTACCGCGAGGGCGATTCCGTCTACATCGGGCCGGACGGCGAAGCGATCCGCTATTCCGGGGACATGTTCCCCGTCGACACGCACACCCGGGAGGAGATGGAGCGGCTGATCGAAACGCTGGACCGGCTCGTCGCCGAGGCCGGCCCGGAAGCCCCGTGGAACCACCCCGACGCGCGCTCACTCGACACCATCTCCTTCCACCACTGGCTGCGCCGGCAATCCAGTGATGAGGAGGCCTGCAACAACATCGGCCTGTTCATTGCCGGCGGCATGCTGACCAAACCCGCGCATGCCTTCTCGACGCTGCAGGCCGTCCTCATGGCAGCCACCGCAGGGTCGTTCTCGAACCTCGTCAACGAGGACTTCATCCTCGATCGCCGCGTGATCGGCGGGATGCAGTCGGTCTCGGAGCGCATGGCGGCGGAACTGGGTGACGACGTCGTGCTCGACGCTCCGGTGCGGACGCTGCGGTGGGGCGGGGTGGGGGCGGGCAGCGGTGTGGCCGCGATTTCGGACAGCACCACCGTCCACGCCCGCTACGCCGTGATGGCCGTGCCGCCCAACCTGTACTCACGCGTGTCCTACGAACCTCCGCTGCCCCGGCGCCAGCACCAGATGCACCAGCACCAGTCCCTGGGACTGGTCATCAAGGTCCACGCCGTCTATCCCACGCCCTTCTGGCGCGACGAAGGACTTTCGGGCACCGGGTTCAGCGCGGGCTCGATCGTGCAGGAGGTCTACGACAACACGAATTACGAGGACCCACGCGGCACCCTCGTGGGATTCATCTCCGACGAGAAGGCGGACGCCATGTTCGAGCTTCCGCCCGAGGAACGCCGGGAACGGATCCTCGGGTCACTCGCCGGGTTCCTCGGTCCTGAGGCGCTCAACCCCGAGGTCTACTACGAGTCCGACTGGGCCTCCGAGGAATGGACGCGCGGCGCCTATGCCTCGAGCTACGATCTCGGCGGGCTCCACCGGTACGGACGCGACCAGCGCACCCCCGTGGGGCCCATCTACTGGTCCTGCTCCGACATCGCCGCCGAAGGCTACCAGCACGTCGACGGCGCCATCCGCATGGGGCAGCTCACGGCGGAGGCGATCGCCCTCGCGCTCGCCGAAGAATCCCTCCGAACCCCCGGAGTCTGACGTGCCGGATACCCACCAGACACCCGAGGCCACGTCCGGCCCGGGTTCCGATCGCAAAGAGGCGACTCCATGAGCACAGAAACACAGACGCAAGCTGAGACAGGGCTGAGCAGGAAAGGGTTGAGCGCCGGATCGGTGGGCCTGCTGGGCGCCGTCGTCATCGGTGTCTCGTGCATCGCGCCGGCCTACACGCTCACGGCGGCACTGGGGCCTACCGTCGCGGAGGTAGGGGTGAACCTGCCGGCGATCTTCCTCGTCGGCTTCCTCCCCATGCTGCTCGTGGCCCTGGGCTACCGCGAACTCAACAATTCGATGCCCGACTCCGGCACGTCCTTCACCTGGGCCACCCGGGCCTTCGGCCCCTGGATCGGGTGGATGGGAGGGTGGGGGCTCATCGCCGCGACGGTCATCGTGCTGTCGAACCTCGCGGCCGTGGCCGTCGACTTCTTCTACCTCCTGCTGTCGCAGATCACGGGCAACGCCGCCCTCGCCGACCTGACGCTCAACCTTCCGGTCAATATCGCCACCACGCTGGTCTTCATCGCCCTCGCCTGCTGGGTGTCCTACCGGGGCATGGAAACCACCAAGACCGTCCAGTACGTGCTGGTGACGTTCCAGCTCGTGGTGCTCGTGTGGTTCGCCGTCGCCGCCTTCATCCACATCGTCAATGGAACCGCCTTCGACGCGACGCCGATCAGCGCCGAATGGTTCAATCCCTTCGCCGTCGGCTCCTTCTCGGCGTTCGCCGCGGGCGTCTCGCTCTCCATCTTCATCTACTGGGGCTGGGACGTCACGCTGACCATGAACGAGGAGACCACCAACCCGGAGAAGACGCCGGGGCGTGCCGGAGCCCTCACCATCGTGGTCATCATGGCGATCTACCTGATCGTCGCACTTGCCACCCTCTCCTTCGCAGGTGTGGGGGAGGGCGAACTCGGTGCCGGCAACCCGGACAACCAGGAGAGCATCTTCGCGGCGCTCGCGGGCCCGGTCATGGGGCCCTTCGCCATCCTGATGTCGATGGCGGTCCTCAGCAGCTCTGCGGCGTCGTTGCAGTCCACCTTCGTCTCCCCGGCGCGGACCCTGCTGGCCATGGGCCACTACCGGGCGCTGCCGAGCAGGTTCGGCGGGGTCAGCCGGCGGCACAATTCACCCGGCTACGCAACGGTGGCTGCGGCAGCGGCCGCGGCGGGCTTCTACGTCGTCACGAGGATCGTCTCGGAAAACGCACTCTGGGACACCATCACCGCCCTCGGGATGATGATCTGCTTCTACTACGGAATCACTGCGCTGGCATGCGTCTGGTACTTCCGGACGCTCGCCTTCAGCACCGGAAGCAATTTCCTGCTCAAGTTCCTCGCCCCGCTCCTGGGAGGCGTGATCCTGCTGGTGATGTTCGTCAAGACCGCCATCGACTCCATGGATCCCTCCTACGGTTCGGGCTCCGAGATGGGCGGGGTGGGCATGGTGTTCATCCTCGGTATCGGAGTGATCCTGCTGGGTGCCGTGCTGATGCTCGTGATGTCGCGGGTGAACCCCGCGTTCTTCCGGGGAGACGTGCTGAAGACGGGTGCTGCTCCTTCGGTCTGACGTACCGGACCCGGCGGGTTAGAGTGGGTCGGATCCGGCCGGTGCAGACTACCGAGTGCCGGCGGTTACTCCTACGGAAAGAACATCTGTGCGATACGTCGTCGGGTACACCGAAAATGACCGCGGGCAGGACGCCCTCGAGCTGGCGGCGTCGCTGGCGCTCACGCAATCGGCGGGCATCGACCTGGTGACGGTCCTCGACTGGCCGCAGGACGGCAGCGTCGCCCCCGGGACCGGCCGTGCCGCCGAGGCCCTGAAGCGCGCGGCGGCAGGTGTGCCCGCCGCCGTCGAGGTCACCACGCATGTGCGCCTTGCCGACTCCTTCGCCGCGGGCCTGCTCGAGGCGGCAGCGGAGCTGGATGCGGGACTCATCGTCATCGGAGCATCGAGCAACGGGTTGCTGCGCCGTTTCACGGTGGGCAGCGTGGCCAATGCGGTGCTGCACTCGTCACCGCTCCCGGTGGCACTCGCACCGCGGGGCTATCGGCACCGGGACCGCTTTACACGCATGTCCTGTGCCGTGGGGACCCGGGCCGGTGCGGAGGCCGTGCTCGACGTCGCAGTGGAATCCGCCGCGCGTCGGAGCCTGCCCCTCCGGTTGATCTCCCTCGTGGCACTCGACCAGCGGGAATCGGGGAACTCGGGTGAGGCCATCAACCAGGCCCACCGCCACGCGAACTCGGTGCTTGCCCGGGCCGTGGAGCAGCTGCCGCAGGGCCACGAGGCGTCGATCATCGTGGCACACGGACGCACCATCGAGCAGGCCATCGACGACATCGAGTGGGACGCCGGCGAACTGGTGATCGTCGGTTCGAGCCGTCTCGCGCAGCACAGCCAGCTGTTCCTCGGCTCGACGGCGAACAAGATGCTCCGCGCCCTGCCGGTTCCCATGGTCGTGGTGCCGAGGGACTGGAACCTCGCGGCGGCCTGAGCTCCGCTCGTCAGCCCCGCTCTGCACTTATCCCGTTAGTGGGCGCGGCGGCGTCCACCCCAGCCCGGGGACTCGGCCACTGCGCCCCGGAGAGTGCTTGCACTGCATGCATTGCATGCACTTCCGAAATGCCCCCGGACGGAACTGCTTGCACTGCATGCAACGCAAGCAGTCATTCGACTGACTACTTCGCCGGCGCCTGGGTGTCGGAGGAAACGCGTGCGGCGGAGGTTTCCTCACTTGTAACCCTGGTGCCCGCCGTCGCGGATCCGCTTCCGTCCTTGCCGCCGCCCTTGCCCACCCGGGGCTGGCGGCGGACAGTGCGGAGCATGTCGATGGTCAGCAGCACCAGGCCCGCCCACACGAGGCTGAAACCCACCCAGCGCTCGATCGGCATCTCCTCACCGAACACGAACAGCGCCAGCAGGAACTGCAGGACGGGCGCGAGGTACTGCAGCAGCCCGATGGTGGTGAGCGGCAGGCGCCGGGCCGCGGCGCCGAAGAAGATGAGCGGCACGGCCGTGATGACGCCCGACGCCGCCATGATCCAGAAGTGCCCGCTGCCTTCGGTCAGCAGGGTGGCCGCACCGGTGGACGAGAGCCACACCATCACGCCGGCAGCGATCGGGGTGAGGACCGCCGTCTCGATACTGAGGCTCGAGACGGCGTCGACGCGGGAGCCGACGCTCTTC
>NZ_KI914799.1:25847-35236 GCF_000520535.1 Arthrobacter sp. H41
ACGCGGGAGCCGACGCTCTTCTTCACGAAGCCGTAGAAGCCGAAGGAGAACGCGAGGGCCAGGGCGATCCACGGCACCGAACCGTAGCCGATGGCCAGCACGACGACGGCGAGGAGGCCCATGCCGATCGCCACCCACTGCAGCGGCCGCAGCTTCTCCCGCAGCACAATTACGCCGAGCAGCACCGACACGATGGGATTGATGAAGTAGCCCAGCGACGCCTCGATGGCCTGTCCGCTCGTCACGCCGTAGGTATAGACGAGCCAGTTGACGGCGATCAGGAGTGCGGCGATGGTCAGGAGGCCGAGGACGCGCGGGGTCCGGACGGCCCGGCTGACCGGTCCCCAGGATTTCAGGACCGTCAGGAGGAGGGTGCAGAACAGCAGGGACCACAGCACCCGGTTCGCGACGATCTCCACAGGACCGGCCGGGGCGAGGATGATGAAGTACAGCGGGAGGAGGCCCCACAGGCCGTAGGCTCCGATGCCGAAGAAGATGCCCAGCGAATTCTCGCTCCGGGCTGGGCGTCGGGCTCTCTGCGCTGATCGGCTCACGAGGGCGGGAACGGGCTGGCTGCGCCGTTTATTCCCCGGGGGCCGGCCGCACATTTTAGCCACGCGTCGGGCCCGCCATTTAGAATAGGAAAACGTGCGCTTATTGGCGCAGGGCATATTCGAGAGCTTTTCCCACGGAAGAAGGCATATCAGTGTCTACCTCAGCTGCGGCCCGTCCGCTGCGGGTCGCGATCATCGGCGCCGGGCCGGCAGGCGTCTACGCCGCCGACATCCTGACGAAGTCCAACCAGGTCCAGGGAGGCGACTTCGAGGTCAGTATCGACCTTTTCGACCAGTATCCTGCACCGTACGGCCTCATCCGGTACGGTGTCGCCCCCGACCACCCGCGGATCAAGGGGATCGTCAACGCCCTGCACAAGGTGCTGGACCGCGGCGACATCCGTTTCCTCGGCAACATCAACTACGGCCGGGACCTGACACTGTCCGATTTCCGGCGTTTCTATGATGCGGTCATCTTCGCGACGGGCGCCATCAGGGACGCTGATCTTCCGATTCCCGGCGTCGAGCTCGACGGTTCCTTCGGCGGCGCCGATTTCGTGTCCTGGTACGACGGCCACCCCGACGTGAAACGCACCTGGCCGCTGGAAGCTCGGGAGATCGCCGTCATCGGCAACGGCAACGTGGCACTCGACGTCGCCCGGATCCTCTCCAAGCACGCGGACGACCTCCTCACCACCGAGATTCCGGACAACGTGTACGAGGGCCTCAAGGCGTCGCCGGTGACCGACGTCCATGTCTTCGGCCGGAGGGGGCCGGCGCAGGTGAAGTTCACCCCGCTCGAACTGCGCGAACTCTCGCACTCGCGAGACGTCGACATCGTGCTGTACCCCGAGGACTTCGACTTCGATGCAGCCTCCGAACAGCAGATCGCCGGCAACAACCAGACGAAGACCATGGTCAAGACCTTGACCAACTGGCTCGTCGAGGACGAGCCNGCCGACCGGCGCCTCCCGTCGGCTGCACCTGCACTTCCTCCATACCCCGGTAGAGATCCTCGATTCCCCCGAGACCCCCGGCAAGGTCACCGGAATCCGCTTCGAACGGACCGAGCTGACGGGAGAGGGCAGCGTGCGCGGTACCGGCGAGTTTCTCGACTACCCGGTGCAGGCCGTGTACCGGGCGATCGGCTACTTCGGCTCCGAACTGCCCGAGGTCGGCTTCGACGAGAAACGGGGAGTCATTCCCAACGAGGGCGGGCGCGTTCTCGACGAGGACGGCAACGCCGTGCCCGGCATCTACGCGACGGGGTGGATCAAGCGCGGCCCGGTGGGACTCATCGGCCACACCAAGGGTGACGCCCTCGAAACCATCGGGTATCTGCTGGAGGACCGACTCAACCTGCCGCCGGCCGAGGACCCGTCGAAGGATGCCATCATCGACCTCCTCGAATCGCGCGGCGTGCAGTACACCACGTGGGAGGGCTGGCTGAAGCTCGACGCCCACGAGCTGAAACTCGGGGCGAACTTCGTGAACACCACCGGCACGGCCGAACTGGTCCGCGAAAGGGTGAAGCTCGTTCCGCGGGACTCCATGGTGGCGGTGTCATGCGGAGAGTAGCCAGCAGGAGTAATCCCGCTAGACTGTGATCCGTCCCACAGGAGCCGGTGGGGCGGATCCCGATACGGAGTGCCAATGACGCCGTCCCGTTCGTCCAGCCCCGAGGAACTGACGTCCCGTTCCGCACAGCAGCGCGCTTTCGCCGCGCACGAGGCACTGGGCCAGGGCGACAGCCTCGACGGCAACCTGCGGAGGATCGTGCGCGATTCGTGGCTGCGGTCCCTGACGCATCTTCCCGATCCCGATGCCGTCGCGGCCAGCCTCTTCTATTCGGAAGACGAGCTCGAGGCGTACCGGCAGAGTCATCCGCTCGCGGCCGTCATGCCCGTCATCAACCGACTGCTGGTCCAGCCGAGCGCCGACAGCGGTCTCCTGGTGGCCGTGGGCGACGAGAACGGCCGGCTGCTCTGGGTCGACGGAGACCGGGAGCTGCGCCGCAGGGCCGAGGGGATGCTGTTCGTCGCGGGGGCGGACTGGTCCGAAGCGGCAGTGGGGACGAGCGCCCCGGGTACAGCCCTTGCCCTCGGGGCCAGCGTCCAGATCGCCGGGGCCGAGCACTTCAGTCCGCAGGTGCACCCCTGGAGCTGCACGGCGGTGCCCCTCCACGACCCGGATTCAGGAACGGTGCTCGGGGTCGTCGACATCACGGGAACCTCCGACGCCGTCGCCGCCAATACGCTCTCCCTCGTCGAGGCGACCGTCGCGGCGGCTGAGGCCCAGCTGAGCATTCACCGGCTCCAGAGCAGGCTTCCCAAAGCGCGGCGTGCCCCGGTGCCGCCGAAATCGTCGGTCCTGTACCGCGACAGCCTGCAGATCCTCGGCACCGACCACGGGGTGGTCCACGTCGGCGGCCGGTCCATCCAGCTCAGCCTGCGGCACGCCGAACTGCTCGCACTGCTGGCGCTCCACCCCACTGGCGTCACCGCGGAGCAGCTCGCGCTGATGGCCTACCCGGAACACGCCTCGGGGACGACGGTGCGCGCCGAGATGCTGCGCCTCCGCAAGGTCCTCGCCAAGCACGGCGGATCGCTGGTCCCCTCCTCGCGCCCCTACCGCCTGCCCACCGACCTCGTGGTCGACGCGGTACAGGTCCTCAACTACCTGCACCGGGGGGCCCACCGACTCGCCCTCGGGATCTATCGCGGTCCGGTGCTGCCGCGCTCCCAGGCCCCCGCGATCCTCAGGCTGCGCAGCGAGATCAGTACGCTGCTGCGCGAAGCCGTCCTCAACGATGCCGCGCCCGACGCGCTGCTGCAGTACCTCCAGTTGCCTGAAGCCGAGTACGACGTCGGAGCCTGGACCACGGCGCTGAAGCTCCTGCCGGCCCGCTCGCCCCGACGGGCCGCCGTCGTCGCCCATCTCGAATGGATGGACCGAGAGCTCGGGATTGAAGTCGGCATCGCGGAGCCGGACGTTCCCGGCCGGGCCTAGCAGCAGGCACGCAACGTTGCAACGTAATTGCAACGCTCGGGCCAATACGCTCGCAGGATGAGGACGACGACGTCCATGTCCCGCAGAAAGTTCAAGGAGTTGAGCGATGACTGTTTATGCCCAGCCTGGCCAGGATGGTTCCAAGGTCAGTTTCAAGCCACGGTACGAGAACTGGATCGGCGGCGAGTGGGTTGCCCCGATCAAGGGCCAGTACTTCGAGAACATCTCCCCCGTCACCGGCAGGGCATTCTGCGAGGTGGCGCGGAGCACCTCGGAGGACGTCGACCTCGCCCTCGACGCCGCACACAAGGCCGCCCCCGCGTGGGGCAAGACCTCCGTGGCCGAACGCGCCGCAGTGCTGAATCGCATCGCCGACCGCATCGAGGCGAACCTCGAGATGCTCGCCGTCGCCGAGACCTGGGACAACGGCAAGCCGGTACGTGAGACCCTGGCCGCCGACATACCGCTCGCTGCGGACCACTTCCGGTACTTCGCCAGCGCCATCCGCGCCCAGGAGGGGCGCCTGTCCCAGCTCGACGACGACACCACGGCCTACCACTACCACGAGCCGCTCGGCGTCGTCGGCCAGATCATCCCGTGGAACTTCCCCATCCTCATGGCCACGTGGAAGCTCGCCCCCGCGATCGCCGCGGGCAACGCCGTCGTGCTGAAGCCGGCCGAGCAGACGCCGTCGTCCATCCTGGTACTGATGGAGCTCCTGAGCGACATCCTGCCCGCCGGCGTCATCAACGTGGTCAACGGTTTCGGCGTCGAGGCCGGCAAGCCGCTGGCGTCGTCGAAGCGCATCCGGAAGATCGCCTTCACCGGAGAGACCACCACGGGCCGGCTGATCAGCCAGTACGCCAGCCAGAACCTGATCCCGGTCACGCTCGAGCTCGGCGGCAAGAGCCCCAACATCTTCTTCTCGGATGTCGCCGACAGCAATGACGCCTTCTACGACAAGGCGCTCGAAGGCTTCGCGCTGTTCGCGTTCAACCAGGGCGAGGTGTGCACGTGTCCTTCGCGGGCCCTGGTGCAGGGGTCCATGTACGACTCGTTCATGTCCGACGCCGTGGCCCGGGTGGGGAAGATGGTGCAGGGCAACCCGCTCGACACCGACACCCAGGTGGGCGCCCAGGCCTCCAACGACCAGCTGGAGAAAATCCTTTCCTACATGGACATCGGCCGGCAGGAGGGCGCGAAGGTGTTGATCGGCGGCGAGCGGATGACGCTCGGCGGCGATCTCGCCGAGGGCTACTACGTTCAGCCGACCATCTTCGAGGGCACCAACAACATGCGGGTGTTCCAGGAGGAGATCTTCGGGCCGGTGGTTTCGGTCACGAGGTTCGAGGACTACTCCGAGGCTTTGGAGATCGCCAACGACACGCTCTACGGACTGGGCGCCGGCGTCTGGTCGAGGAACGGAAACGTCGCCTACCGTGCGGGCCGCGAGATCCAGGCGGGCCGTGTGTGGGTCAACAACTACCACGCCTACCCGGCGGGAGCGGCGTTCGGTGGCTACAAGTCCTCAGGCATCGGCCGCGAGAACCACGCGATGATGCTCGATCACTACCAGCAGACCAAGAATCTCCTGGTCAGCTACTCCGAGAACAAGCTCGGGTTCTTCTAGGGAGATGCTGTGACAGTAGAAGCCTCGGTGGTCCTGCCGGGCGAGACCTTTTCCCGGGTGGCCCTGAGCGGGTCCGCCGTCGAGCTCCTGCAGAAACTGTGGGGCATCCACGGTCCGCTGATGTTCCACCAGTCCGGCGGCTGCTGCGACGGTTCCTCGCCCATGTGCTATCCGGCGGGAGAGTTCATCACCGCGGAAGCCGACATCCTGCTCGGGGTGCTCGATATCTCCGACGACGGCAGCCGGACGATCGATTTCTGGATGTCAAGGGAGCAGTTCGAGTACTGGAAGCACACGCACCTGACGGTCGACGTCGTGCAGGGGCGGGGTAGCGGCTTCTCGGTGGAGGCGCCGGAGGGCAAGCGGTTCCTCATCCGGTCACGGTTGATGGCGTAGCTGCGGCGTAGCTGCGGCGGGGAAGGGCGGGGTTGGTCACCCGCCCTTTTCCGTGTCCTGCTGGTCAGCTCCTGCGGGCTGCCACAACTGGATGCCGTTACCTTCCGGGTCCTCGAGGCTCGCGAACGTCCCGTTGGGATAGGCCGCCGGATCGACGGCGACCTGTATGCCCGCGCTGCGCAACTGCATCACCATTGCCTCGAGGTCCGCGACCCGGAAATTGACGGCCCAGCTATGGTGCGGGCTCCCTAAGTGTTCCGAATCCGCGGGCATTGCGGCGAAAATCGTGGATCCGGCCTCCTGCCGCCATGGTGCCTCGTCGTAGGAGGCGGGCGGTGGATCGATGCCGAGATGCCGGCTGTACCAGCGGGTGAGGCCGTCCGGATCCGACGCACGGAAGAACAGACCCCCGATGCCTTCGACACGCTGCATACCGGGAATCTATCGGGGTTGGACGGTTCCCGCAACGCATAAATTCTCGTTCCCGCGCGCGCCGTCGTGGATGATTGAACGGCGCCACAAATTGCACACTGTGCAAGTTCTGAACTAGCCTGAGGACTGTGGAAAAGGTAGCCGAGACGACGGAGCCCCCGGGGCGCCGCGAGCAGAACAAGATCGACACCCGGAAAGCCATTGCCGACGCAGCGCTCGCCCTGGCACGCAGGGATGGCCCCGGGTCGTTCACCGTGGACCAGATCGCTGCCTCCGCCGGGGTATCGCGCCGCACCTTCTTCAACTACTTCCACAGTGCCGAGGAAGCCCTCAACATCCGTATGGAGTCCTTCCTCGAACTGGCCATCGGGATCTTCGCCGAACAACCCGCCGGGCTCCCGCTGCTCGACACGATGATCGCGGCATTCGGGGCCACCACCCAGGTGCAGAATTTGGGGACGCACGGCGAGCTGTTCCGCATGGCGGCCGATAATCCGGAGTTGCTCCGTGCGCAGCTCCATTCCTGGGAACGCGCCGAAACCCGGATCGTCCAGGCCGTCCAGGAGCGCCTGGGCTCCGGCGTCTCCCATCTGTACGTCACCGCGCTCGTCGGCTCGGTGCTCTCCTGCACCAAGGCGGCCATGCAGGACTGGGCAGGGGAGACCCCCGAGCCCGACGACGCCTCCGGTGCCGACCTCGAAGCGCGGATCGTCCGCGCCCTGTCCCTGCTCCGCGAAGGTTTCGCGCACCCCGCCTGACACTCCCTCCGTTCCCGGCACCAATCAGCAAGGACCCCTCATGGCATTTCTGCTCTACCGGCTCGGCAAGTTCGCGTACCGCAGGCGGTGGTGGGTGGTGTCGGCCTGGCTGGCGATCATCCTCGCCGTGGGCGGGGCCGCTGTCGCCTTTTCCGGAACGCTGACCAACAACTTCTCCATCCCGGGCACCGAGTCGCAGCGTATCTCCGACCGGCTGAGGGATGAGCTTCCGGAGGCCGTGGGAGGCACCGGCACGGTGGTGTTCACCTCCGACGACGGCGCCTTCACCGCCGACCAGGAGTCAGCGGTCAAGGCGGCACTCGCCGAGGTGGCCGCGCTCGACGGCGTCCGGTCGGTAGTGGATCCGTTCGACGTCGTAGCCCAGGTGGAAAGCGGCAGCGCCGAACTGCAGGCCGGCCGTGCCGAACTCGAGGCCGGCGCGCAGCAACTCTCCGACGGCAAAACACAGCTTGAGCAGGGCCAGGAGCAGCTGGACGCGCAGCGGGAAGCGTTCGAGCAGGGGAGGGCCTTCCTTCCGCCCGAGCAGGTCCAAGCCACCGAGGAGCAGCTTGCAGCCGCACAGGCGCAGCTCGACACAGTCAGGGCCGAGCTCGAGGACGGGCGGGCACAGCTCGAAGCGGGTCATGCGTCCCTGGAGCTGGGGGAGCGCAGGCTTGAAGCGACGTCGGGCATCCGCCTCGTCTCCGAGGACAACACGGCCGCCGTCGCGAGCGTGCAGTTCGAGGGGCAGATCAACGCGGTGACGCCGGAACTCCGCGAGGAAGTGCAGGTGACGGCGGAATCCGTGACGGACGCCGGGGTCTCCGTGGACTTCAGCAAGGAGATCGTCGAGGACGTCTCGGAGATCCTCGGGCCTGCGGAGATCGTGGGCCTGCTCGTCGCGGCGATCGTGCTCGTGCTGATGCTCGGGACCCTGATCGCTGCCGGGCTGCCGCTGGTCATGGCCGTGGTGGGCGTGGGAGTGGGGGTGGGCATCACCTTCACCCTCTCCGGGCTGATCGAGATGAACAGCATCTCGCCCGTGCTCGCCCTCATGCTCGGGCTGGCCGTGGGGATCGACTACTCCCTGTTCATCGTGAACCGCCACCGGACCCAGCTGCTGCACGGCATGGAGATGCAGGAATCCATCGGCAAGGCCACGGGTACTGCCGGCAATGCCGTGCTGTTCGCGGGACTCACCGTGGTGGTGGCGCTCGCCGCCCTCGCGGTTCCGGGACTTCCCTTCCTCACGGTGATGGGTCTCTCCGCCGCAGGCACCGTCGCGGTGTCGGTCCTGGTGGCCCTGACCCTGACGCCGGCACTCCTTGCCGTCCTCGGGACGAGGCTCATCTCGAAGCGGCGCTGGGCGAAGAACGAGGTCGAATCGGTCTCAGGCATGCCGGGCACGCTCCAGCGGGCCGCCGACCAGCGCGCCGCCGCCGGCCGGGGCTGGGGCGGCATCGTGACCCGGAAGCCCGTGTTCACGCTGATCGCGGGCGTCGTGCTGCTCGGCGTGATCGCGGTGCCGGCCGCACAGCTCCGCGTCGGGCTGCCCGACGGCGGCACCGAGCCTGCCGATTCCACCGCTTTCCAGGCCTACAGCACCGTCGGGGAGAAGTTCGGCGAGGGGACCAACGGTCCGCTGATCGTCGTCGGCTCCCTGCCCGGAACAGCCGACGAGGCCGAGCTGACCGAACTGCAGCTGGAGGTCAACGACCGCCTGGCGGCCATTCCCGATGTCGCCGCCTCGATCCCGGCCACCGTCAGCGAGGACGGCCGGACCGCCATTTTCCAGGTGATCCCCGAGGAGGGCCCGGCCAGTGAGACCACCGAGAACCTTGTCCGGGACCTGAGGAATTCCTCGGCGGACATCGAAGCCGAAACCGGGGTGGCCATCGCCGTGACGGGGCAGACGGCTGCCAACATCGACGTCTCAGCGAAGCTCATGGAGGCCATGCCGCTGTACCTGGGGATCGTCGTCGGGCTGTCACTGATCCTGCTCCTGCTGGTCTTCCGTTCTATCCTGGTGCCGCTGATCGCGACTGCCGGCTTCCTGCTCTCGCTGCTGGCGAGCTTCGGCGCGACGGTGGCCATCTACCAGTGGGGCTGGTTCGGGGAATTCTTCGGTGTGACGAACCCGGGGCCCATCCTCAGCTTCCTGCCCATCATCCTGATCGGCGTGCTGTTCGGGCTGGCGATGGACTACCAGATGTTCCTGGTGTCGGGGATGCGCGAAGCCTTCGTGCACGGGGTTGATCCGCGTGCTGCCGTGCGGATCGGCTTCAGCCACGGCGCGCGCGTGGTCACGGCCGCGGCGATCATCATGGTGGCGGTCTTCACCGGGTTCGTGTTCTCGCACCTGGCGATGGTCCGGCCGATCGGCTTCGGCCTGGCGTTCGGCGTGCTGGTGGATGCCTTCGTGGTGCGGATGACCCTCGTCCCGGCGGCGATGTACCTGCTCGGCAGGAGGGCGTGGTGGCTGCCGGCGTGGCTCGGCCGGATCCTGCCCGACGTCGATGTCGAGGGCGCCAGGCTCACCCGCACCGAAAGTAAGCCGGAAGAAGTGCTGGTCCGGACCTGATCCCCCCGCTGATTAAGCACATATGGCTG
>NZ_KI914799.1:35336-41863 GCF_000520535.1 Arthrobacter sp. H41
GCCGGAAGCCGCCACAGGTGCTTAATCAGCGGGGGTGGGGCGTCAGCGGGGCACGACGTCGATCACGGTGACGCCCGCCGGATGGTTTCCCGAGGCCATCGCCACAAGTGCGTCGGGAGCCTCGTCCAACGTAATCCTGCGCTCGATGAGGGCTTCGGGGCGGAGGGTCCCCGAGGCCACCAGTGCGAGGAGTTCGGGGTAGTCCCGGGCCGGCATCCCGTGGCTCCCCAGCACCGTCAGCTCCCGGGCGATCACCGCAGACATTGGAATTACCGGATCGGAGGAGAACAGGCCGATCTGGACGTGCCGGCCCCGTGGCAGGAGGGACAGGATGCCGATCGTTGCCGTCTCCGCGAGCCCGAGGGCGTCGACCGACACGTTCACCCCCTCCGGAACCGAGCTCTCGATCGAGCCGAGGAGTGCCTCCCGGCTCATCCCCGACGAGTCGATGGTCCGTGCGGCTCCGAGCCGGCGCGCCCGCTCGAGCGTCGAACCGTCGATGTCGACGGCGGTGACGGTGGCTCCCAGGGCGACGCCGATCATCACCGCGCTCAGTCCCACGCCTCCGCAGCCGATCACCAGCAGGGATTCGCCCGGCTGCACCCGCGCCTGATGGGCGAGGCCGCGGTAGGCAGTGGCGAACCGGCACCCGAGGAGGGCCGCTGCCCCGCTGTCGAGTTCCGCGGGGACGGGGATGAGGTTGTCGTCGGCATCGTGGAGGGCTACGAGTTCGGCATAGGAACCCCAGTGGGTGAAACCGGGCTGGGTCTGGTTCCGGCACACCTGACCGTTGCCCGAGCGGCATTCGGGACACCGCCCGCACGCGCAGACGAACGGTACGGTGACGCGCTGTCCTGCCGAGAAGCGCCGCACCGCCGCACCCACGGACTCGATGATTCCGACCAGCTCATGACCGGGTACGTGCGGGAGGGCGATACCGGCGTCGTGTCCCAGCCAGCCGTGGACATCGCTCCGGCACAGTCCCGTCGTCTCGACGCGCACGACGACGCCGCGGGGGGTAGGCGCCGGGTCCGCCACATCGCGGAGCACCGGCCGCTGGGAAAACTCTTCGAAATGGACTGCGCGCACTGGTTCCTCCGGGTAGATCCGATAATCCTGCTCTCCGCGCCGTGCGGCCAGATTCCAGCGAGGAAATCCTCAGGTGCAGGGACGGCGAAGAATAGTCAGCCTACTGGGTTTCTCTTTCAATCCGGGTGAACTATGCTTTCGAGACCGGCCTAGCAGAGGGCCATGGAAACCACCACCGTGGAGTTGACCATGGAAAATGTTCCCCAAGTACTTGACCGTCTTCACTCGCCAGTAGTGCAGCAGAGCCCGCCCGCCGCTTCACCATCAGCCCGCCACTCCAGTATCAATCCGCAACTCGATGAGACGGGCTTCCCGGTGAACCTCACCGTGGTTCCCACCCGTCAGCTGCGCGTGATTTGCAACCAGGTCTACCGACTCCTCGACCGCGATTACCCGCCGATGGAAGCCAGGGAGCAGTACGAGTCCCTCGTCGAGGAGATCGAACACCGGGAGAGCATCGCCGAGACACGCGTGGTGCCGCCCGATTCGCGCGGAACCTTCCGAGACAACCCGCTGTTCTCCCGCTTCGAGCTTTTCCAGAACGGCAGGATGGCGGGGTACGTCAAGTACGAGATGCACGGCGGAGACGTCCTTCTCCTCCAGGCCGTGGTGGATCCACGGTTCCACCAGGCGGAGGTGGAGCCGCTGCTGATCCAGCATGTCCTCCTCAACGCGCACCGCCGCCGGCTCGCCGTCGCGCCGTACTGCCCCCAGGTCCGGGAGTTCCTGAACGAGCACCCGCAATACCTCGCACTCCTTCCGACCAGGCAGCGGCACCGCGTGGAGCTCCTCATCGCGGACGCGGAGCTGCACGACGTCTGATCCCTTCCGTTGCACATGAAGAGAAGCAGGGCCGGCCCGATGGCCGGCCCTGCTTCTTCACTGATGCCGCGATGCGGTCGGGTGCAGCGCAGCCCCAGTGTTTCAGTTCAGCGGCTCAGTACAGCGCGGCCTCGGACTCCGAAACGGAGGCGGTGCCAAGGTTCGCGCGGAGCTTGGCACCGAGCGTCTCATCGACGTTCGTCCAGTAGGCGATAGCCCGTTCACGGATGTCGCCGCTGACGACCCCGCCCACGGCCCCGGTGATCGTCTCGAGGAAACGGGCGCGCTCTGCGTCGTCGAAGACCTCGCGGTACAGCGTTCCGGCCTGCCCGAAGTCGTCGTCCTCGGCATGCAGCGAGTGTGCCGCATAGACGAGGTCGCCGTCGTTCTCCCAGCCGCCGTGCGCGCCGTACTGCGCGGGATCAGCGGCGGGACCGCCCACCGAGTTCGGAGCATAGACAGGGGTTGACGCAGCGTTGAAGTGGTACCTGCCGGCGCCGTCCTTCGAGTAGTTGCGGACCTCGTTCTTCGGCATGTTCACGGGAAGCTGCGCGTGGTTGGTTCCCACGCGGTAGCGGTGCGCATCGGCGTAGGAGAAGATGCGTGCCTGCAGCATGCGGTCGGGGCTCGCCGCGATGCCCGGAACGAAGTTCGACGGCGCGAAAGTGGCCTGTTCGATCTGCGAGAAGTAGTTCTCCGGGTTCCGGTTCAGGGTGAGCTTGCCGACCGGGATCAGCGGGTAGTCGGCCTGCGGCCACACCTTGGTGAGGTCGAAGGGATTGAAGCGGTAGTCCTTGGCGTCGTGGTAGGGCATGATCTGGACCTTGAGGTCCCAGCTCGGGTGGTTGCCCTTGGCGATGTTCTCGGCGAGGTCGCGGATATGGTGGTCGGCGTCCGAGCCTGCCAGCGCCTCGGCCTCGTCGACGGACAGCACTTCGTGGCCCTGGTTGGACTTGAAGTGGTACTTGACCCAGAACTTCTCGCCGGCCTCGTTGATCCACATGTAGGTATGGGATCCGTAGCCGTTCATGGTGCGCCAGGAGTTGGGCAGGCCGCGGTCTCCCATGAGCCAGGTGACCTGGTGGGCGGATTCAGGGCTGAGCGTCCAGAAATCCCACTGCATGTCGGCGTCGCGCAGGTTGGTGCCGGGAAGGCGCTTCTGCGAGTGGATGAAGTCGGGGAACTTGATGCCGTCGCGGATGAAGAAGACCGGGGTGTTGTTGCCCACGAGGTCGTAGTTGCCTTCGGCGGTGTAGAACTTCAACGCGAAGCCGCGGGGATCGCGCCAGGTGTCGGGGGAGCCCTGCTCGCCCGCCACCGAGGAGAAGCGCAGCAGCGTCTCCGTGGTGGTGCCCTGCTGGAAGAGGGCCGCCTTGGTGAACATGCTGACGTCTTCGGTGGTTTCGAACACACCGAACGCGCCGCCGCCCTTGGCGTGGACCACGCGCTCGGGGATCCGCTCACGGTTGAACTGCGCCAGCTTCTCGATGAGGTAATGGTCGGTCAGCGGGATGGCTCCGTCACGGCCGACGGCCGAGGAATTGCCGTCGTCGATGACCGGCGCCCCGGACTGCGTCGTACTGAAATTAGCGTTCATTTTGCTCCTTCTGTGGTGAATCTGGTACTTGGTCGGTGGGGTTCGCGGGGGTCTCGCGGCAGTCGTCGCACAGGCCCTGGTACATCACTTCCGCGATCTGGATGGTCATCCGCCTGGAGTCCGGCGCCCACGAGGGAGTCAGGCAGGGCGCGTGGCCCACTGCGCAGTCGACGTCCTCGATGCGCCCGCACCCCGTACATACGGCGTGATGGTGGTTGTCATTCACGCGTGTCTCGTAGCGTGCGGGGGAGTGCGGCGTTTCGATGCGGCGTAGCAGGCCCGCGTCGGTCAGGTCCGCGAGCACCACATAGACGGACTGCACGGTGATGTGCGGCAGTTCGGCGCGCACGGCGGCCGCGGCGTCGTCGGCTGTTGCATGCGGTGAGCGCTCGACGGCGGCGAGGACCGCCAGCCTCTGGCGGGTGACGCGCCTCCCCAGCGAATGCAGCGCGCTCGACCACTGAGCCTCAAGGGCATCAAAGTGGCGCGCTGCTTCGGTCATGACCCGAGTCAACCACTTATTCTGAATAATTCATAATAAGGCGCGCAGGAAAGCCGTCCCGGTCAAGGGGAAAGTCGGTACGGTGGAAGGGTGAACCTCGTGAAGCGCGGCTGGGCCTGGGCACTCGACTACGCCTACGTGGGCTTCTGGCAGGTGCATGGCTTTCTCTTCCGGGCCGACCCCGCCCGGTACCTGCATCCCGACCCGGAAGAGGCGCAGGCAGACAGACTGCCCGTCCTGCTGATTCCCGGCATCTACGAGCGCTGGCAGTTCCTGCGTCCCGTGGCGGACCATCTGCACAGCGCGGGCCACCCCATCCACGTGGTGCGGCAACTCGGCTACAACCTCGGGACGATCGAGGATATGGCGATCCTCGTAGGGCGGTACCTCGAGCAGCAGAATCTCGAGAACGTGGTGGTCGTGGCCCACAGCAAGGGCGGGCTGATCGGGAAGTTCCTCATGACCATGCCGCACCAGGCAGGCCGCGTGAACTGCATGGTCACGGTGAACACGCCGTTTTCCGGCTCCATCTACGCGAACTTCTTCGTGCTTCCGAGCATCCGCGCCTTCGCCCCGGGTAACCGCACCCTTCAGCTACTGCGCGAGAACATCGAAAGCAATACCCGCATCACCTCGATCTACGGCAAATTCGATCCGCACATCCCCGGCGGCAGCTTTCTAGAGGGTGCCCGCAATGTGCAACTCGAGACGATGGGACATTTCCGGCCCATCGCCGATCCCCGGGTGCTGAAGGAAATCGACAAGGCGATTGCCGCAGGTGAGCGGGGGAACTGAGGGGCGCTACCTCCTGGGAAAGTCGTTGCCGCCACGAACCAAAGTGCGGATACACTTTCCCGGTGCCCCGACTCCTTGCTGACATCACGCCCCTCCGGGAGAGCCCTGCCTTTCGGCGGCTCTATATCGGCACGGCGCTTTCGGCGATCGGGACCCAGCTCACCCTGATCGCCGTCAGTCTCCAGGTCTATTCGCTGACGGAATCCACGTTGAGCGTCGGCCTGCTCAGCCTTTTCGCCCTCGTGCCGCTCGTGGTGGCAGGTCTCTACGGCGGAGCGATCGCCGATGCACAGGACCGCCGGAAGGTGGCGCTCGCATCCGGCATCGCCCTGTGGGGGACCTCGATGGGGATCGCCGCGCAGGCCTGGCTCGGCCTCGACAACGTCTGGCTGCTGTACTGCCTCATCGCCCTGCACTCGGGCGCCGCAGGCATCAACCAGCCGACCCGCAGCTCGATCATCCCGCGGCTCGTCCGCCCCGAACTCCTCCCGGCAGCCAACGCACTCAGCATGATCACCTTCGGGCTCGCCTTCACCGTCGGTCCGCTGCTTGCGGGCGTACTGGTGGCGCAGGTGGGCTACGCCTGGACGTACACGGTCGACGTCGTCACGTTCACCTTCGCGCTGTGGGCGGTGTACCGGCTGCCACCCATGCCGCCGGAGGGACCCACCCGGCGGGCAGGCCTCACGACGGTCCTCGAAGGCTTCCGCTTCCTCGGAACGCGGCCGAACATCCGCATGACCTTCATCGTGGACCTTGCGGCCATGTTCCTGGCGCAGCCGCGCGTGCTGCTGCCCGCGGTGGGGGCAGTGCTGATCGGTGGCGGTGAGCTGACGGTCGGCATCCTGTTCGCCTCGGCCGCGTTCGGGTCGGTGCTTGCGGGCCTGTTCTCCGGGCCGCTCGGGCGTATTCACAAGCAGGGGCTCGCGGTCATCTGGTCGATCGTGGGGTGGGGTGCCTCGGTCAGTGCCTTCGGACTGGTGGTGGTGATGGCCGGTTCCAGTATTCCTGCGGCGGAGGGGGAGCTATCGACCTGGGTGCTTCCGGCCGCCCTGTGCCTGGTCCTTGCCGGGATCGCCGACTCCATCAGCAGCGTCTTCCGCAACACCATCCTGCAGTCAGCAACCCCCGACGCGATGCGCGGCAGGCTCCAGGGGGTCTTCATCGTGGTGGTCGCGGGAGGCCCGCGGGTGGGCGATATCGTGGCCGGCGGAAACGCGGCGTGGCTCGGCGAGGGATGGACCGCCGTCGTCGGTGGCCTCGCCTGCATTGTGGTGGTGCTGGCACTCTCGCGCTGGCAGCCACGCTTCGCGCAGTACGATTCGCGGCGGCCCGAAGCCTGAAGCTACCAGCCGACGCCAAGCCCGGGACCGTAGAATCTGGAGAACAGCGAGCCTTGCGGCCACGTTGGACCAGTACACCCCGGTTGGAACCGGGGGCCGTTCTTTGAAGGAGTTGCTGCAGTGCACAATCATCTCAACGGTGCCAAGACGGCGTTGTTGTTCGGCGCCCTCATGGGTATCTTCCTGCTCTTCGGAGCAGTCATCGCCGGCGCCACGGGCAGCTCGGCCTTCCTCTGGATCTTCGCCCTGATCGGTGTCGGGTCCGTTGCCTACAGCTACTGGAACAGTGACAAGATCGCCATTCGCAGCATGAAGGCGGTCGAGGTCAGCGAGCAGCAGGCTCCCGCCATGTACCGCATCGTGCGCGAGCTCAGCGCCC
>NZ_KI914800.1:0-2883 GCF_000520535.1 Arthrobacter sp. H41
GCCATGGCGGGCGAGGTCCGGGCGATTTCGGTCCGCAGGTCCTGCAGGTGGCGCGGCGGGCGGACCACCCAGCAGCAGTCCCGCAGGTAGCGCTTCACTTCACCGGTGATGGTCGGAATCGCGAAAGAAGCAAAGGGCACACCCCGTGCCGGGTTGAACCGCTGGACGGCTTTGATGAGACCGAGATAGGCGACCTGGCGGATGTCCGACGCATCAGGGCCGAATGACGAGAAGGAGCGTGCAACAGATTCAGCAAGGTCCATATGCCGCACCGCGATGTCATCCTGCAGTGCATTCTTCAGCGGAGTGGGCGCACGGTCCCCCCCGGCCGCGGAGTCCGGGAACGGTTCGGTTGCTGGAGATATCTGCATGCTGTCTACTCCGGGTCGGCGTCAACTCACTAACGCTTCCCACCAGACCATAAGCAGACTTACTACGCAATCGTTTTTTCTTTTGCACCGCGCCAAATCTTCTCATTCGTCGGTGAATGACGTATAAAGCGCCGGTGCTGCGCGGTTTTCCCGACGGAGACTGCTCGAGGGCTACTCGAGAATCGGCAGTGGTTCGGCGGGCTCGCCGGGTAGGGGCGGAACCGGCGCGAGGGCGACGACGCCGGGAGCCGCTGCCGCCGTCCAGTTCCAGCGGGGCGCACCCAGTTCCTGGATCACGATCTGCAGGTGTTTCCGCAACTCCTCGGACACGAGACCGCCGCCGGCAACAAGCGTGCGTTCGATATCATCGGCCTTCTTCAGGACCAGCAGCCCCTCGGCCGTGATCGAGACGAGGTGGGACCGGCGGTCGAGGTCATTGCGGACCCGCGTCACGTGGCCGCGCGTCTCGAGCCTCGAGAGGGTCTTGCCCATGGTCTGGGCCTGGACCCGGACGATCTGGGCGAGGCCCGCCTGGGTCATGGCACCCTGTGCGGCCAGCACTCCGAGGGCAATCACTCCGGCGTGCGTGACACCGATGTCCACCAGCCGCTCGTTCCAGGCATGCTCGACCAGGCGCGCCGCCGTCGTCAGCAGCCTGCCGGTTGGCCATTGCTCCAGATCGGGCATATAACCGTGCACTTCCTCTCGCTTTTGGACTTGCGCTCCCCAGCGACGCCGATCCTCCACCCCCTATGATAGCTAAGCTGGCTGATATTTTTTCGGCCGGCCCGAATCAGCCGACTCATCAACCGACATACCAAGGAGTGCTAATGACACAACGACTGTCACCCGGGGATCGTGCTCCCGACTTCTCACTGGCCGACGCCGACGGCAATCGGGTCGATCTTGCGGGGGAACGGGGCAACAAGGTGGTCGTCTACTTCTACCCTGCCGCGGCGACTCCCGGCTGCACCACCCAGGCCTGCGACTTCCGGGACAACCTCGCCGGTCTCGCCGCCGCAGGCTACAAGGTCCTGGGCGTGTCACCGGACCCGCAGGACAAGCTCAAGGCGTTCGTGGAGCAGGAGCACCTGACGTTCCCACTGCTCTCCGACGAGGATCACGCGGTGGCCGATGCCTGGGGCGCCTGGGGCGAGAAGAACAACTACGGCAAGGCATCCGTTGGACTGGTCCGCTCCACAGTCGTCCTCGACGAGGATGGCGTCGTCTCACTGGCCCAGTACAACGTGAAGGCCACCGGGCACGTCGCGAAGCTCCGCCGCGACCTCGGCCTCGACTGATTTCCACGTACACTGGATCCTGACGTTTTCGGCGGGAGCGGATTTTTCCTCCCGGAACGACGTCGGCGCGAGTGGCGGAATTGGCAGACGCGCTGGATTTAGGTTCCAGTGTCTTCGGACGTAGGGGTTCAAGTCCCCTCTTGCGCACAGGATAGGGCCCCGCCGGAAGCATCCGGCGGGGCTTTTCATGTCAGACCCCCATCGAGTGCGCAGCATCGACGGCTATCCGGCCCGGAGACCGTCAGTGCTGCGCACTCGTTCAGTTCTGCAGGGATGACTTCTCCGACGTGTAGAAAAACTTTTCGCCCATCCACCCATCCTCCTTTCCGGCGCGTCCGAAGTACCTCCTGAGACATCAACACGATGTGTTTCACAAATTCGTTCACCGACTTCAGGCTCCCGCCGGGTCACGTCTAGGAGAAATCTCATGGAACTCACCAAGCGCAGGAATCTTTCAATCCTCTCTCTCGCAGCAGTGTCGATGTTCGGCCTTGCGGCCTGCGGCGGTGGCGAGGAAGCAGCAACCGGAACCGAGACGGAGGCCGCCGAATCAGCGGCCCCTGAGTCGATGACGCCGGAAGCCTCCGAGATGGCCACCGGGGAAGCCACCGACATGGCCACCGACGGGGCAATGGACCCGGCAGCAAACCTCGTGGGCCCCGGCTGCGCCGGCTACGCCGAGCAGGTTCCCGACGGCGCCGGATCGGTTGCCGGAATGGCCCAGGATCCCGTAGCAACCGCTGCGTCGAACAACCCCATCCTCACGCAGCTCACCGCTGCCGTCTCAGGCCAGCTGAACCCTGACGTCGACCTCGTCGACACGCTCAACAGCGACGAGTTCACCGTCTTCGCCCCCGTCGACGAGGCCTTTGCCGCCCTTCCCGCCGAGACCGTCGAGACCCTGAAGACCGACGCCGATATGCTCTCCAGCATCCTGACCTACCATGTGGTTCCCGGCCAGATCACGCCGGCAGAGCTCGAGGGCACCACCCAGACGACCGTCCAGGGCGGCGACGTCGAAGTGACCGGTTCCGGTGACGAGCTCATGGTCAACGGTGCAAGCGTGATCTGCGGCGGCGTCCAGACCGCCAACGCCACCGTGTACCTGATCGACACTGTCCTCACCCCTCCGGCAGCACAGTAGTAGGGACCTCCCTGGTCCGACTCCTCTAACGTCGTTCAGGGATCAGAAGCGGGCCTTCGCACCGACG
>NZ_KI914800.1:2983-20123 GCF_000520535.1 Arthrobacter sp. H41
CGACGGGTGCGAAGGCCCGCTTTTTGGTGTCCACGCACCGGCCCGGTGCCGCAGGCAGCTGACCGTCGGCGGAGACCCATGCCTCGCTCAGGTCGATCCCCTAGACTTGCCTTTCAACTTCCTACCCCGGGCCGAGCGCCCCCTGCGGAGATCCTGCCTGTGAAAAACACCGCCTTCGGGCGAAAACCCGGAAAGCGTGCCTGCCTCACCGGAACGGCGATGGCCGGCGTTCTCGCGGTGGCTGCCTGCACCTCCGCGAGCCCAGCCCCGGTTGCACCATCGGCCCCGCCGGCAGCCATTTCGAGCAGTCCGGCTGGGAGCACCACCTTCACCCTCGGGACCGCGGCTGATCCGGAAAGCCTCGACCCGGCCATGGTCAGTGACACCGAGTCCTATCGGGTGACTCAGCAGATGCTGCAGGGCCTCGTGGGAGTGGACCCCCTGACCTCGGAGCCCGCACCCCTGCTCGCGTCCTCCTGGGAGGAACGGGACGAAGGCCGGGCATACGCGTTCGAGCTGCGCGACGACGTCATCTTCCATGACGGCGAACCGTTCAACGCCGAAGCGGTCTGCGCGAATTTCGAGCGCTGGTACACCACTCCCCGCGCGGCACGCGCCACCACCACCGCCCTGCCGTTCGAGAATGTGTTCAAGGCCTATTCGGACGAGCCGGAGGTGTCGCTCTACTCCTCCTGCCAGCCCCTCGGACAGTTCGAAGTACTCATCAGCCTCGACAGCCGGATGACCGGCTTCATCCCCGCACTCGCCTCGCCCGGGTTCGCCATGTCCTCGCCGAAGGCACTGACCGAACTGGCGGCCAATGAGCTCACCGGCATCCGGGAGGGAACGCGGATCTCGGAATACGGCCGGAACCCGGTGGGCACCGGCCCCTTCCGGTTCACCTCCTGGGAGGAAGGCCGCGTCGAGCTGTCATTCTTCGAGGAGTACTGGGGCGAGCCGGGCGAGGTGAGGGACGTGGTGTTCACCACGATCGCCCACCCCGATGCCCGGCTGCGCGCCCTCACCACCGGAAGGATCGACGGCTACGACTTCGTCACCGTGGAGAACGCCGCCGAGGTCGCCCGGGCCGGCCTGCAGTTCCTGCAGCGGGACCCGTATTCGGTCCTCTACCTCGGAATGAACCAGGACTTCCCGGGAATCGATGACATCAAGTTCCGCCAGGCCGTTGCCTACGCCGTCGACAAGCCGGAGCTGATCTCCGGCCGTTTCCTCGAAGGAACCAAACCGGCGCGTCTCTTCCTTCCCGAAAAGCTCGGTATCAGCGGAGAGACCGTCGAGGCGTACGGCCACAACCTCGAAAGGGCCAAGGAACTCCTCGCTGAATCCGGGTACGACGGCGCCGAACTGCCCTTCTACTACCCGCTGGACATCTCACGCCCCTACCTCCCCGCACCTGAGAAGACCTACGCCGAACTGAGCCGGCAGCTTACCGCCGCGGGCCTGAACCTCAAGCCGATGCCGACCGAGTGGAACGAAGGCTACGTCGACGCGATCATGAACGAGGAGACCAGGGCCTTCCATCTCCTCGGCTGGAGCGGCAGCTACCAGGATCCCGACAACTTCGTGGGAGCGATCTTCGGCAGCTACTCCAACGAATTCGCTTTCGAGGACAACCAGCTGTTCAGCAAGATCAACCGTGCGCGCACGCTTCCCAACGGTGACGAGCGTCGCGAAGCGTATGCGGACATCAGCAGCCAGATTGCGGCCAGGGTCCCCGCCGTGCCGCTCGCGTTCCCGATCTCCGCCCTGGCCATGGCACCCCGCGTGGTCAGCTATCCGGTGAGCCCGGTCATGAACGAGGTGTTCAACCGCATCGACCTCGCTGACGTGCAGCCGGAAACCATGCCCTGACCGGCCCGGCTTCCGGAAGCAGCCCGGCCCGGGGATTTAAGTAAGCCAGCCGCGAGACGCTACGCTTCTATCGCTAGGACAACTGCGACTGGAGATTACGTTGACCGCAAACAGCCCGGCGGCATTCCCCGCAAAGACCACCGACGTCGTGCTCATCGGCGGCGGCATCATGAGCGCCACGCTGGGCGCCTTCCTGAAGCAGCTGCAGCCGGACTGGGACATCTCACTCTTCGAACGCCTCGACAAGGCGGGCCTGGAGAGCTCGGACCCCTGGAACAATGCCGGAACGGGTCACTCCGCGCTCTGTGAGCTCAATTACTCCCCCGCCGGCAGGGACGGCTCGGTGGACCCGGCCAAGGCCGTCGCCATCAACGAGCAGTTCCAGGTATCCCGCCAGTTCTGGGCCCACATGGTCTCCAAGGGTCACCTCGGCAATCCCCGGGACTTCATCAACCCCGTGCCCCACATGAGCTTCGTCTGGGGAAGCGCCAACGCAGCGTACCTTCGCAAGCGCTACGACGCGCTGAGCAGGCAGCCGCTGTTCCGGACCATGGAGCACAGTGAGGACCCCGCAACCCTCGCCGAGTGGACGCCGCTGATCATGAAGGGCCGCCCCTCCTCCCAGCCGGTGGCGGGATCGCGCGTACTCGGCGGCACGGACGTCGACTTCGGATCGCTGACCCGCGGCCTCACCACCTACCTCGAAGGCACCGGGGTATCGCTCAACTACAACCACGACGTCGGCGACGTAGCCCGCGCCACCAACGGCCGCTGGGACGTCAAGGTCAAGAACCGGGCGACCGGGCAGTCGAACACCGTCAACGCGAAGTTCGTGTTCATCGGTGCGGGCGGCGGCGCGCTCCACCTCCTGCAGAAGACCGGTATCCCCGAGGGCAAGGGTTTTGCCGGCTTCCCCGTCTCGGGACAGTTCCTCCGCTGCACGGACCAGGAACTCGTCAGCCAGCACAACGCGAAGGTCTATGGCCAGGCGTCGGTCGGAGCCCCACCCATGTCGGTGCCCCACCTCGACACACGCTACGTCAACGGCGAGCGCTCACTCCTTTTCGGCCCCTATGCGGGATTCTCGACGAAATTCCTCAAGCGCGGCTCCTTCTTCGACCTGCCCGGCTCCATCCGGTCGTCGAACCTCGTGCCGATGCTGGCCGTGGCGAAGGACAACGTGCCGCTGACCAAGTACCTCATCTCCGAGGTGCTGAAAAACCGGGACGCGAAGAATTCCGCGCTGCAGGAGTTCGTCCCGTCGGCCGACGGTGGGGCCTGGGAACTCATTTCGGCGGGCCAGCGTGTACAGGTCATCAAGAAGGCACCGAAAAAGGGCGGAGTCCTGCAGTTCGGGACCGAAGTCATCACCTCCGCCGACGGCTCGGTGGGGGCACTCCTCGGAGCCTCTCCCGGGGCGTCGACTGCGGCACCGATCATGGTCGAACTCCTCGGCCGCTGCTTCCCCACGAAGCTCGCCGACTGGGAACCGAAGCTGAAGGAGATGATCCCGGGCTACGGCGTCCGGCTCAACGAGAACGAGTCCCTCGCCGCGGAGATCCAGGATTCGACCGATTCGGTGCTGAAGCTCACGTAATTCCCGGCTGCCCCGGCTCGCCAGGCACCCGTCAGCACCGAAGGCAGGTCCATGTTCCGCTTGGCGCACCTCTCCCTGGGTAACCGGGCCCTGATCGCCCTTATCACCATCCTCGCGTCGGTCTTCGGTGTCATCACCCTCGGCTCGCTCAAGCAGGAACTCATCCCCTCGCTCGAGTTCCCGCAGATCACCGTGATCTCCTCGGTACCCGGTGCCTCCCCCGAGTACCTCGACAAGCAGGTCAGCGGCCCCCTGGAGAGCGCCCTGAGCGGCGTCGAAGGGCTCGAGTCGTCGTCGGCGACCTCACGCACCGGGGTCTCGAGCGTCAGCCTCGTCTTCGTCTACGGCACCAACCTGGACCGCGCCCGGGCCCAGGTGGACCGCGCCATCTCCACGGTCCGCCCACTCCTGCCCGACGACGTCGAACCCCAGGCCCTCGCCGGGAGCATCAGCGACCTGCCGATCGTCTTCATGGCCGTCTCATCGGACCGCACGCTCAGCGAGCTCAACGGCGAGCTCGCCCGGTTGACGGTGCCGAGGCTGCAGAAGATCGAGGGGGTGCGAACCGCGGAGATCACGGGCGGCACGAGCCAGCACGTGTCGATCATCCCCCGCGCCGGGCAGCTCGCAGCGGCAGGGCTCACGGTGGCGGGCCTCGCCGACACGCTCGAGAACAACGGAGCCCTGTTCCCTGTTGGAACCCTCGAGGAGGACGAGCGGTCGCTGACCATCCAGGCCGGCAGCCCGGTGGGATCCCTCGATGACCTCCGGGCTCTTCCCGTGCTTCCCAGCGACACCCCTGCCGGGGACAGCCCGCGCGGCGCACCGGAAGCCCCTGCCACTATCGGCAGTGTGGCCGACGTCGCCCTCGCCGATGACGAGCCGACCTCGGTCACGCGCACCAACGGCGTCGAGACACTGGCGCTCACCGTCACCAAGGTGCCCGACGGCGACACCGTGGAGATCTCGCAGCGAATCACCGAACTCATTCCGAGCCTCGAGACCGAGCTCGGCGACGCCGCCGACATCACCGTGGTGTTCGACCAGGCTCCGTTCATCGAACGATCGATCAGCGACCTCACCACCGAGGGCCTCCTGGGGCTGGGCTTCGCGGTGCTGATCATCCTGGTCTTCCTGCTCTCCGTCCGTTCCACGCTCGTGACGGCCATCTCCATCCCGCTGTCCCTGCTCATCACCTTCATCGGGCTGTATGCGGCAGGGTACTCACTCAACATCCTGACCCTGGGCGCACTGACGATCGCCATCGGCCGCGTGGTGGACGACTCCATCGTGGTCATCGAGAACATCAAGCGGCACCTCGGCTATGGCGAGGAGAAGCGCTCGGCGATCCTGACGGCGGTGCGCGAAGTGGCGGGAGCCATCACGGCCTCGACCCTCACCACCGTTGCTGTCTTCGCGCCGATCGCGTTCGTCGGCGGGCTCGCCGGGGAACTGTTCCGGCCGTTCGCCGTGACCACCGGCATCGCGCTGCTGGCCTCCCTCGCAGTGTCACTCACGATCATCCCGGTGCTGGCATTCTGGTTCCTTCCGCGGAAGACACCGGCGCCCCGCCGGGTCCGGGCCCGCCATGCCGGAACGGGAGCAGCAGGCGGCGGAAGCTCCGAAGCCGCCGTCGACATCCTGGCCGAGGCCCACCGCCGCGAGCAGCGCTCGTGGCTGCAGCGGGGCTACCTTCCCCTGCTGCACGGCACGCAGCGGCACCCGGTCTGGACACTGACGGCCGGCCTCGCCGTCCTCGGGGCCACCGCAGCGATGGTCCCGTTCCTTCCCACCAACCTGCTGGGCGGCACCGGCCAGAACAGTTTCAGCGTGACGCAGACCCTCGAGCCGGGGTCGAGCCTGGACACGACGACGGCGGCCGCTGCCCGGACGGAGGAGGTCCTCGCCGGCACGCCCGAGGTGCGGGACGTCCAACTCACGGTGGGCAACGCCCAGGGAGCCTTCGCCCAGTTCTCCCAGGGAGCTTCGGTGGCCACCTTCACCGTGATCACCGAGGAGGACACGGACCAGGAAGCGCTGCAGGAGAGCGTACGGGCACAAGTCGGGGAACTCGACGACGCGGGGACGTTCTCGCTCTCGAGCCAGCAGGGCGGCTTCGGCACCTCGAGCACCATCGACATCAACATCACTGCACCGGCCGGCGAGGATCTCCAGGCGGCGAGTGACGCCGTGGTCACCGGTATGCAGGGGCTCGACGGCGCCGGGGAGATCTCGAGCAACCTCTCCGCCGCGCAGCCGCAGGTGCAGATCGACGTGAACCGCGCGGCCGCCGTGGAAGCCGGACTGAGCGAGGGGCAGATCGCCGGACTGCTGGGCAGCAGCATCAGTCCCCTCCCTGCGGGTTCCCTCCGGTTCGATGCCACCGACTACCCGGTGCTGATCGGCGAAGGAACGGCCATCACCAGCCTCGGACAGCTTCAGGGCCTCACCCTCCCGACTCCCGCCGGACCGGTACCGCTGACCGACGTGGCGAGCGTGGCGGAGGTACAGGTGCCGCTCTCGGTGACGAGTTCCAACGGCGAGCGCACCGCGCGCGTCTCCATCACGCCGTCGGGCGACGACCTCGGCTCCCTCACTGCAGCAGTGACCGAACGGCTCCAGGGAATCGGGCTTCCGGCGGGCGCCACCGCCACGCTCGGCGGCGCCGCAGAGCAGCAGGCGGAGTCCTTCGACCAGCTGTTCCTCGCCCTGTGGGCCGCGGTGGCGATCGTGTACGTGATCATGGTGGCGACGTTCAAGAGCCTCGTCCAACCGCTGATCCTGCTCGTCTCCATCCCGTTCGCAGCCACAGGGGCCATCGCGCTCCTGCTGGTCACCGGCATTCCGCTCGGATTGCCCTCGCTGATCGGCATGCTCATGCTCGTGGGGATCGTGGTCACGAATGCGATCGTGCTGATCGACCTCATCAACCAGTACCGTCTCCCGCACGAGGGAAAGCCGGGCATGCCGGTGCGCGAGGCGATCATCCAGGGAGCCCGCCAGCGCCTGAGGCCCATTCTGATGACCGCGCTGGCCACCGTGTTCGCCCTGACTCCCATGGCGCTCGGGCTCACGGGCGAGGGGGGCTTCATCTCCCAGCCCCTCGCCGTCGTCGTGATCGGCGGCCTGGTCTCCTCTACGGCACTCACGCTGATCCTGGTGCCCGTGCTGTACCGGCTGGTGGAGGGGCGCCGGGAGGACCGTGCGCTCCGGCGGCTCAGGGAGGAATAGCTTTCGGGAGGCAGCGTCCGGAACGAACAGCCCCGGAACGAACAGGCGCCGGAACTAACAGGGCGTGCACGCCGGCACGGCGGAACAATGCCGCCGCCGTCGGGGTTGGACAGTAGAGTGGATGCAATTGCATCTACTCCGCTGCAGTCCATTCCGGCAGGAGACCGACCATGCCCACCGATCCGCCACCCGTCCGGCTGACCTCCGAAGCCTGGGAGTCGCTGTTCCGGGCGCAGGTCACCGTGATGCGGCGCCTGCGGCAGGACCCGGCCTTCCGGCAGTTGGCGATCGGCGAGTACGACGTCCTGTTCAACCTCACCCGGTGCTCCACCGGGTGGACGCGGCTCAACGAGCTGAACGGGCACCTGCTCATCAGCCAGCCGAGCCTGAGCCGCATGATCGATCGCCTCGAAGCCAAAGGTCTGGTGGCGCGGCGCGCGGCCGAAACGGACCAGCGCGGCGTGGAGGTAGCGCTGACCGACGAGGGCCGGGCCCTGCAGCACAGCATCGGCAGCGCACACGTGCAGCGCATCCAGGAGGTGCTCGGGCCCGTCCTCAGCAGTGAGGAACTCGAACAGCTGCGCTTCCTCACGGGGAAAATCACCCAGGCAGTGGAGCAGCAGCCCTGAGCCTCCGTTCCACCCCGAAGTTCCACCGCCACGTTCCACCCCGACGTTCCACCCCGCACCGAAAGGCATTCTCCGCATGAGCCCCTTCACCGCAGATTCCATTCCCGACCAGACCGGCCGGACGATCATCATCACCGGAGCGAACAGCGGCATCGGCCACCAGGCGGCAACCGCCCTGGCCCGCAAGGGAGCGCGCGTGGTGCTCGCCTGCCGGGACGAGCGTCGGGGGCGCGACGCTGAGAAGCGGATCCGCTCCCTCAGCGGCAGCAGCGCGGTGGAACTGCGCCTGCTCGACCTCTCGAGCCTGGCGTCCGTACGGAAGTTCGCCGACAAATGGACGGGACCGCTGGATGTTCTCATCAACAACGCCGGCGTCATGGCCACTCCGCGGCAAGTCACCGAGGACGGGTTCGAGCAGCAGTTCGGGATCAACCACCTGGGGCACTTCGCGCTGACCGGGCTGCTGCTCGAGCACCTTCGGCAGGCGGAGGCGCCGCGGGTGGTGACCGTGTCGAGCCTTGCGCACAAACGGGGTCGGATCAACTTCTCGGACCTCCAGTCGGCGAAACGCTATCGCCGGTGGTCCGCGTACCAGCAGAGCAAGGCCGCGAACCTGTACTTCACGATCGAACTCGACCGCCGTGCCCGTGCGGCAGGCTGGCCGCTCGCCTCGGTCGCCGCGCATCCCGGACTCGCCAACACGAACCTCACCGCCGGGATGAAGCTGCCGACAGCGCTCGATGCCTTCGGCGCCTTCGTCAAACTGATGAGCCAGTCCGATGCCGCGGGCGCCCTTCCCGTGCTCTACGCTGCCACCGCGCCTGATGTCCAGGGCGGCGACTACTACGGACCGGACGGTCCGGGTGAGACCCGCGGGAACGCCACGCTCGTGGCGCCGTCGTCCCGGGTCCTGGACCGGGACGTCGCCACCCGGCTGTGGAACCGGAGCGCCGAGCTCACCGGTGTCAGCTACGCGACCCTGCCTCAGCCCGCCTGAGGCGCGAACTGCAGCGAGGCGATGACCTGCCGGGTCACCGCGAATTGCGGCGAATCGAAGTAGGCCTGGGCCTCGCCGATGGTGCCGAAGGTGACGTTCTGCGGGCCGGTGTTCGCCGGAGCCTTCGGCACGAGCACCTCGAGGTCTCCGAAGCTGACGCGCCCGAGGGCATTGTCCGCCAGGACCGTGTTGGTCAGCGCGCAGGCGACGCCGTCGGCGCCCCCCACCGAATCGGTAATGCCGTACGAGCTGAAGAACCGGAATCCCTGGATGATCCGCATCACGAGGCGCGGTTCGATGGCATCGACGGCGCCGGGGGCCGCAGGAATATTCAACGGCTCGCTGCCGAGGACGTAGTAGGGCGTGGGGTCGGTGGCGGGGCAGGGCGGCTCTTCGGTCTGGATTCCCGAATGGAGCTCGGCCGCAGTGGTTCCGGCAGGTGTACGCACGGCGTAGTGCACTGCATCCGCCGCATAGACGCCGGGACCGGGTTCGATCGGCTGGACCACCCAGTCGGCCGGCAGCTCGAAGCTGAGGAGCCTGTGCGGATCGGTGAAGACCTTCCACCCCTCGCGTGCCTCCCGGGGAGGTGTCGTCGCTTCGGGGGCGCTGGAGGTCGCGACGGCGGATGGTGCCCCGGCGGACGGGCCGGCGTCCGGGGGCGCTTCGCCGCCTCCCGAGCAGCCGGCGAGCAGCAGGGCCGCGGCGAGCACTGCCAGCGCCCTGCACCGGAGCGGTTTCGCGGAAGTCATGCCGTCAGTGTAGATGGGCCGGTGCCGGGTCGGCGGGCGTGCCACTCCGCAGGTTCCGGACTTTGCGCACGGCAGCGACGACGGCATGCGCCGCCGTCTCCAGCTCCTCCCCCGGTGTGTCGCGGGTCCACGACAGCCGCAGGGCGCTCTGGGCCGTCCCGGGATCGATGCCCAGCGCCAGCAGCACCGCGGACGGCTCGTCCGACCCCGCGGCACACGCGGAACCGCTCGACGCGACGACGCCGAACCGCTCGAGCTCCAGCAGAACCGCTTCACCGCTGACCCCCGGGAAGCAGAACGACGCCAGACCGGGGAGACGCTGCGTGGCGTGCCCTGTCAGCCGGGCGTCGGGCACGTGGCCGAGGACATGGGAGATGAGCGCATCCCGGTGGACCGTCGCCGCCCCGGCTGCTTCGGGCAGGGCTCCCTGCGCCAGTTCGAGCGCGGCCGCCAGTGCTGCGGCGCCGGCCACGTTCTCGGTGCCCGAGCGGCGCCCGCGCTCCTGGCCCCCTCCGTGCTGCCCGGGTTCGAGGGGAATCCTGCCCCTGCAGTAAAGCGCTCCGATCCCCTTCGGCGCGCCCAGCTTGTGCCCGGAGATGCTGAGGGCGTCCACTCCGAGGGCTCCGACGTCGAGCGGCAACCAGGCGGCCGCCTGCACGGCGTCGCTGTGGAAGGACACGCCCGCGGCGGCGCAGACCGCCGCCAGCTCGGCAACCGGCTGGACGGTTCCCACCTCGTTGTTCGCGTACATGATGCTGCACAGCGTGGTGTCCGGGGTGAGCATCTCCTTCAGTGCTGCGGGCGACACGATTCCCTCCGCCGTGACCGGGGCCACGGAGACCCGGTAACCGTGGAAACGCGTCAGGTAGTCGAGTGTGCCGGACACTGCTGCGTGCTCGATCGGGCTCGTGACGATGTGCCGTCCGCGCGGAGCTGCGAGTGCAATCCCCTTGAGTGCGAGATTGTTCGATTCGGTTCCGCCCGAGGTGAAGGTGATTTCCGACGACCGGCAGTGGAGGAGCCGGGCGACGGTGCTGCGTGCTTCGTGGAGCGCAGCGGCTGCTGCTTCCCCCGGCGCATGGTGGCTCGAGGGATTCCCGAAGTTCGCGGTCAGCAGCGGCCACAGCGCCTCGAGTGCCGCACGCTGGGGAGGGGCGGTGGCGGCGGCGTCGAGGTAGATCATTCGCTCGGGGTGAAGTCGAGGCCGAGATCGAGGGCCCTCACGCTGTGGGTCAGGGCGCCCGCGGAGATGACGTCCACCCCCGTCCGCGCGATGGCGGCGATCGTGTCGAGGCGGACGTTGCCGCTGGCCTCCACGAGTGCACGGCCGTTGATCAGCGCCACTCCCGCAGCGAGGTCCCGGAGGGAGAAATTATCGAGCAGGATGGTGTCCACGCCTGCGGCGAGGACGGGATCGATCTGGTCGAGCCGGTCCACCTCCACCTCGAAGTGCACCGTGTGCGGGAGGCGCGCGCGTGCTTCGCGCAGTCGCTCGGTGAGGGCAGCGGGTCCGTCGGCCGAGAACAGCGCAAGGTGGTTGTCCTTGGCCATCACCGCGTCGGAGAGGCTGAAGCGGTGATTGAAGCCACCGCCGCACCGAACAGCGAAGCGCTCCAGGACGCGGAGGCCGGGGGTGGTCTTCCGGGTATCCACAACCCGGGCGCCGGTGCCCTGCACGGCCTCGACAAAATCCCGGGTCATCGTGGCGATGCCGCAGAGCCGCTGGACGAGGTTCAGGGCCGTGCGCTCCGCGGTGAGGATGGCCGCTGCCGGGCCGTCAACAGTGGCGAGGACGGCCCCGGGGCCAAAAGGTTCGCCGTCGCGCACCGCCATTCGTACCTCGATCGAGGGATCGGTGAGGCGGAACGCCGCCTCGAGGATCGAGGCGCCGCAGAAGATTCCCGCCTCGCGTGCCGTGATCGAACCGGTCGCGCGCAGCCCGCGCGGCACGAGCACCTGGCAGGTGATGTCACCCCACGGCGCATCCTCTTCGAGGGCCGAGGCCACGATGCGCTCCACCACGGCGGCTGGAGGAGGTTGCAGCAGGGGTCCGGGCGCGACCCCGGCGGGATTCCCGGGCCGGAACTGGGCCCTGGTCATGAGTTCACTCCTGCTGCTGCGTTCGAGAAGGCCATGGAGCTGCCGAACCCTACCGGCTTCCTGGATCCTTCGGGCACTGAAGGTCGGTTCGAGGCGGAGTCCGGGTCATCGGAGCGGTAATGGGCACCCCTCGAGGTGGTCCGTGCTGCCGCAGCGTGCACCACCAGGCGTGCGGCGAGGAGGAGGTTTCCCTGTTCGCGGTCTCCCACGGAGGAGACGGCTGTCCCGAACTGCGCCAGCTGCTTGGCGGCGATCCGCAGGCCGTTCCCGTCCCGGACCACGCCAACATGGTCGGACATCAGTCGCTGCAGCTCGGCGCGGGTGAACGCCTGCTCCACGCCGGAGCCGCCGAGGTCGAGCGGCGTCGAGGCGAAGACCGGCCAGGGGGCGACGGACGCGGCGGCCGAGAGTGCCGCCGCGGCCCGCGCGCCGAAGACAAGCCCCTCGAGCAGCGAGTTCGACGCGAGCCGGTTGGCCCCGTGGACGCCGGTGCAGGCGACCTCCCCCGCCGCGTACAGACCGGGCAGGGAGGTGCGGCCCCACGTGTCTGTTCGTACCCCGCCCATCCAGTAGTGAGCCGCCGGCACCACGGGGATCGGCTCCACCGACCAGTCGAGCCCGTGCCGCCGGGTCAGCGCCGTCAGGGTGGGAAAGCGGCGCTCGAGGAAGGAACGGCCCAGCCCGGTCGCGTCGAGGAACACCCGGGCCTCCCCCGTGGCTGCCAGGTGGCGGGCAATGCTCCGGGACACGAGGTCGCGGGGTGCCAGGTCGCCGGCTCCGGTGAAGTGCTGCAGGAACCGTTGTCCCGACGCGTCGACGAGGTGCGCCCCTTCCCCACGGACGGCCTCGGAGATGAGCGGATTACCCGGGACGTCCAGTGCCGTGGGATGGAACTGGAAGAATTCGGCGTCGGCCACCGCCGCTCCCGCGTACCAGGCGAGTGCGACGCCGTCGGCCGTGGCCACCGAAGGGTTCGTCGTGTGTTCGAACAGTTGGCCGGCGCCGCCCGTGGCCAGCACGACGGCGTCGGCCTCGATCACCGATACGGCACCGCTGCCGGTGATCAGCTCGACGCCGGCGGCCCGGGGTGCCTGTTCGTCATCCGCACGCAGGATCGCCGTGACGAACGCGTGTTCGACCACCTCGATGGCGCCGTCGGCCCGGACGGCAGCAATGAGCCCGGCGAACAGGCCCGCGCCCGAGGCATCTCCGCCGATCCGCAGGATCCGCGGGGCGGAATGGGCGGCCTCACGCCCGAGCGCCGGCTGCGCGCCCTCGGCGTCGAACGGCACTCCGAGTTCCTCGAGATGCGCGATGTGCTGCGGGGCCTCCCCACACATCAGCGTGACGGCATCCTCGGCGCAGAGACCCGCGCCGGCGGCCAGGGTGTCTGCGATGTGTGCGCCGATGCTGTCGGAAGCAGCGATGCCCGGGATGACCGCTGCGATACCGCCCTGCGCGTACCGGGTGTTGCTCTCCTCGATGTTCCTTTTCGTCAGCAGCGTCACCTGCGCGCCGGGATCCAGCGCGCGGACCGTGAGTGCTGAGTACAGCCCTGCGGCGCCACCGCCCACCACCACGACGCGCTGCGCCTGCGTTCCCTGCGCGCCCTGCCTCCCTTGACTCATGGCTGCACCGCGAGCATCCGCGTCAGGGCGATCCGGGACGGCCCGGCGACGTCGTCGGGGACGGTGATGCGGTTCAGTACCTCGCCGCGCACCAGCGCCTCGAGCACCCAGGCAAGGTACCCGGGATGGATCCGGTACATCGTCGAGCAGGGGCAGATCACCGGGTCGAGGCAGAAGATGGTGTGCTCGGGGTGCTGTGCCGCGAGCCGGTTGACCATGTTGATCTCGGTCCCGACGGCGAAGGTGCTTCCAGGCGCGGCCGCAGCGATGGCTCTCCGGATGTAGTCGGTGGACCCGGCCTCGTCGGCGGCATCGACCACCGCCATGGGGCATTCGGGGTGCACGATCACGCGAACGCCGGGGTGGTCGTTCCGCGCCTTCTCGATCTGGCCGACCGTGAAGCGCTTGTGCACCGAGCAGAATCCGTGCCAGAGGATCACCTGCGATTCCAGCAGGGTCTGCTCCTTGCTGCCGCCCAGGGGCTTGCGCGGATTCCACATCGGCATGTGCTCGAGGGCCACGCCCAGCGCCTTGGCCGTATTGCGTCCCAGGTGCTGGTCCGGGAAGAACAGGACGCGCTGCCCCCGCTCGAAGGCCCACTTCAGGACGGCGGCGGCGTTCGACGAGGTGCAGACGATACCGCCGTTCCTGCCGCAGAAACCCTTCAGTGCGGCGGATGAGTTCATGTAGGTGACGGGAATCACCGGAACCCGGCCGCCGGCGTCGGGCTCGGTTCCGAACAGGTCCGCGAGCTGTTCCCAGCACTCGGTGACGGAGTCTATGTCCGCCATGTCGGCCATCGAGCAGCCCGCCGCGAGATTGGGAAGGATCACCGCCTGCGCGGGCTGCGACAGCAGATCCGCCGTCTCGGCCATGAAATGGACCCCGCAGAAGATGATGGCTTCAGCTGCTGCGCGCTCCGTTGCAGCACGAGCCAGCTGATAGCTGTCGCCGACGAAATCGGCGTACTTCACCACTTCATCGCGCTGGTAGAAGTGCCCGAGGATCACCGCCCTGTCACCCAGGTGCTCCTTGGCCGCGAGGATCCGCGCGTGGAGTTCCTCCTCCGACGCCGTGCGGTATTCTGCGGGCAGCTCGCCCTGGCGGGGGGTCGCGGCGGGAGCGCTGTCCGCCATCGATGCGCCAGGACCGTAGCCGGGAAGGGGTGCGGCGTCGAACGTCCAGGGAGCCGAGGCAAGATCCGGGGAGCACGTGCGCGCGGTGCCTGCGGACCGATCGGCGTCGGCACGTGAGACGAGCTGGATTGCGGTGTTGACCGAGGTCATGGGTTTCTCCCTGCAGGAACCGGAACGGACGTGCTGGCTGGGGTGTTCAGTACTGCTTCGGCGGCGGCCGGCGCGGGAGCGCCGGTGTAGCGGTAGAGGCGCGGCGGGCGGTGGCGGCCGCCCTGCTGGAACTCGTCGGTGGCCGCGATATCCGGCGCGGCACGCAGGTGGCGCCGGAAATTCGCAGGATCGAGCTCCAGGCCCAGCACCGCTTCGTAGACCTCACGTACCTGCGCGAGTGTGAACCGCTCACCCAGGAAGTGGTAGGCGATGGAGCCGTAGGCCATCTTGTTCCGAAGCCGCCACAGAGCGTAGTCGACGATCTCGTTGTGGTCGAAGGCCAGCGGTTCGAGGGAATCGGCCCGGAACCACTGGACGTTCTCGGACTCACGGGCCTGGTGGGCCTCGTCGGGTTGCACCAGGGCCCAGTACACGATCGACACCAGGCGCTGCGTCGCCGCGCGGTCCACGCTGCCGAAGGCGTACAACTGCTCGAGGTAGCGGGGTGCGAGCCCGGTGGTGTCGGAGAGGTTCCGTCCGGCGGCGTCATGGAGCGACTCACGGCTCCCCAGGGGCCCGCCCGGGAGCGCCCATTTACCGCGGTGCGGCTGGCGGATCCGCCGGACCAGGGGCAGCCAGAGCTCGGGGCGGCCTGAATCCGGATCATGCCGCAGGGCGAAGATCACGGTGGAGATCGCGAGCGAAGGCGGCTGGAGCTCCCGTTCGGAGACGTTCGCCGAGGAGAAAGCCATGGCAGATCCCTTCCGGCATCAGCAGTATCAGTGTTATTTAGGAGTTATAGTCAGCGTGACTATTACTCACCAAGAACTATAACCCATGCCGGTGACAACCTCCTTCGGAAGGCGTTCGCCGGCAGACCTGCCGTTGCCGCCACCGCGAAAGGGTCGCCTGGTGGAGACGTCCGCCGGGTTGCATCGCCTCCGTGTGGTGACTAGGATCACAGGTGCCGGTTCGAAGCTGGCCCGGCGGCGGGAATGTGTTCAACGGAGCACACGTTCCTGCCGTCTCCTTTTGGGCATGGCTTCCGGTACCTCTTCAGCGCCCTTCCCGCCTCCGCCCAGCCCTTCCCGCCTTCCGTTGCTCAGGACAACGTGCAGCCGGGCTGCGGCCGGGAACTGCTGCATACTCGATGGGCGGTGCGCCACGGTGGGTAGTGTAGTAGTCCGCGGCCGCCGGGTCGCGGGACAACAGGAGGGGTGGGCCATGGGACGGCACAGCGATCATCTGGTGGAGGGCACCGATCCGCAGCTGGCGGTGGTGCTGCACCCGGCGCCGACCGGAAGCGGGCTACGCCCCATACTCCTTCTGCACGGCTTCGCCTCGTCCTCGCGCCTCAACTGGGTGGACACGGGCTGGGTGCGGTACCTCAACGACGCCGGCAGGACCGTCATCACCGTCGACCTGCCGGGCCATGGCGGAAGTGCGGCGCCCGAGGAACGTGACGCCTACTCCCCCAGCCGGATGCGCGCGGATCTGCTCCAGATTCTCCAGGACGAGGGGGTCCTGCCGCTGGCGGCGGAGAAGGCAGCCTCAGGCGTGGACATCATCGGGTACTCGCTCGGCGCCCGTCTCGCCTGGGAGTTCGGCGCCACCCAGCCCGAGCTCGTCCATCGCATGGTGCTGGGCGGTCCCGGCATCGAGGACCCCCTTGCCGAGTTCGATCTGAATGCCGCCCAGCAGTTCATCGCCGACGGGTCACCGATCGCTGACACCTCGACGGCGAATCTGCTGCGGATGGCCCGGCTCGTCCCCTCCAACAATGTCTTCGCACTGCTCACCATGGTCGAAGCCGTCAAGGGTGAGCCGTTCGTGCCGTCCGAGGCGGTGCCGAAGATCCCGCTTCTCCTGGTGGCCGGGGACCAGGACGAATTCGCCCGGTCTGCGCCGGAGCTTGCCGCCCTGGCCCCAGATGCGCAGCTCGAATGGCTGCCCGGGCGCACCCATTCCAACGCCATCACTTCCCGCGGTTTCAAGACGGCCGCCGTCCGCTTTCTCGCAGAAGAGGCGTAATCCGACGCGACGCGGCATTAAGTTTTGGTAAAGTCGACCTGCCGAGGGGCAGGCACCAGGTAGACGCGCGCTATAATCGGAACTGATCAGTAGGCTTACCTTTGATCCAGCGGTCTCACTCTTTCCACATTCAGCTTCCAGGAGAACACCCATGGATGTGCTCCTCGCCGAGCGGTACCAGACCACGAGCCTCCTGGGCGTAGGTGGCGCCGCCTCGGTGTACCGGGCGGTGGACAGGAACCTGGGTCGCGACGTCGCAGTCAAGATCTTCAATCCCACAACCTCCGACGACGACGACTATCGCCGGCAGCACACCGAGACCATGCTGCTTTCCACACTGAACCATCCGGGGCTCGTCACCCTCCATGACGCCGGAATGTACGAGGACGCGGACGGACACGCTTCCGGCTTCCTGGTCATGGAGCTCATCGACGGCGAGGACCTCCGCAAGTCACTGAAGAAGGGCCCGCTCCAGGCGGCGGAAGTGGCCCAGGTGGGAGCCGACCTTGCCGATGCCCTCGCCTACATCCATGCACAGGGGGTGGTACACCGGGACGTCAAGCCCGCGAATATCCTGATGTTCCACTCCGGCGACAACGACACCCGCATGTACCCGAAGCTCACCGACTTCGGGATCGCGAGGATGGTCGATGCCACCATGGCGACAGCCACGGGTGCCACGATCGGGACCGCCAACTACCTGAGCCCCGAGCAGGCCGAGGGTGCCGCGGTCGTCGGAAGCAGTGATATCTATTCGCTGGGACTCGTCCTCCTCGAATGCCTGACGGGAGAGAAGGCCTTCCCCGGACCCATCGTCGAGGCTGCCCTCGCACGCCTGCTCCGGGATCCGGAGGTTCCGCTCTGGCTGGGCCGTGACTGGGTGGACCTCCTGACGCTCATGACGGCACGGAACCCGCTCGAGCGGCCTGGCGCCCACGACGTCGCACTCCTGCTCCGGACCCACTCCGATGACGGCTCAGGCTTTTCCACCGTCGGCCTGCCGCCGGAGTCGGCGCC
>NZ_KI914800.1:20223-22227 GCF_000520535.1 Arthrobacter sp. H41
GACCAGCCGTTCCCGGGCCGGCCGGGCGAATCCGGAATCACCGGAGGAATTCCGACGGGCGGGATGATCAACGGAGGGGCCACCGGGAACGTCCAGATCCCGGCTCCGCCTTCCCAGGCGCCGAGCCTGGGTTAGCCGGAACAGGAACGGTCGCTGCGGCAGCCGGACAACTCCGGTGCCGCAACGACCGATCGATTCGAGCGAAGGCCGCCCTAGTGCTCGGAAACGCCCAGTTCCGCGCCCTTGGTCTCGCGGACCATCGATACACCGATGAACGAGATGGCGCAGAGTACCATGATGTAGATGGCAACGGCGCCGGACCACTCGTAGGTCTTGAGCAGGAGTTGTGCCACCGTGGCTGCGAATGCTCCGCCGAGGATCGCCCCGAGTGCGTAGCCGATGGAGATTCCGGAGTACCGGACCGCCGCCGGGAACATTTCGGCGTACATGGCGGACATGGGCCCGTAGGAAAGGCCGAGTCCGATCGTCAGGACGAACAGGCCGACGCCGTACAGCACGATGTCACCCGTATCGACAAGCAGAAAGAGTGGCAGCATCCAGACGAAGATCAGCGCATAACCGATCTGGAACGTCCGGACACGGCCGATGCGGTCCGACAGCCATCCGCCCACCATGGTGAAGATCAGCCAGCCGAAGGATGCGAGCGTTGTGGCCAGCAGGACGGGAACCAGCGGCATTCCCAGGGTTCCCGTGGCGTAGGAGATGAAGAAGGCGATGACGAGGTAGCCTGCAGCGTTGTTACCGATGAAGATGACTGCGGCGAGAAGCACCTCGCGTGTGTTCTTCCGGAACAGCTCGCGCAGGGGCGCCTTGCTTTCGGCCTTGCGTGCTGCGAGTTGCTTGAAGACCGGGCTCTCGCTGACCGCACGGCGGATCAGGTAGCCCACCACGATCAGCACGACGGACAGGAGGAAGGGAACGCGCCACCCCCACTCGAGGAACTGGTCCTCAGGGATGGCCGTCCGAAGTCCGAGGAGCGTCCCCGTGGCGAGGATCATGCCGATCGGCACCCCGATCTGGGGGTAGGCGCCGAAGATGCCCCGCTTGCTCAGTGGAGCATGTTCCACCGACATGAGGGCAGCTCCGCCCCACTCGCCGCCGGCCGAGAAGCCCTGGACGATCCGCAGGAGGATCAGCAGGATCGGAGCCCAGGCTCCGATCTGGGCATAGGTGGGCAGGAGGCCGATCAGCGCCGTGGCTGCGCCCATGAGGATCAGCGTAGCGACGAGGACGGACTTCCTGCCGAAGCGGTCACCGAGGTGGCCGGCAACGATGGCGCCCAGGGGCCGGAACAGGAAGCTGATGCCGATCAGGGAGAAGGCGAGCACCTGGGCCAGGCCGGGATCCGAGTCCTGGAGCGGCGTCAGGAACAGGGCCGACAGCACGGTGGCGGTCAGCTGCGCGAAGATGAAAAAGTCATACCACTCGATGGTGGTGCCCACGAGGGTGCCCGCGAGGACGCGGCGCTCCTCCGGCGAGGTACGGTGCGCAGTAGTCTGCGCGACGGTTGAAGACGTCATTGTCACTCCAGATGGAAGGAACTGATTTACCGACAGAACGTTCGGTTACTGTGAGCGAAATCATACCTCGTCGAACCGCTTCCCGCGCTATCCGGCTACAACCGGACCTCCAACGGCCGGCAAGCGCCTAACGTTCCCTCGGACGCAGGAACCACGCGCTCACGAAGCCGAGGCAAAGGAGCACGACGGCGGCACACAGCGGAACGAGGAACGCCTGGGAGGGGCCCGCGGCGTCGGCGAGGAGTCCGGCCACCGAGGATCCGAGGGCAGTTCCGGCAACGATGCCGCTGGCAAGGAGGGTCATGACCGTTCCCATCAGGTGCTTCGGAGCAACGTCCGAGCCGATGCTGAAGATCGTGACCATGGTGGGGCCCACCGGAATGCCGAGCAGGAACAGGACCAGCAGCATGGGTGTGACGGCCTGCGGCAGGAGGAGCAGAGCCGCCAGAGCCGCCATGCCGCC
>NZ_KI914800.1:22327-24665 GCF_000520535.1 Arthrobacter sp. H41
GAGCCGCCAGAGCCGCCATGCCGCCGGCGGCAGCGATCCACCGCCGCGGGTGGCTGAACGAGGGCCGCCAGTAGGCCACTGACAGGGCCGCAGCCGCAGAGCTGAGGCCCATCACCGCATACAGCAGGCCGGCCGAGGTAGCGGCCCCGAACTGGCCCGCGAAGGCGATGAGAGCGGCCTGGGTGGATCCGAAGAAGGTTCCCATCGCCAGCATGCCCGCCACCGGCAGGGCAACGAGCCACCATCGAACCGGAGGCTGCGCTGCACCCTCGATCGATCCAGCTCGGCGGCGGCCGGGCACGAGGACCGCGGAGGTCGGGTGGACGGCGAAAGCGATGACCATGACGACCGTCAGAGCCGCGGCCAGCGTGAGCGGCAACCACGGCGCAACGAGGCTCGCCAGCAGCCCCACGAGCGCGGGGCCCAGCACGAAGGTGAGCTCATCCGCGGTGCTCTCATAGGACAGTGCCGTGTCAAGATCGGCTGCAGGCCTGTCCCTGGTCAACGCCATCCAGCGAACACGGGCCAGCGGGCCGATCTGCGGGCAGGTGAACCCCATGGAGAACGCGGCAGCCAGCACCAGGACGAGGGCGCTTCCGGAGAACGCGGGAACCGAGTAGGTGGAGCCGATGACGAACGCGATCGCCAGCGTGTTGAGGAGTGCGGCGAGAACCAGCACCGGGCGCTGGCCGAGCCGGTCGGCGAGGAATCCGAGGACCGGCGCCCCGAGGGCCGACCCGATGCCCACTGCCCCGGCGGCGAAGCCACCGACTGCATAGGAGCCGCTTGCGGAGGTCACCAGGGTGAGGGCTCCGACAGTGAGCATCGCGAGCGGGAGCCGAGCGAAGAGTCCGATGGGGAGAAAGGACCGTCCCGCGAGCTTCGGCAGCACTCCGAAGCGGCCGAGCCGGCTCTTCGTGACTGAGGTGACAGGCGATGTAACGGGTGCCGTGTCCGGAATTTCTGGAGTCTTGTACATTTTTCTTCCGGGTACTGTTCAAGCGCGCATCGTCCCTCCTCCCGATGCGCCGAACCCGGTAACGCTCCCGATTTTACACTCCCTGGAGCTGCTCCACATACTCGAGCCTGGAGCCGGTGCGGCCCTTCACCACCTGGAGCTGTGCTGGTACGCGCTGTTTCAGTTCAGCGACGTGGCTGACCAGACCGACCACCCGACCTCCGCTGCGCAGCCCTTCGAGTGCGTCCATGACCTGTTCGAGCGCCTGCTCGTCGAGCGATCCGAAGCCCTCATCGACGAAGAGGGTCTCGATATCGAGGCCTCCCGCTTCCTGCTGGACGACGTCGGCCAGGCCGAGCGCCATGGCCAGCGACGCCATGAAGGACTCCCCGCCGGAGAGCGTCGCGGTGTCCCTCCGATTGCCCGTCCAGCCGTCGATGACGTTCAGCCCGAGTCCCGAACGCTTGTTCCCCGCGCGCGCATCGCTGTGGACGAGCGCGTACCGGCCGTCGGACATGGCGAGCAGGCGCTCAGTGGCAGCCTCGGCGACCTGCTCCAGGCGGGACGCGAGGACGTAGGTGCTGAGGGACATCTTGTAGGCGTTCTCCCCTCCGCCCCGGGCGGACTCCGCCACCGAGGAGGTCAGGCGGAGCTCATCGCGCAACGGCACCGTCACCTCTTCCTGGCGGTGCAGGAGCGTGCGGTACGTCCGAACCTGCAGCACTGACTGATCGAGCAGCCGGGCAGTGACGGCAGCAGCCCCGGCCTGTTCGACGAGTTGCTCGTGTCCCGTGATCGCGGCGTCCATCGGTGCTGAGGGACATCTTGTAGGCGTTCTCCCCTCCGCCCAGGGCGGACTCCGCCACCGAGGAGGTCAGGCGGAGCTCATCGCGCAACGGCACCGTCACCTCTTCCTGGCGGTGCAGGAGCGTGCGGTACGTCCGAACCTGCAGCACTGACTGATCGAGCAGCCGGGCAGTGACGGCAGCAGCCCCGGCCTGTTCGACGAGTTGCTCGTGTCCCGTGATCGCGGCGTCCATCTCCTCCTGCGTCAGCGCGGAAAGCCCCGCCTCCTCATCCGCCACAGCGGATCCGACTGCTGCATCCTCCCACTCGATCGACAGGCGGTGCCCGGCGTCGTCGTAGGCTCGCATGGCTTTACCGTGGGCTTCGACGGTCAGCAGCGGAAGAAGCGCCGCGCGGGCCTCGTCCCTTCCGGAGAAGATCGATGCTTCGAGGACATTCGCCAGCGTCCGGTGAACCCTTCCCAGCCGCACTCCGGTCCGCTCCGCTGCTTCGAGCGATTCCTGCGCTCCGGCCAGCAGCGCGAGGCTCTCCCCCACGGCCTCGACCCGGTCCCGGAGGCTCGCAAAACCGCCC
>NZ_KI914800.1:24765-25704 GCF_000520535.1 Arthrobacter sp. H41
GCAAAACCGCCCCGGAAGCCTTCGAGCCGCTGGGCCAGCTCGGTCTCCTGTGCCTGCAGGCTGGAGACACGCGCCGCCGCATCGGCGGAGCCCTGGCGGTCCTGCTCAAGCTCGGCGGCGACCTGCTGCTCCTCTTCCCGCAGCCGGACGACGTCGGCGCTGACCCCTTCGTGCTGCCGGGCCGCCTCCTGTGCCTCCCGGAGCCGGTTTCGGGCGCGCGCCGTCCCGATACGCGCCTCGTCGATGGAACCCGTGCCTCCCAGTGCGGCCAGCCGTGTCGTCGCAAGGACGGCCGCGTCGCGCTCGAGTCGTACCTCACCCAACCACTGCTCGGCTGCCGACTGCGCCTCGCGGGCCAGCTGCTCCTCCCCGTGGGTCACCCGCACAGAGCCGTGGGACTCGGCCGGCAGTGGATGTTCGGTGCTGCCGCACACCGCGCAGGCTTCGCCAGCGGTCAGTTGGGAGGCAAGTTCAACCGCTGCCTGCTCTAGCCGCAGCTGCAGCTTCGACAGCCAGAGCTCCTTCAGCTCGAGGTGTTCCCGGAGCGCGGAGGCATGGGCCGTCTCCGCATCGACCCGCCGCTGCTCTGCGGCTTCGTGGTCGCGGATGACCTCTTCGACGGCTGTTGCTGCCTGGAGTTCCCTCTTCCGGTTCTCCGAGTCACGGGCAACCTCCCCCAGTGCCTGTGCCTGTTCCTCCGCGACCTTCAGCGACCCCTGCAGCTCCTCGGTGAGGGCTGCGGCCTTCCGTTCCCGGCCACGGAGGCGCTCCACCTCGGCGGCCGCGTTGACGCGGTCGCGGCGGATCGCCGTGAGCCGATCCTCGTCCGGCAGTGCTGCCCGCAGCACGCCGGCTTCAGCCGACGCTTCCGTGCACGCCTGTGCCAGCAGCGCGGGGGTGAGGGCTTCCGGCGCCGACTGGGCGGGTTCCGCTCGCGGA
>NZ_KI914800.1:25804-36157 GCF_000520535.1 Arthrobacter sp. H41
GGGCAGCCGGCTCGTTGCCTTCCAGCGCAGCCAGGGCTGCGGCTTTCGCCTCCTGCGCGTCGTCGTGCTCCGCGGTGGCTTCCTCCACGACACGTAGCTCACCCTCGAGCAGCCGGGCGGCCTGGTGCCGCTCTACCGCGGAGCGGAGGGCCAGCACGCTGGTCCGCTCGCCGTCGTGCCCGCGTTGCGCTTCCCGCAGCCGGTCAAGGGCGACGGCGCCGGCGCGTCGGGCCTGGGAACGGGAAAGGGACGCAGCGCCGTCGCTGAGTGCCTGCGCCCACTCCTGCCTGTCGCCGTGGGCCTCCCGGCACCGGGCCTCCAGGAGTTCGAGGAGCCGCTGCACCTTCAGCAGTGCCGGCCCATCCGCGACATCCGGTCGGCTTCCGGCGGCGACCTCCGGCTCACGAACGGTCCCGGCGGGCGCGGAAGCGGAAGAAGCATCATCTCGAGAGGCATCATCGGGCAGCTCAAGGGAGATGCCGTGGCGAGCCGCCTCGTCCACAGCCCCCCGCAGCGTGTGGTGCTGCTCGGCCTCCGCGGCGTCGAGCGCCGACGCAGCGGCACGTGCCTTCTCCGTCAGCAGCGTCTCGAGGTTCTCGAACCGGTCGGTCGAGAAGAGCCGCTGCAGAAGTGCTCCGCGCGATTTAGCATCGGAGTGGAGGAACGCCGCGAACTCCCCCTGCGGCAGCATCACCACCCGGGTGAACTGCTCCTTGTCCATGCCGAGCAGCGCCCGGAGCTCACCGGATGCCTCGTCGTTGCGCGTGGATTTCTGGACCCATGCCTCCCCCACCAGTTCGCTCAGCAGGGTTCTCGCCTGCTCGACGGTCGTTCCACCACCCCGCTTCGAGGGTCGGTCCCACTGCGGTGACCGCTCCACCCGGAACCGGCGGTGCCCCACGGTGAATTCGAGCTCGACCTGGGGGGCGAGTCCCGCCGGGGCATGATCACTCCGCAACCGCTTCGCCGTGTTCCGGGTGCCCGGCAGCGAGCCGTACAGCGCAAAGCAGATGGCGTCGAGCACGCTCGACTTTCCCGCACCCGTGGGCCCGTTGAGCAGGAACAGTCCCTGTGCGGCGAGCGCGTCGAAATCGACGTTCTGCTTTTCGGCGAACGGCCCGAAGGCCTGGAGGGAGAGCGAATGAAGTCTCATGGAAGGTCCCGGCCTCTCAGCGTTCCGCGCCGGAGCTCAGGGCCGCGTCGATGGTGGTGTCGATGAGCGCCCGTTCCTCGGGGGATGCCCGCCGTCCCCGCACGTGCTCGAGGAAACCGCAGCAGATGTCCGCGTCATCCGTGGCTTCGGCGATCCGCTGGCTGTAGGTCCGGGTGTCCTCGGAGGACTTCCCCTCGGGGGCGAAGACGAGGACGAGGGTTTCGGGGAACCGCTCCCGCAGCCGGTCCATGGCTCGTGGCGGGCGCTCGGGATCGGTCAGCGTCACCTGGCAGTAGGCACTCTCGGCCCAGACCAGGGTTTCATCGCCCAACAGGTGGTCGAGGTGTCCCTCCAACACGGCCAGCCGCTTGGGCGCCGGCCAGCGGACGGGGGTGATCTCCCCAAGGCCGGCGGCGGAGAATTCCACGAGCCAGGCCCCTTTCGTCTGCCGCGCTTCGGAGAAGGAATACGGCAGGGGCGAGCCCGAATACCTCACCGTCGGGGTCAGTTGCTGCTGACCATGGAGATGCCCCAGGGCGGTGTAGTCGAACCGTTCGAAGAGGCTGAGCGGCACAGCCCCCAATCCTCCGAGCGCCAGTTCCCGTTCACTGTCCGAACTGGTGCCGCCGCTCGCGAAGGTGTGTGCCATCACCAGTGAGTGGACGGCGCCCGAACTGCGCCGGCGACGAAGATCGGCGTCGATCAGCTCGAGCGCCGCCTCCGTGACTGCTGCGTGGGTGGGCTGCTCGGCGTCGAGTGGAGTGGCGACGATCCGCGGCTCGAGGTACGGCACCCCGTAGACGGCGAGCTCCGCTCCCGGACCGAGGGGCAGCAGGACCGGGCGGGCAAGATCCTCGAGGCGGGTACGCAGATGCACGCCGCCGCGCTCGAGGATGCGGCCCCCGAACCCCAGCCGGGTGGCGGAATCATGATTTCCGCTGGAGATGATGACCTGCGCTCCGGCGGCGGTCAGGCGCTCCAGCGCGTCGTCGAAGAGTTCGACGACGTCGACCCCCGGGAGGGCGCGGTCGTAGACATCACCCGCGATGAGGACGACGTCGACCTCGGATTCCCGCACCGTCTTCTCGAGGTTGTCGAGAAAGATCCGCTGCGCAGCGAGGGTCCCCGTGCCGTGGAACGACCGGCCCAGGTGCCAGTCGGAGGTGTGGAGTAACCGCATGATTCGAACCTACCTCGGAGGTCGGACAATTACGGGTGAAGCGTGCAAGGCTATCGTCCGGGCTTGTCGAACGAGGGATCGTCGCCGGCGCGCCGGGGGGAACCCGTGTCGTCGGCGGCGTTGTCGTCCTGATCGAAGAACGACCGCGATTCCGTGCCCGGTGCCGACGGCGAGGTAACGGCCGGGGATGCGGGAGCGGCCTCGGCAGGGAGGGCGTCAGCAGACGGTGTGGTCCGTTTCGGGAGCGCCTCGGCGCTCCAGTAGATCAGGCCGGCGAGGACCGCTCCCACCACGGGAGCCGCCCAGAAGAGCCACAGCTGCTCGAGGGCCCAGCCCTCGGAGAAGATGGCGACGGCCGTGGAACGCGCGGGGTTCATCGAGCCGTTGGTGATCGGCAGCAGCACGGTCAGCAGGGCGGCATAGGTCAGGCCGACGGCGAACGGCGCCACCGACCGGCTGGCGAAGCGCGCCGTCGCTCCGAGGAACACCGCGACGAGGAGCGCTGTGGCCACCACTTCAGCGAGGAACGAGCTCGCGAGAGGGAATTGCACGGCGGAGTGGTCGGCGAAGCCGTTCGCGCCGACGGTGAACAGCGTCGTCGAATCGGGCAGTTGGCCATTGGCGCTGAGGATCAGCCACAGGAGGCCTGCTGCCGCCACCGCCCCGACCACCTGCGCCACGACATAGGGAACCACCGAGCGCCACGGCGTCCTGCCCGCGATGGCCGAACCAAGCGTGAGGGCGGGGATGAAATGCCCACCGGACACGTGTCCGAATGCGATCATCGCCGCGAGCAGTCCGAACCCGAAGGCGAGGACCGGGGGAATGCCGGCGTCGGTATTCAGGGTGGTGACGCCGATGCCGGCCAGGACGACCAGGAAGGACCCGGCTCCCTCGGCCGCCGACCTCACCCCCAGCCCGTAGCTCCGCAGCGGCTGGACCGGTGCGGAGTCTGCTTGGTGGGGGCCGGCGGGGCCGGCGGCGAGGGCGTGCGGGCTTTCGTGCGACATGACGGAGATTCCCTTGGTTGGTGGCTTCGGTCGGCGGTCAGGGGCAGCTCACCGGCCCCGCTCGATTGCGGGGAGGGCTGCCTGCGCGATCCGGTTCAGCGTTCCATCCTAGATGTATCGTCCACGGATGTTAGGAACGCTCGGCGTGGTTGGGTGACAAAAAGAAGAACTCCGAGTGGGGTGCGACCTGTCGGCGAAGCGCGCGCGAAGGAACGGCGTGGGAATTCCCCCGCCCCTAGACTGGTTCGGTGGCAATCGAACCGACATATCCCGACCAGGTCCTGGGCTGCCTCCTTGGCGGAGCGCTCGGCAACGCCCTGGGTTACGCACGGCAGCAGGCGACGACGCCGGAAAGCCGCCTCGCAGTGCTGCAGCGCTCCCCCGAGTCGACCGCTGGACTTCCGTTCGCCGAGGACACCCAGCTCACGCTGTACACCGTGGACGGACTGGTGGACGCGCTGGAGTGGGCCAACGACGGCGTCGCCGCCGACGAGACAGCGTGCCTCTGGCTGGCCTATCTCCGATGGCTCGCCACCCAGGGCGAGGTCCCCGCACCGATCGCGCCGTCGCCGCCTCCCCGTCCGATCGACCGCCATGCCGTACTGCACGCACGCCGTAATCCGGGGAGCACCTCGATCAGCGGCTTGCGGACCGGCGAGATGGGTACACGGCACCGCCCGGTCAACCAATCCGCCCAGGACGCCGGAGCGATGTCGCGCTCCGCACCCTTCGGACTGGTACCCCGCATTCCCCTCGGCATGGTGGACAAACTGACGCGTGACGCCGCCGCCCTCACCCACGGGCACAGTGCGGCGAGGACTGCGGCAGTGGTTTTCGCAACCCTGATCCACCGAATCGTCGTGGAGTTCAGTCCACTGTCCGACGCCGTCGATCGTGCTGTTGAGCAGGCAGGTGCGGCTGGGGACCAGGACCTCGCCGCAGCACTCACCCGTGCTCGGGAGCTGGCTGGGGATCCGGTTGCGAATCCAGGCGCAGTCAACGCACCCGCTGCGCCGGACATCGCCGTCGAACTTGGTTCCGGCTACACCGCGACCGGGGCGCTCGCCCTGGCTGTCTACGCGGTGCTGGCCGCTGTTCCCGACGAGGGCGCAGGGACGGCTCCCGGTGGGGTCCCCGGTCCTGTCGGCGCCCGCGACCACGCCCGGGCTGCGCTGCAGTTGGCTGCGGACATCGGGAGCAACCCGACCACCACCGGGTCGCTGGTCGGGAACCTGATCGGCGCGCTCTACGGAATCGAAGCGTTCCCCGGCGAATGGCTGGACCGGGTTGAGGGAGCCGGCGTGGTGCGGGAAACGGCGTCCGCGCTGATCGGTGCCATTGCAGGGGAGAAATCCCGGCTCTGATCCTCAGCTGATTCCCGCATCCGGCACGTCTGCTGCTCGGGGCCGTCTCTCCGATCCTCCAGGGAAAACCGTCCCGCAGGAAATGTCAGGGGTGGGTGAAAGTGTAGTGGTATGGCAGGTCGAGGTGGAGAGCCGAGTATGGAGGATGCAGGTGCCTCTGCGACGGTCAAGCCCGGTCTCAGTGGACTTATCGGTCTTTTGTCCGTCGAGTTGCTCGATGGCCCTGGATTGACGGACGCTCTTGCGAAACTCGGCACCCTGATCGCGTGGGCGCAGGCTGGCCAGGCGGAGGTCATGCACCTGCTGGAGGAGCGCTTCCAGGACGAGATGCGCCACAACGGTCTGGCGGCAAAGGCCGAAGCGCGCGGCCGGCAGGGTTCCGTTCCAGGCAGTCCACCGGCAGGTGACCCAGCGGCAGGTAATCCTGGGGCAACTGCGACGGCGGCGTGCGCAGCGGGTAATCCAGCGGCAGCTACCCCGACGGCGGCGTGCGCAGCGGGTGGGGGTGCGTCGATGCCACGGGCCTGTGATGCGACCTATCTGCGCCGGTTGAGGCGGGCCGATGAGGAGTTGGCGGCGAGCCTGACGGCGACGGAGATCGCCTGCGCCCTGTCGTTGTCGGAGCGCACCGCAGTGGCCCTGCTGCGGACAAGCCACGCCCTGTGTACAGATTTCCCCGACACGCTGTTGGCTCTGCGTCGAGGCGTCATCACGTACCACCATGCTGTGGAGATCGTCGAGCAGTCCGACGGCGTTCCGTCGTCGGCACGGAAGGACTACGAGCACTGTCTGCTGGCGGCAGCTCCCGGACGGACCCGTGCCCAACTGGCCCGTGTCGCACGGCGGGAGCGGGAGCGCCACCATCCCGAGGCGATCAAGGGGCGCCAGGTCAAAGCCGCCGCCGACCGGCGCGTTGAACTCATCCCCGACAAGGACGGAATGTGTTGGCTCTCGGCCTACCTGTGCGCTGAAACGGCTTCCGGGGTATTCGGGATGGTGACGGCTCTGGCGAAATCAGTACAGGGCCCCGATGAGGCCCGCACCCTCACCCAGTTGCGGGCCGACATCCTGACGGACCTGCTCACTGGCCCGGTGACCCGCCCCCGCCCCGGCCCGGATACCGAGAACCAGGTTCGTTCCACGGCCACCGCCGGCGGAAGCAACGCCGGAACCGGCGGCGGTAGCGGCAGCGGAACCGGCGGCAGCAGCGGCTGGTCGGAGCTGGCCGGTCGCGGCCCCGTCGGTGCCGAGGTGCTGGTCACGATGGACGTGCACACACTTTTAGGGCTCACCGAGAACCCGGCACAGTTGGAGGGCTACGGACCCATCAGCCCTACGTCGGCACGGGAACTGGCCGCGATCAGCAAGCACTTCACGCCCCTGCTGGTAGGCGGCGAGGATAATGCGCTAAGCATGGGACGCAAGGCACGGCTGCCATCGACGCTGCTGAGACGCTGGCTTCGATTCCAGGACGAAACGTGCAGATTCCCCGGATGCAGCCGTGGGGCAGCACACTGCGAGGTGGACCACAGTGTGCCCTGGTCCCAGGGCGGCACCACGGACCACGGGAACCTCGCCCATCTATGCGCCAAACACCACAGATTCAAATCAATCACCTCATGGAACCTCACGAGCAACACAGCAGGCGTCCTCTCCTGGACCTCACCGACCTACCGCACCTACACCACCACGCCCGCCAATTCGCTGACAAGCCCCTCAACGGCAGCCTCGATGCGAGACCCGATAGACGCGTCACGGAAGCACCTGCGCCCAGATCCAGTGCAGGACCCAGCGGAAGCGCTCGCTGCTGACCCGGCACCGTTCTAGGTGTACTGCCCGGGGACGTTGGTTGATGTGTGATGACGCGTTGTAAGTTCTGGACGCGAGGAGGACCTCCGGTCGAAAGTGGAGCTGTCTAGGTCCCGTTATCGACCAGGAGGTCCTCGTGTCTCACGCTAATGCTGCTCTTGCTCCGATTCAACGACTGCGGATCGGGCGGCTGATCGTTGACGATGGGTGGCCGGTCGCGCACGCCGCTGTGTTCTTCCACATGTCCTGGCCGACCGCGAAGAGATGGCCAACAGGGTCAGGGACCCACCGGGGCGAAAGCCCCGACGAGCCCGAACAGGTCCTTCGGATCGTCGGGGCTGGCGACCAGGTCGATGTCCTCTCCGAAGTTCGTTCCCTCCACCGCATCGCGGACAAAGCGCATTGCCGAGAAATCCTCAATGGCAAAGCCGACGGAGTCGAAGACGGTGACCTGCTCCTCCGAGGCCCGCCCGGGCGCCGTACCGTCCAGGACCTGCCAGAACTCGGTGACGGGGAAGTCCGCAGGCATCTGCTGGATCTCGCCTTCGATCCGGGTCTGCTCGGGAAACTCCACGAAAACTGCGCTCCGCTCGAGGATCGCCGGATCCAGCTCGGTCTTTCCGGGGCAGTCCCCGCCGATCGCATTGATGTGCATGCCGGGCTCCACCATTTCTGCGGTGAGGATGGTGGCGTTGGCCTTGTCCGCCGTGCACGTGGTGACGACATCCGCTCCCCGGACGGCATCGGCTGCCGAGGTTGCCACGGTGATGTCGAAACCGAGCGGCCCCAGATTCCGGACCAGTTTTTCCATCGCCGCAGCATCGGTGTCCCACACCGTCAGCCGCTCGATGCCCAGGGCGCTCCGGAACGCCAGCGCCTGGAACTCCGCCTGACTGCCGGCCCCGATCATCGCCATCCGGCTCGAACCCACCCGCGCCAGCTTCTTTCCGACCATGGCGGACGTCGCCGCCGTCCGAAACGCGGTCAGGACAGTCATTTCGGTCAGGAACGTGGGATACCCATTGGAGACGTCGGCGAGCATGCCGAAAGCAGTCACCGTTTGGAAGCCGCGCTGGGGATTCGAGGGGTGCCCGTTGACGTACTTGAAACCGTACGTTTCGGAGTCGCTGGTCGGCATGAGCTCGATGACGCCGAAGGGTGTGTGGCTCGCGACCCGGGAGGACTTGTCGAAATACTCCCAGCGGCGGAAATCGGCCTCAAGATACGGGATCATCCCTGCAATTATTCTCTCCGGCCCAACACTGGCCGTCCAGCGCACCATGTTGGCAACATCGACAAAACGCGTCATTCGCGACTCCCTATCCTTAGGCAATCAAGGCTAGTTTGCGGCATTCTGCTAGGACAATAACCGAATCGCCCGTTTTTCGCCCATACAATATGCATACTGTTGCACCGGAAGATACATTGTGCTCATGTTTACTCTCGATGATCTCGATCGCCGCCTGTTGTCAGCCCTGCGCAAGGACGGACGGGCGCCGGTGGCAAGCCTCGCACGGAGCCTGGGTGTGGCCAGGGCAACGGTCAACAGCCGCCTGGAACGGCTGATCGCCACCGGGACGATCGTGGGCTTCTCGGTACGGGTCCGCGATGAACTGGATCCGCTGGCCATACGCGCCGTGTCCCTTCTTGCAGTGGAGGGCCGGGCCACCAGCACGGTGATCGGGCAACTCCGAGGGCTGCCCGAGATCACAGCCCTCCATTCAACCAACGGCGGGTGGGACCTGGTGGCTGAATTGCAGACGGAAAGCCTCGCCGCATTCGATCAGTTACTCGGGCGGATCCGGTCGATCGACGGGGTCATCAACAGCGAGACGAGCCTGCTGCTCAGCTCGGTCCTGCGGTAACGCGGGCCCCAGCAGGAATCACCGTGGCGCCGGCTGCCTAGGGGCTGGTCGCCGGCCATGTTCCGCCGGTCATCTGGAGGAACTCCGCCTCGGAGAGCACCTCGATGCGCTGCCCGCGCTCATGCAGGTCGAGCACGCGCCGCGCCTTGCCGGTGATGCGGCCGTTCCGCAGGTCAGCAGCGACGAAGCCGTCCCCGACCACCAGGACCGTGGTTTTCCGCGTGACTGCGCTTGCCGGCTGCGCACCGAGCCGGGCAGCCCGCACCTTCGCCTGCGGGCGGGGCAGGCCGAGGGTTCCCGTGAAGACGACGGTCTCCCCATACAGCGGATGAGTCGGGTCCGCCTGGGCATTGGCTGCCGGATTGGGTCCCTCCTCCGGCCAGCCGGCCCACGCCGTCGCCGTCCCCTTCCCGAGCGCCGTCCGGGTGGCCTTCGAGAGATCGTGGACGCCCGGCTCATAGGCTTCGGCACGGTACAGGGGAAGCTGGTGCGACGCCACGAGCGCTTCCACCGTGTCCACGGCGTTCAGCCGCGCCATGTCGATGAGGATCCCGGCGCAGGCACGCGCGTCCTCCACTGCGTCGTGGTGGTTGAGCAGGGGAACGCCCGCCGCTTCGGCGACGAAGGGAAGCGAGTAGGACGCCAGGGAGTAGTTCCGCCGGGACAGCAGCACGGTGCATGCGTAGTCCCACCCGGGCCCGGCCAGGTCGGAAACCTCCAGGGCCGAACGAAGTACGCCGAGATCGAACGCCGCGTTGTGGGCCACCAGGATGTCATTGCCGATGAAACCGCCGATCTCGGCGAAGAGATCACCGAACCGCGGCTCCCGGGCCACCCGGTCGGCGGTGATGCCGTGGATGGCCATGTTGCGCGGATCGAAGTGGTCGTGGCCGGCGGGCGGCCTCATCAGCCAGGAGGCTTCCTCCACCACGCGCCCCGCCCGCACCTTGGTCAACCCGACGGCGCAGGGTGAACCCCGAAACCCGTTGGCCGTCTCGAAGTCGATGGCCGTGAACTCAATTCCCACCCGACAAGTTTAGCCGCTGCAGCGGCTCCTACTCGGCCTTCGGGCTCCGGCGGTACTTGCGCACCTTGGTCACCACGAAATAGACGGCCACCAGCACCACGGCGATGATGACGATCCGCTGGAAGATGCCGGCATACTCCTCGACGATGTGCCAGTTCTCCCCCAGGTAGAACCCCGCGAGCACGAAGATCGAATTCCAGATCAGGCTGCCCGCCGTGGTGAGGACCAGGAACACGGTCAGGGGCATCCGCTCGATGCCGGCCGGTATGGAGATCAGGCTCCGGAACAGCGGAATCATGCGCCCGAAGAACACGGCACTGTACCCGTGCCGGTTGAACCACGCCTCGACCTTGTCGATGTCCTCGACGTCGATCAGGGGCACCTTGCCGACGATGGCGCGCATCCGTCGTCGTCCAAGCGCGGCCCCCAGGGCGTACAGCGCCAGGGCGCCGACCACCGAGCCGAGTGTCGTCCAGAAAATCGCCTCGAACAGCGTGAAGTTTCCCTGGCTCGCCGTGAAGCCGGCCAGCGGGAGGATGACTTCGCTGGGCAGCGGCGGGAAGAGGTTCTCCAGGGCGATCGCCAGGCCGGCACCGGGTGCGCCGATGGTCTCCATCATGGTGACCGCCCAGTCGGCGACACCGCCGAGCGCGGATCCGTCGGAAGAGGACATGAGTGCCGGGCGCAGAAGTGTAGTCATAACCCGTCAAGTCTGCCCTATGCATCCGGGCATCTCCCAAATGGGCCTACTTCCCCTCAGGCGGGTTCCTGCTCCTGCAGGGCGCGGACGAGGGAGGGCAGCAGCGCACGGAAGGCAAGGCCCCGGTGGCTGATCGCGTTCTTCTCGGCGCCGCTCAGTTCGGCGCACGTGCGGTCCATGCCGGAGGGCACCAGCACCGGGTCATAGCCGAAGCCCCCCGAGCCCCGAGGCGCGGCGAGCAGTGT
>NZ_KI914800.1:36257-40432 GCF_000520535.1 Arthrobacter sp. H41
CGCGGAGTTCGCCCTCCTCGACGGACACTGCGCCATCCGGCACGGCGAGGGCCGCAGCGCAGCGGAAGGCCGCCCCACGCTGGCCCGTGGGTATATCGGACAGCTGGGCAAGGAGTAACGCGAGGTTCGCGTCGTCGTCGCCGTGGCGCCCCGCCCACCGCGCGGAGAAGATGCCGGGCGCTCCGTTCAGGACGTCGACGGCGAGGCCCGAGTCGTCGGCCACGGCGATCAGTCCCGTGGCCCGCGCCGTCTGCTCGGCCTTGAGTGAGGCGTTCGCGGCGAAGGTCACCCCGCTTTCGACGACGTCGGGCGCGCCAGCTGTTTCGGCGTCGATCACCTGGGTGTCGACGTCGAGCCCGGGCACCTGGCCCCTCAGCAGTTCGCGCAGTTCCCGCAGCTTGCCCGGGTTGCGGGTGGCGAGGACCAGGCGCGGTGCGGCCGGCTCACGCAAGCGCCGGGTCCTTCAGGGTGTCGAGCTGGATCCCGGCCAGCTGGGCCGTGCCCAGCAGCGCGAGGTCGAGGAGCGCGTCGAGTTCGTCCCGGTCGAAGGGTGCACCCTCGGCGGTCCCCTGCACTTCCACGAACTTGCCGGAGCCGGTGACCACCACGTTCATGTCGGTCTCGGCGCGGACATCCTCCACGTAGGGAAGATCGAGCATGGGAACGCCGTCGATGATGCCGACGCTGACGGCCGCGACCGTATCGGTGAGCGGTGACGCCGAGGCGGGAATGAGCTTCTTGTCTTTGGCGTACCGAATGGCGTCGGCGAGCGCCACGTAGGCTCCGGTGATCGCCGCGGTGCGGGTGCCGCCGTCGGCCTGGAGCACGTCGCAGTCGAGGACGATGGTGTTCTCGCCGAGCGCCTTGGTGTCGATGATGGAGCGCAGCGACCGGCCGATCAGACGGGAAATCTCATGGGTGCGTCCGCCGATCTTCCCCTTCACCGATTCCCGGTCGGAGCGCGTGTTGGTGGCACGGGGAAGCATCGCGTACTCGGCCGTGACCCAGCCCCGGCCTTCGCCCTTGAGCCAGCGGGGCACGCCGCTGGTCAGGGATGCGGTGCACAGGACCCGGGTGTTGCCGAACTCGATGAGCGCGGATCCTTCGGCCTGCTTGGACCACCCGCGCGTGATGCTGATGTTCCGCAACTGGTCCGGGGTGCGGCCGTCGGCCCGGAGCTTCGGTGATGTGGGCACTGATGCGGACACTGCGGCGGACGGCACGGAGGAGGAAGGACTGGTGGCTGGGCTCATGGTGCCAGTCTAAACCGGCGGCTCTGAACCGGCGGCCCGAAGGGAAGCGCCGGTCAGACCGTGTAGGAGACGCCGGCCACGGCGATGGCAAGGCTTCCCGTGTAGCTCGACCGGGCCTCACCCACCGTCACGTTCGCGTCGTTCCACACGGGCAGGTGCGTCAGCAGGAGCCGCTTGACCGACGCCGCCGTCGCCACCTCACCTGCACGCCGCCCGGTCAGGTGGACGCCGCTGATGGCGTCGTCGCGCCCCTCGTGGAAAGCGGCCTCACAAAGGAAGATGTCCGACGCGGCGGCTGCCTCGACCAGCCCGTCGCAGGCGTCGGTGTCGCCGGAATAGGTGATCACCCGTCGCTCCTCGTTGCCGTCGCTGTTGACCTCGGTCACCTCCACCCGAAGGGCGTAGGCCTCCTCGACCGGGTGCAGCACCGGGAACGGCGTGATGGTGAACGGGCCCACCTGGACGGGCGCGCGTGCCGTCCAGGAGCTGAACCGGAAGTCCTCGTGCATGCCGGGATCCAGTTCGAGGCCGTAGGCGGTGGCCATCCGGTCGGCGGTGGCGGCCGGACCCCACACCGGAATCCGGGGCCGGTTCCACCCGGAGGGGTCCCAGTGCACGGCCACATGCAGCCCACACAGGTCCATGCAGTGGTCGGGGTGCAGGTGGGAGAGGAACACGGCGTCGATCTCGCGCAGGTCCATGTAGCGCTGCAGCGCACCGAGGGAACCGTTGCCGAGGTCCAGCAGGATGCGCCAGGTGCGCCCGTCGGCTTCGGCGGAGAGCAGGTAGCACGACGCCGGCGACTGCGGCCCGGGAAACGAGCCGCTGCAGCCCACGATGGTGAGCTTCATGGATTGCGATTCCCGGCTGCCGCGATTCTCTCCGGCGTGAGGATGGCCATGCTGCCCGTGGGGTACTGCTCGGCCAGGTGGTCCACGTGCTGCACGCTGAGGACTTCGGGGCCGAGGAACCGTCGGGCGAGCACCTCGAAGGAGGCTGCGTTCCCCGTGGCGATGAAGCGGTGTGCCGGGGTCGAGGTGTCATCGGCCAGGAGGTTGTTGGACACCAGTGCGCGGTAGACGTCCTTCGCCGTCTCCTCGGCACTCGAGACGAGGGTGACGGCGTTGCCCATCACATAGGAGATGACCGCGGTGAGCAGCGGGTAGTGAGTGCACCCGAGGACGAGGGTGTCGACGTCGGCCGCCTGCAGCGGCGCGAGGTAGTGCTCGGCAGTGCGCAGCAGGTCCGGCCCCGCCGTCACACCGGCCTCGACGAATTCGACGAACGCCGGGCAGGCAGCCGAGGTGACGGTGAGGTGGGGTGCGGCGGCGAACGTATCGTCGTAGGCGCGTGAGCCGACGGTCGCGGAAGTCCCGATGACGCCGATCCGCCCGCTCCGCGTCGACGCGACGGCGCGGCGGACGGCGGGCTGGATCACTTCGATCACGGGGATTCCGTAGCGTGCCGTGTAGCGTTCACGGGCGTCCCGCAGCACGGCGGCCGAGGCCGAGTTGCAGGCGATCACGAGGAGCTTGACGCCGGAATCGACGAGGTCGTCCATCACCGCCAGCGCATGTGCCCGCACCGCAGCGATCGGGAGTGGACCGTAGGGTCCGTTGGCGGTGTCGCCGACATACATGATCGACTCGTGCGGAAGCTGGTCTATGACCGCCCGTGCGACGGTGAGTCCTCCGACACCGGAGTCGAAGATGCCGATCGGCGCTCCGGTCTTTTTACATCGTGCACTGACGGCGTTGTCTGGGCTCATGATCTCTCGACAATAGGACCTGCCGCTCCCAAAGAACGAACTCATCGGAAGTGGTTCTTGTCACAGCCGAAACGTCAGCGTTCCTGCCGGCTCGCCGTGAGCAGGGCCTGGACGAGCGATTCCTGCAGCCAGGTCACGAAGTTGTAGACCAGGGCCAGGTAGGACTCCACGTCCTCGACGTCGGAGGAATCCCCCACGTCGTGGAGTTTCTCGGCGTCGTCCTCCGTCTCGATGCCCAGACGGTCGGCCAGCACCAGCCGGACGTCATTGAGTGCCTGCGCCATGAGCCGGGCCTGCCCGGGGTTCAGTACCACCGGATTGCCTTCGAGGAGCAGCGCACTGCTGCGGAGCGCACTGATCTTCTGCTCCCGGAGCGAGCGCTCGGTGAGCCGGCGGAACTCGAGCGCTTCGTCGTCGTTGGAGCGAACGCCATCGGGCAGCAGGCGGCGCACCGCGGAGTCCGACGGCGCCACCGCCTCGGTGTCCATTCCCACCATCGCGGCAAGCGGATCGGAACTGGCCGCGGTCTCCGGTTCGAGCATGGAGACGATGTCGTTGAAGAGGTTGCCGAGCAGCCGCACCTCGCCGGGCTCCAGGGAGCCGGAGATGCCGCGTCTCGTGGACTTGAACGCCTTGGCCACGCGCTACTCGCTTCCGGCTTTTTCGAAGGTGGCCCACAATCCGTAGGAATGCATGGCCACGGTATCCTGCTCGGCCTTCTCGCGGTTCCCCGACGCGACGGCGGACCTGCCCTTCTCATGCACTTCGAGCATCAGGCGGCGGGCCTTGGCTTCGCTGTACCCGAAGTAGTCCTGGAAGACGTAACTCACGTAGCTCATGAGGTTCACCGGGTCGTTCCACACCACGACGATCCAGGGCTGGTCAAGAATCGTTCCTACTTCCGACTGCACCTCTTCCCGCGTGCCGGTGTCCGTCGCAAAGCCAACTGTCATAGTTTCCAGTCTAGGACGCCGGGAAGCCTCCCGGTTCCCGGTACTCTCACCGGAGCCCGCTAAGGTTTTGAGGGTGACCATTGTTCCGACGAATTCCGCCCTGTTCACCGACCAGTACGAGCTCACCATGCTGCAGGCGGCCCTCCATTCCGGAGCGGCGCACCGCAGATCCGTGTTCGAAGCCTTCGCGCGGCGCCTGCC
>NZ_KI914800.1:40532-41302 GCF_000520535.1 Arthrobacter sp. H41
TGGCGACCTTCCGGTTCGGGTCGGAGCAGCTGGACTTCCTCTCGTCGAACTTCGTCGTGGACGATCCAACACTCGAGTGGCTCGCGGAGTTTTCCTTCCGCGGCAACATCTTCGGGTACGCGGAAGGGGAAGCCTACTTTCCGCACTCGCCCATCCTGATCGTCGAATCGACCTTCGCCGAAGCCTGCATCCTCGAGACCCTCGTGCTATCCGTCCTGAACCACGACAGCGCCATTGCGGCAGCGGCATCGCGGATGACGGGGGCGGCCGCCGGGCGCCCCTGCATCGAGATGGGCTCGCGCCGCACCCACGAGGAGGCCGCGGTGGCCGCCGCGCGGCCGCCGGTACGGCGTGGTGGCAGGCACCGGCCGGCTGCTCGAATCCCTGGCGACCTTCCGGTTCGGGTCGGAGCAGCTGGACTTCCTCTCGTCGAACTTCGTCGTGGACGATCCAACACTCGAGTGGCTCGCGGAGTTTTCCTTCCGCGGCAACATCTTCGGGTACGCGGAAGGGGAAGCCTACTTTCCGCACTCGCCCATCCTGATCGTCGAATCGACCTTCGCCGAAGCCTGCATCCTCGAGACCCTCGTGCTATCCGTCCTGAACCACGACAGCGCCATTGCGGCAGCGGCATCGCGGATGACGGGGGCGGCCGCCGGGCGCCCCTGCATCGAGATGGGCTCGCGCCGCACCCACGAGGAGGCCGCGGTGGCCGCCGCGCGGTCCGCCGTGATCGGTGGTTTCGCGAGCACCTCCAACCTCGAGGCGGG
>NZ_KI914800.1:41402-42425 GCF_000520535.1 Arthrobacter sp. H41
TCCTCCATGACAGCGAGCGGGAGGCCTTCGAGGCGCAGGTCGCCTCCCTGGGCAAGGGAACCTCCCTGCTCGTCGACACGTACGACGTCGAGCAGGGAGTCCGCACCGCCGTCGACGTCGCTGGTCCCGAACTCGGCGCCGTGCGACTGGACTCCGGCGACCTCGTGGCGCAGGCGCGCTGGGTGCGGGAACTGCTCGACGACCTCGGCAACTCCAGCACGAAGATCGTGGTGACCTCCGACCTCGACGAGTTCGCGATCGGGCTCCTGGCGTCAGCGCCGGTCGACTCCTACGGGGTAGGAACGTCGCTGGTCACCGGGTCCGGCGCCCCGACCGCCGGCCTGGTCTACAAGCTTGTGAGCCGCCAGGACGACGGCGGCCGGTTCGTCTCGGTGGCGAAGGCAGCGAAGAACAAGGCCTCCGTGGGCGGACGGAAATACGCGCTCCGCCGGCTCGACGGCACCGCCGGTACGGCGTTCCCACGGTGGGCACGGCCGCACACTCCTTCACCCTCCTCCATGACAGCGAGCGGGAGGCCTTCGAGGCGCAGGTCGCCTCCCTGGGCAAGGGAACCTCCCTGCTCGTCGACACGTACGACGTCGAGCAGGGAGTCCGCACCGCCGTCGACGTCGCTGGTCCCGAACTCGGCGCCGTGCGACTGGACTCCGGCGACCTCGTGGCGCAGGCGCGCTGGGTGCGGGAACTGCTCGACGACCTCGGCAACTCCAGCACGAAGATCGTGGTGACCTCCGACCTCGACGAGTTCGCGATCGGGCTCCTGGCGTCAGCGCCGGTCGACTCCTACGGGGTAGGAACGTCGCTGGTCACCGGGTCCGGCGCCCCGACCGCCGGCCTGGTCTACAAGCTTGTGAGCCGCCAGGACGACGGCGGCCGGTTCGTCTCGGTGGCGAAGGCAGCGAAGAACAAGGCCTCCGTGGGCGGACGGAAATACGCGCTCCGCCGGCTCGACGGCAACGGCAGGGCCACCGCCGAGGTGCTCGGCGTCGGGACGCCGCCCGTCGA
>NZ_KI914800.1:42525-68872 GCF_000520535.1 Arthrobacter sp. H41
ACGGCAGGGCCACCGCCGAGGTGCTCGGCGTCGGGACGCCGCCCGTCGATGACGGCAACGACCGCCCGCTCCTGCACCAGCTCGTGCAGGACGGCGAGGTCCTTCCCGGCTGGACAGGGCCCGAAGCCGTCCGGCGCGCCGCCGAATGCCATCAGCGATCCCTCGCCGAGCTCCCGGGAGCCATCCGACGCCTGCAGCGCGGCGAACCTGTCATCCCCACTGAATACGAGGAGAACATCCCATGACACGCGCCCTGATTCTTGTCGATGTCCAGAAGGACTTCTGCGAGGGAGGTTCACTCGGCGTCGACGGCGGAGCCGCTGTGGCTGCGGACCTCAGCGACCATATGGACGAGCAGTCCGGCACCTACGACTATGTGGTGGCGACCCAGGACTGGCACGTCGACCCGGGACCGCACTTCTCGGACACCCCGGACTACGTCGACTCCTGGCCCGTTCACTGTGTCGCCGGAACCAAGGGCGCGGAGTTCCACCCGGACCTCGACACCGAGGGCATCGACGCCGTCTTCCGGAAGGGGCAGTACGAGGCCGCCTACTCCGGTTTCGAGGGCGTCAAGGCGCCAGACGACGAAGTGCCGAGCGGTGAGCGGAAGCTCGCGGGTGCCCTGCCGGAGACGGACGAGCCCCTCCTGACGCTTGATGACTGGCTCCGCGAGCACGAGGTGGAGGAAGTGGTGCTCGCCGGCCTGGCCACTGACCACTGCGTACGGGCCACCGCGCTGGACGCCCTGCAGGCCGGGTACTCGGTCTCGCTGCTCACCACGCTCACGCGCGGCGTGGACCCGGAGCGCACCGCGGACACCCTCGACGAACTGGAGGCTGCGGGCGTGGAGCTGCTGCGCTGAGCCGCACAGCCGGGCCGCTTCTTCCAGCTGTCTCCTAGGATGAGCTCATGTCCTTCGAGTCGGATCCGCCGCTTGCCGGCCGTGTTGCCGTCATCACCGGAGTGAGCCGCCGGAAAGGGATAGGCTTCGCGATCGCCGGGAGGCTCGCCGCCATGGGGGCGAGCCTGTTCCTGCAGCACCATGCACCGTCCGATGCAGAGCAGCCCTGGGGCGCGGAGTCCATCGACGAGGTGATGGAAGCCCTGACAATGAAACTTGCGGCAAGTGCCCGGCTCGAGCATGCGGAGTTCGACTTCACCCGATCGGACGCCCCGCGTCAGCTCATCGACTCGGCGCGGTCCGCGCTGGGGCATCTGGATGTGCTGGTCTGTAATCATGCGCGCAGTGGCGGAGACGGGCCGTTGGCCCAAATGACGGCTGAGAGACTCGACGAGCACTGGCAGGTGAATACGCGCTCCACGCTGCTGGCCACCCAGCGATTCGCGGACCAGCACGACGGACGCCGTGGCGGCCGGGTGATCTGGCTGACCTCCGGCCAGACGCAGGGCCCGATGAGCGGGGAGATTGCCTATGCGACGTCGAAGGCGGCCCTCGCGGGGATCACGTCATCAGTGGCCGATGACGTGATCGACCGCGGCATCCTCCTCAATACGGTCAACCCCGGACCGGTCAACACCGGCTACCTCGACGGGGAAATGACGGATCGACCCTCCGAGGTGCTCGAGTCAGTACTTGCCCGTTGCCCTACCGGCCGCTTCGGAGAACCCGACGATCCTGCCCGACTTATCGCCTGGCTGGTCAGCGATGAGGGCCGATGGATGGTGGGACAGGTACTGAATACCGAGGGCGGCTTCCTCCGCTGGTGATCAGGGGTGGTATGGCCACTGATGTCGGGTTGCTGCGGCACCAAATTCGATCCAGACGCGGTAACGTCGTCATCCATGGCGGACCCGATTTTCGAACATCCACGGCTCGCTGCTATTTACGACGCCCTGGATCCTGACCGTAGCGACCTCCAGCCGTACCTGGTGATGGTGCGGGACTTCGCCGCTCGGAGGGTCCTGGATCTGGGCTGCGGCACCGGAGTGCTGGCGTTACAGCTCGCCGAGCGCGGAATCGAAGTCCTTGGGGTGGACCCTGCCGCAGGTTCCCTCGACGTTGCCCGCGCCAAACCAGGCGGGTCCGGAGTTCGATGGATCCACGGTGACGCGACGGCGCTGCCGCCCCTGCAGGTTGATCTTGTTCTGATGACCGGCAACGCCGCCCAGGCCATCACCGATGAGCAGGACTGGGCGGCAACTCTGGATCGCGTCCATACCGCGTTGGAACCCAGCGGTCACTTCGTCTTCGAAACACGCGATCCTGCCCGGCGCGCGTGGGAGGAATGGACCGGAACGGCGACGCGCAGTACCACCGCCCTCGAGGGCGTCGGTGAGGTCGAGAGTTGGATGGAACTCCTCGACGTCACCTGGCCGCTTGTCAGCTTCCGCTGGACCTACGTCTTCACCTCCGACGGGCAGGTACTGACGTCGGACTCCACCCTGCGGTTCCGCGAGCGCGATGAGGTCGAACACGACTTGCGCGTTCACGGATACGACATCGAAAGCGTTCGGGACGCAGCAGACCGTCCTGGCCGGGAATTCGTCTTCGTCGCGAGCAAACCTGAAGAGGACTCTCACGCCTACCATTGAAAGACGCGATCGATCATGCAGCCCGCCTCGACGACCGGCAGGAAAGGCAACCACCATGTGGATTTGTGGAGCCTGTGCTGTCGAGCACGAGGAGACCTCCGAAGTATGCCGGATCTGCGCCGACGAGCGGCAATACGTTCCCGCCGGCGGACAACGATGGACCACCCTTTCCGAATTGGCCGCGGCTGGGCACAGTGCGCGTGTGGCGGAACTGGAGCCTGATCTGTTCGGTATCACCGTTGAGCCCAGAGTCGGCATCGGCCAGCAGTCCCACCTGGTGCGGACCCGAGCCGGGAACCTGCTCTGGGACCCGACGGGCTACCTCGACGACCACGTGGTACGGCAGGTCCGCGAGCTTGGCGAGGTAGTCGGGATCGTCGCGAGCCATCCACATATGTTCGGCGTGCAGGTGGAATGGAGCCGGCAACTCGGTGGTGTCCCCGTGTTCGTCGCAACACCAGACCTGCACTGGGTCTCACGACCGGACCCGGTGATCCGCCCATGGTCCGGGACGATCGAGATCCTGCCCGGACTCACGCTCTCCCAGCCTGGCGGCCACTTCCCCGGCAGCGCGATAGCACATTGGGCGTCCGGTGCGGACGGAAAGGGAGTGTTGCTCGCTGGGGACACGATCCAGTCCAATCCAGGTCGAGCGTCGGTGACGTTCATGCGCAGCTACCCCAACCGGATTCCGCTGTCAGCAGCAGTGGTGGAACGGGTTACGCAGGCAGCCGAAGTGTTCACCTTCGACCGGCTCTACGACAACCTCGGCGGCAGCGTCCCCGCTGATGCCCGCGATGTGGTGCGCTACTCCGCCAACCGCTATATCTCCTGGATCCGCGGCGACTTCGATCACCTGACCTAGGATGAGGCTTTCGCTCACCTGCGCACGCTCGCTGCCGGGGGCAAGTCCCTGCGCTGCAGCCGCTGTCCATGCCTCGGACAGTTCTGCAGCGAGTTCCTGGAAGACGCGCTTCTGCTCAGGGCTCTTTCCCCGCCACCAAGCGTCGCCGGCCGCGTAGGCGTCCTTCCCCCAGCGCTCTTCGACCTCGTCCTTTTCCTCCTTCGCCGACCGGATTTCACTTTCGGAATCGACTCTGAAGGTTGACGGAACGGCGAGGTCAAGCCCCGATGCACGGTCGGTCGGCGGGCCTATTTGCGCCATGCGGCGCGCCCGTCCGATCCGACCACGCTGACACGTTCGTCGCGAGCTGTCCGCGTCGTCGTGGACTCAGACGTGATCCTGGCGGAAATCACGTCATCCGTGGCCGATGACCTGATCGACCGCGGCATTCTTCTCGATACGGTCAACCTGGACCGGTCAACACCGGCTACCTCGACGCCCTCTTTTCAGGTTTTCTCGAAGTAGGGCCGCGCGACAGCGAGGGCCGGGGCCGAAAGCCTGCCGTCGCGGATGGTCGCGACGGCATCTGTCAGCGGTACGAACTCGGTGTCGTGCGTGACCAGTACCGTCGCCACGGAGAAGTCCCTCGTGATCCGGCACAGCAGCCGCACGATCGAGTCCGACCGCTCATGGTCGAGTGCCGCAGTCGGCTCGTCCACCAGCAGGATGGTGGGCTGGCCCACCAGTGCCCGGGCGATATTGACCCGCTGGCGCTGGCCCCCCGAAAGCTGATGAGGCCGCCGGTCGGCTGCGTCGGAGAGCCCGACGACGTCGAGCAGGTCCCGTGCCCGCGCTTCGGCCGCCTTGGGCGACGCACCCCGAAGGTGCTCACCGATGACCAGTTGCTCAGCGGCGGTGAGGGACACGAGCAGATTCGGCTGCTGGAAGATGATGCCGATTTCCTCCCGCCGCAGCGTGGTGCGCTCCGCATCCGTCAGCGTGCTGGTCTCAGTGCCGCCGACCCTGATCATGCCGCTGGTGGGCCGCACGAGGGTCACCGCGACGGCCAGGAGACTGGATTTTCCCGATCCGGATGGTCCCACGAGCGAGGTGATGGAGCCGGACGGAACAGAGAGGCTGACGTTGTCGAGGGCTTTGAGGGTGCCGCTGTCGCCGTCCGGATATTCCAGTGTCACGTCGGCCAGGGTGAGTGCGCCGTCGGTCGTGGTGCTCATGATGATCTGGTTCTTTCTCTTGAGGGTAGGGAGCGGATCTGATCGGGCGGCGGGCTAGTTGCCGCCCAGGGCGAGAAGGGGGTCGATGGTGGTGGCGCGGCGGACGGCGAGTACTGAACCGGCCAGGCCCAGCACCACGATGCCCGCGACGGGGATGAGGGTTGTCCCGGCGGAGATCAGGAACGGTGCGCTCTGCGCAGCGAGGAAGCCGCCTGCGAGACCGAGGCCCCCTCCCACCAGGGCGCCGGTCGCGAGGACGATTGCCGCCTGGGCGATGTCGTCCCGGATGACGTACGCGTTCGAGGCGCCTAGCGCTTTGAGTACAGCGATGTCGCGGGTGCGCTGGATGGTCCATACGGTGAGGAATGCGACTATCACCAAAGCCGATATTCCGTACAGGAAGCCCTGCATCATGGTCAGTGAGCCGTTCTCGGAGCCGAAGGAGGCCAGACCGCTGAAGCTTCGGGTCTTCGTCGTGCTCACTGTTCCTGCGGCAGCGTCAAGGTCCCTCGCGGAGCCCGGCGCCGCCGTGTCCTTCTCGGTAGCGGCAACTACGGTGCAGGCAACACCAGGATCATCGATGTGAGCCATGGCCCGCCAGTCGGTCAGCGTCGTCCAGACCACCGGAGTGTGGCTGTACCACTGGTCGTCGACATTCGCACGGCCGCCATTGCCTCAGCACGGAACAAGAGAATCATCCGCAGCTGACTCCGCGGTCGCTCGGGCTCTCAAAGGTTGTTCTCGGCGTGGATGCGAAGTGCGCTCCGGACGAAGACCGCTCCTGATTCTCCGCCGTAGTTCGCGCCGAGAAGGGCAAGGCCGAGGCACGGGGTACATCTCCGGGGCCGACCAAAGCACCTACTTGCGCCCGATGAACCAGTCCTGCAGCTTCTTCAGACGGCGTTGGAGCTGCTCCTCGTTCGCCTGTGCCACGGCCGGTCCACCACAAGCCTTCCGCAGTTCGGTATGGACCATGCCGTGCGGTGTGCCCGTCCGGGCCGACCACGCCGACACGTTCTTGGCCAGCTGCCCGCGGAGTTCGGTCAGCTGCCGGTGATCCACCACCTGGTTCTCTTCGGCCGGGCCGGCCGACGCCGCGGGAGCACCGGCCCGCCCGCGGCGTCGGGATTGCTGCTCCTGCTGGCGCTGGCGCAGCAGGTGTCCCACCTGGTCGGCGTCGAGCAGGCCCGGGATGCCGAGGAAATCCTGCTCATCCTCGCTGCCCATCTCACCGCCGGTTCCGAACTCGCCGCCGTCGAACAGCACGCGGTCGAACGACGCCTGGGATTCGAGCGCCTCGAACTTCTGCTTGGTCAGTGAATCCGATGCCTTCTCCTCGCGGTTCGCAGCCTCCATCAGGCTGTCCTCCAGCGCGAAGGCATCCTCTTCTCCCGTCTGGGGGCGGTCCAGCGCGTGGTCACGCTCGAGTTCGAGCTGGTTCGCCAGCGCCATGAGGTTGGGCACGGAGGGCAGGAAGATCGAAGCCGTCTCGCCTCGGCGCCGGGCCCGCACGTAGCGCCCGACCGCCTGCGCGAAGAACAAGGGCGTGGCGGTCGACGTCGCATAGACGCCCACCGCCAGCCGAGGGACGTCCACACCCTCGGACACCATCCGCACTGCCACCATCCACCGCTTGTCGCCGTCGGAGAATTCCTCGATCTTGGAGGAGGCTTTGGCATCGTCGGAGAGGATCACGGTGGCGGATTCGCCGGTGATCTTCTTGAGTTGGCCGGCATAGGCGCGGGCGTCGTCGTGGTCGGTGGCGATCACCAGCCCACCGGCGTCGTGCACGGTGCGCCGCACCTCGGTGAGGCGCCGGTCCGCTGCGGCGAGGACCGCCGGGATCCATTCGCCCGTCGGGTTGAGCGCGGTCCGCCAGGCCTGCGCGGTGACGTCCTTGGTGACGGCCGCCTCGCCGAGCGACGCCGCCATCTCCTCACCCGCGCTGGTCCGCCAGCGCATCTGACCGGAATAGGCCATGAACATCACGGGACGCACCACGTGGTCGCGCAGCGCCTCACCATAGCCGTAGGTGTAGTCGGACCGTGAACGGCGAATGCCGTCGCCGTCCTCCACATAGTCGACGAAGGGAATTGCTGCGGTGTCGGAGCGGAAGGGGGTTCCGGTGAGGGAAAGGCGCCGGACGGCGGGTTCGAAGGCCTCCCGGATGCCGTCACCCCAGGACAGTGCGTCGCCACCGTGGTGGATTTCGTCGAGGATGACCAACGTCTTTGCGCCCTCGGTCTTGGCGCGGTGGAGCATCGGCTTGCTTGCGACCTGCGCATACGTCACCGCAACCCCGATGAAGCTGCCACCATGCCGCCCGTCGGCATTCTTGAAGTTCGGGTCGATGGCAAGCCCCACCCGCGCCGCGGCATCGGCCCACTGGCGCTTGAGGTGGTCGGTGGGCGCCACCACGGTGATCCGGTTCACGATTCCTCGCTCCACCAGTTCGGTGGCCACCCGGAGGGCGAAGGTCGTCTTTCCCGCGCCGGGAGTGGCCACAGCAAGGAAATCCCGGGACGATCCGGCGAAATATTTTTCGAGTGCTTCGCTCTGCCACTGCCGCAGCTTGGGGGCGGTGCCCCATGCGGCCCGCTCCGGATAGGCGGGGGGCAGGGCCGCGCTGGCACCGAACAGGGTGTCACTACTCACGCCGGGACAGTACCTTCCATTGCTTTTCGAGGATCCTGCGAAGGGCCGGCGTCGTTCGCCTGTGCCCCTCTCAGACCCGAAACTATACCTGCTGCCGCGAACACGCACAGAGCCAGCCAGATCGCAACAAAGACCGAGACCTGCGCCGGTTCGGCCGGATCCCGCAGGAGCGCGAAGAGGGCGCCCGCCCCGGCTGTTCCCACCACTCCCCCGAGCTGATCGGAGATCTGGAGGGATGCCGAGTTCCGGCCCTGCTCGCGGGAGGAGGAAAGTTTCAGCACCAGGACCGAGGTGCTGGAGAGGGTCATTCCCATCGCGAATCCGGAAAAAGCCCACACCATCACCAGAAGCCAGAGCGGTGCCTCCACCGACGACGCCAGGGCGAAACCGCCGAGCGAGAGCGAGAGGACCGTCGAACCGGCGACGAGCAGCCACTCGCGCCGGAACCGTACGCGTGCCTGCAGGAAGGACCCGCCGGTCCAGCCCAAGGCTCCGGCACTGAGGGCAAGGCCTGCCGTCGCTGCGTCGAAGCCGCGCGCCGAGACGAGCATGAGCGGGATGAAGGCTTCGGCGCCGAAGAATGCCACGTTGACGAAGCCCCGTGTGGCGATGATGCTGGGGAGGCCCTTCGCGAGTTTCAGGGTCCCGTGTGGCAGGAGCCCGGGCAGGGTGACGAAAACTGCGACCAGGCCGGCTCCGGCGAGCAGGAGATATGCGGTCACCGAAAAGGCGCTGCCGCTACCGTCGGCGGCGAGCCGGCTGAGCGCCCACTGCGCGGCGAAGACTCCACCGGCAAGACCGATGCCCCGGAGAGCACGCTGCCGTCCCGAACCTCCTGCGGTCGGGCCGGCGGTATCAGCGCCCGAGCCGCCGGCCTCCTGCGCGCCCGTTCCTGCGTTGTCGGCCGGGCGTTCGGCGCCGTCGGCCGGGCCGAGCGCCGCAGTTTTCGGCCAGACGATCAGCACCGCTGCCAGCACGATGGGCGCGACGCCGAGGAAAACCCAGCGCCAGCCCAGATTCTCGGCGACGACGCCGGCCACCAGGGGGCCCACCAGCGCGGGCACCACCCAGGCCGCGGACAGCCAGCCGAACACCACGGGTTGGGCATGCTGGGGGAACGCGCGGGCAATCACCACGTAGAGGGCAACGATCATGAAGCCGCCGCCCAGGCCCGAGATGGCCCGCCCCACCGTCACGAGCCAGAAAGCCGGCGCGGCGCCCGCTGCCAGGAGGCCGAGGATCATGAGGAACATTCCCACAGCGAGCGCCGGGCGCGGACCCTGCCGGTCGCACCAGGATCCCGCAAGGACCGTTCCGAGCAATGACGCCGTGAGGTACATCGAGAAGGCGAGCCCGTAGCTGGCTTCGCCCGAAAGCTCGCTCGCGACCGACGGCATGGCGGTGACCACGGCCATCGCCTCGAAGGCGGCGCAGGTGATGATCGCGAGGATGCCGATGGTCAGGGGCCGCAGCTCGGCAGACATGGCGCCGGCGGACTGCGTCGGCCCGGAGGTTTTGTTCATCGAGGCTGGGCTGACACGTGTCGGAACCGTGCCCTACTTCTTCGGGTCGTCCTTGCCTGGACGCAACCCGTTATAGATGTCCTTGCACTCGGGGCAGACCGGGAACTTCTCGGGGTCGCGCCCGGGTGTCCATACCTTTCCGCACAGGGCGATGACCGGCTCGCCGGTGAAGGCCGACTCCATGATTTTTTCCTTGCGCACATAGTGCGCGAACCGCTCGCGGTCACCGGGTTCAACCTCTTCACGCACTTCTTCGCGCTCGATCGTGGCCGTTGAACCTCCCGTTCCCGGGTTGTCCAGCGGATCATTGTCAAAGGGATCTGAGGGCATACTCATGTCGCCAGTCTATCGCCCGCAGATCATGCGCCCGCGGATCATGCCGGACCGTAGCAAGGTGCAGACCACAGGGAATCGGATCCCGCCTTTCGCGCCTTATTCGCCACGGGCTGACCGGAATCAGCCCGAATCAGCCCGAATCAGCCCGAATCAGTCTTGGGCCGACATTCGCAGTGCATACATTGCTCGCGAATCCCCCACTATAGGGTCCGACAGTGCATGCATTGATTGCATTGCATGCACTTCGCATTCCCTACGAGTGAGGATTGATTGCATTGATTGCATTGCATGCACGCTCTGGACGGGCATGACCGGTTCGTACTCGGTAGCGCAGCCACCTACCTGAAACGTGTACTTTCCGTTTCCGGGCACCGGTGCCCGCACTGCCGGCTACTTGTTCACCGACACCGCTGACAACAGTTCAGGGCCCCGCGAGTCATACCAGCGGCCCCCGATACGGATCCCGAGCACAAGCATCACGCCACCGAGAAGGATGCCGACCGCAAGGGTCAGCCACCCGAACAGCGCATCGCCGGTGACGAAATACAGGACCGTCAGGATGATCTCCGGCAGTGCGAGCACCAGCAGCACGAGCCACCCCACGAACTGGATGCCGAACATGGCGAAGTTGGTGCCGGGCGGAGTCTTGAAGGGACTCTCCCCGGGAAGCGGCACGTTGTAGGTGTAGCGCGCCGACACCACGCAGGAGAGCCCGGTGCCGGCCAGCAGCAGACCGGCGGACAGACCGAGCATCACTGGAAGATGCTGCAGGTTGTCGGAGACCAGAAGCGGCACCACGGTGAAGACCAACGCGAAGGGGATCCCGAACATCAGGAGCCCCGCAGCCCGGCCGGCACGGTCCGCCTGCCCGCTGACCCCCGTCGAAAGGTGCAGCCAGAACGCCGTGTTGTCATAGGCGATATCCGCCGAGATGGACCAGGCAAGCAGGAAAGCGGTGAACGGCCCCACGAAGCTGAACGCGGAAAGACCGTCGCCCTGGGAACCTGCGAAATAGAGGACCACCGCTATCAGCGGAACGGTCAGCAGCGACGCCGAGTAGCGGGGGTCCCGCATCCAGTAGGTCAGCGCACGTGCCGCGACTGCGCCGGTCGGTGTGCCGGGCAGCCGGCCGAACCAGCCGAGGTTGCCGGCACCCTTCTTTGTCACCGCGTTGTAGGCCGGCGTGACCAATGCCCGGCCCAGGGTGACCGACCAGAGCCATGCACACACGCCGATGCTCGCCACCCCGATCAGGAAGTGAAGCAGCGCCTGCACCTGATGGCCGAGGGCGACGTCGGCGGGAACCGCCCACAGTGCGCCGAGGGGCGTCCACGCCAGCATGTCGGCGAGGACCGCCGCGAACCCGGGCGAGCCCTGGAATCCCGCGGTGATGCCACCGATGATGGGCCCAAGAAGGACCAGCGGGATGATCGTCACGATCCCACTGACATCCCGGAATCTCCGGGTGCCGGCAAGAGAGGAGATTGCCGTCGTGACGAGCCGCGAGGCGACGACGCACAGGACCACCGCGAGGAGCCCACAGACGAGCGCCGCAATCGCCGCCGCCGGAAACCGGATCCAGCTGAAAGCCTGGGCGAGGGCCGCCACCAGGGTGATGGCGCCAGGCACTCCGATCAGGCCACCGAGCGTCAAACCGGTCAGGAGTTGCCTCATGGGTACAGCGAACGTGACGAAACGGGCCGGATCCAGGGTCATGTCGATTCCGGTTGCCGCGACCGGGATCACCACCCAGCCAAGCACCGCTGCCGAACCGCCGATCACCACCACCGAGCGGATGACCTCGGGGTCGGCCGCACCGAGCAGGACGAGTCCCGCAACGAGGAACCCCAGGATACCCAGGCCGTACAGGCCGCCGAGGATCAGGCCGATCAACTGGCCGGTGCTGCGCCTCAGCGAGTTGCGGAGGAGGGTGAATTTCAGCCTTACGAGGTCCGCAACCATGAAAGGCCTTCCGCGGTGCTGCGTCCCCCGACCAGTTCGACGAAGCGGTCCTCGAGGCTTCCGTCCCCGCGGACCTCATCCACTGTTCCTGCTGCAAGCACGGTTCCCGCGGCGATCACCGCCACGTGGTCGCATATGCGCTGGACAAGGTCCATGACGTGGCTCGAGACGATCACCGATCCCCCGGAATTCACGTAGCTCCTGAGGATGTCACGAATATTGGCCGCCGAAACCGGGTCCACGGACTCGAAGGGCTCATCCAGCACCAGCAGCCTCGGTGCATGGATCAGCGCCGAGGCCAGGGCGATCTTCTTGGTCATTCCTGCTGAATAGTCGACCACCAGCGTTCCGGCGTCGCCGGCGAGATCGAGCGCACGCAGCAGATCCTGCACCCGGCTGGTGACCACGTCCCTGTCCATGCCCCGCAGGAGCCCCGCATAGGTGACGAGCTGCTCGCCCGTGAGCCGGTCGAACAGCCGCACGCCGTCGGGAAGGATCCCCAGAAGCTTCTTCGCCTGGAGCGGGTTCTTCCACACATCGACGCCGTGGACCATCGTCTGCCCGAAGTCGGGCCGCAGGAGCCCGGTGGCCATCGAGAGGGTGGTGGTTTTTCCTGCGCCGTTGGGTCCGACGAGACCATAGAAGGAGCCGGCCGGAACGTCGAGGTCAATTCCGTTGACGGCGATCTTCGACCCGAACCGTTTGGCCAGCCCGCGGATGGAGAGCGCCACGGCTTCCGGCTGATGCGCCGGAAGCGGCTCTGAGGGTTGGGGCAGCTGGGAACTCATGCCTCAACGCTAGCAACCGGCACCCGCGCCTTCGTCATCCCAAAGAACCAAAGGACTGAAGGGCTGCCGGACCTCGAAAGGACGGGCCGCGCCTAGAACAGCGCGCGTGCGAGGGCGCTGCGTGCTTTGGTCACGCGCGGATCCGAACTGCCGACGACGTCGAACAGCTCCAGCAGGCGCTTTCGGGCGGCTTCCTTGTCCTCGCCGCCGCTGCGGGCGATGACCGCCACCACGCGGTTGAAGGCGTCCTCCACATGGCCGCCCGTGATGTCCAGGTCAGCGACAGCGAGCTGCGCCGCGACGTCGTCGGGCTGGTCCGCGCCGGCCTGCCGGAGCGCCGCGGCATCGGCATTGTCCAGCCGCTGCATCAGCTCTACCTGCGCAAGGCCGGCTTTGGCCTCGGCGTCGGCGGGCTGCTCGGCCAGCGCCCTGCGGTAGGCATCGGCGGCGGCGGCATAGTCGCCCGACTCGATGGCGTCGAAGGCTTCCTGGTGGAGCGGAGGCAGTGCCGGTTCCGTCGGTTCTGCCGGCTCCGTCCCCGGCGGGGGCTCGGCGTCGTTGAGTGTTCCGGTGACCCCGTTCGCTTCCGCCACCCTCAGGAGCTCGTCGAGAAGAGCGCGGACCTGCGGTTCAGGCATCGTTCCCTCGAACAGCGGAACCGGCTGGCCCTTCACCACTGCCACCACGGTGGGCGCGGCCGAGGCCTGGAAAGCCTGGGCGACCTGCGGCTGCGCCTCGATGTCGGCGTGTGCCAGCAGCACCCGGCCATCGAGTTCCAGTACCACTGTCTCCAGCACGGCGCTCACCTGCGCCGACTGCTCGCTCCAGGAGGCGCGGAGGTCCACGATCACGGGCACCTGCGCCGAGAGCTGGATGAGCTGCGGGAAGGTCTGCTCCGTCACCGCCACGATGTAGGGGCTTGCCGCTGCAGGGGCCGGCGGATTCGGGGCGGGCCGCGCTGCGGCGTCGGCCCGTGCCTTGAGGGCCGAGAGATCAACGGCTCCCCGCAGGTTCATCGACGACGGCGGCATGCCGCCCCGCTGTGCTGGTGTGGACACTGATCTGCCTTTCTTTACCCCGGTAACGATCGGCGCCGCAACTTTGAAACGCACACCCCATGGTAACGAAGAGTGGCCTGCCGGGCACCTCCGGCTGTTAGTGTTTCGTCTGTTGTCCCCCTGCGGTAGAGGCGCCGCCAAGAGCGAAAGCAGAGCCCAGCGTGACAGATCATCAGGACGTCCCCGTCAGCGAGCCGCTGCCGAGGCCGACGGGCGAGCCGGTACCTGATGCCCGCGCGTCCGACCCTGCGGTACCTACCGTTGATCCCGTTGATCCGACTCCGCACCCGGCGCAGCCCGGCACCCCTTTCCTCCGCAAGTGGGGGGGACGGATCCGCCGACCGCTGCCGGGGGCGCAACCGCGTCCGCGCTTCGAGTTCCCGCCGGAGCGCGAGCCCGATCCCGTGGCTGTTGATCCGTCGGTGCAGTTGACCGACGAGCGACTGAAGTTCGGCGGAGCCTACCCGAGGTCGATGCGCCAGCACCCGATCCACTTCGGATTCATGATGAGCGTCGGTGTGGGGCTCGCTCTGCTCGCGTTCTTCATCATCACCAACGTGACCCAGCTGCTCCTGTGGATCGGCGCGGCGCTGTTCATTGCACTGGGACTGGAACCGATCGTGCGCTGGCTCAATAGCAAGGGTGTGCCCCGCCCGGCAGGCATTGCGCTGGCACTGCTGGTGCTCGCCGGAATCGTGGGCGGATTCTTCGCGACCCTTATTCCCACCATCGTCTCGCAGACCTCGCAGATCGGTGAACGGGCACCCGGGTACGCCAATGACTTCCTCAATTCGGAGTTCTTCACCACCATCGACGCGCAGTTCCAGGTGCGTGATCGCGTCTCGGCGGAGATCAATCGGTTCTTCGCCAACAGTGAGGCCGTGGGCGGGATCTTCGGCGGGGTGCTGGGCGTGGGGACGGTGATCGTGAACAGCCTGTTCGGCACGCTCGTGGTGCTGGTCCTGACCCTGTACTTCCTTGCATCGCTTCCCGCGATGAAGAAGTGGGCCTACCGGCTGGCTCCCCGGTCGCGGCGGGCTCGCGTGGAGATGCTTGCCGAGGAAATCACCCGCAGCGTGGGCCTCTACGTGATCGGCCAGGCCTGTGTGGCCCTTCTGAACGGCATGTTCGCCTTCATCTTCATGAGCATCGCGGGCGTCCCGTTCACGGTGCTGCTCGCCTTCGTCGTCGTGCTGCTGGCCTTCATTCCGCTGGTCGGAGCGCTGATCGCCGCCGCGGTGGTGACGCTCGTTGCGCTCACCGTCGGATGGGAAACGGCTCTCCTCTTCGCGATTCCCTACCTCGCCTACCTGCAGTTCGAGGCGTACTTCATCTCCCCGCGCATCATGCAGCGGGCCGTGGCGGTACCGGGCTCGGTGGCGGTGATCGCCGTCATTGCCGGCGGAAGCCTGCTCGGGGTCCTCGGTGCGCTGATCGCCATTCCCACCGCGGCGGCCGTCATGCTGCTGCTCAAGGAAGTCTTCATCGCCCGCCAGGACAGCCAGTAGCGAGAGCCGGCCGGTAGTCGACGGCCAGTTGTCGACGGCGGGGGTGCGCCTACTGCGCTGTGGCCGCAGGGCCTTCCCACTGTGTCGGCAGCGGCGAGACCGGTTCCGGCAGCACGACGTCCGCGATCTCGTTGAGCGCGCGCGCCGCGTACTTCTCCCCCACCCAGAGGTGCTTTGCACCCTCCACTGAGACGATCTCGGCCTGGGGCACATTCGCGAAGCGCTCGAGGGCTTCAGGGGGCTTGAGGTAGTCGTCGTGCTCGGGGACGAGGACCTTCAGCGGCAGGCCCGCCGCCGCCCAGGCGGCGAGGTCGTCGTCGCCTGCGCGGTGCAGCGGCGGCGAGAGCAGGATGGCGCCCTCGATCAGTTCGGCCACCGGGTCCAGCGCTCCGTACTTCAGGCACAACTCGGTTCCGAAGGACCAGCCGACCAGCCAGATGTTGGTAAGGCCCTCGTTCACAGCCCACCGTACTGCGGCCTCGAGGTCGTGGCGCTCCCCATCGCCGCCGTCGAACGTTCCCCCGCTGGAGCCCCGGGGCGAAGAGGTTCCGCGGGTATTGAAGCGGAGCACCGCAATGCCGGCCAAGGCGGGCAGCCGGAAGGACGCTTTCCGGTAGACGTGGGAATCCATGAACCCGCCGTGGGTGGGCAGCGGGTGGAGGGTGATCAGGGTGGCGGTCGGGGCCCGGCCTTCGGGTGAGGCGAACTCGCCCACCAGTGTCAGCCCGTCCGCCGTGGTGAGCTCGATGTTGCGCCGATCCGCCGGAAGCACCGTCGCGGCGCGGATCTCCAGGGGTTCGCTGCTGGTGGTGAAAGTGTATTCGGGAGAATCGCTGGCCATTTCCCCAGTCTAGGGGCGGCGGCATGAACACCGCGCCGGCCGGTTCAGTACCGGTATCTGCGTGTCCGCCAGCACTGCACGTGCCAGTGGCGCCGGTCTGCCAGAGCCGTTTCGGCACCCAGCAGTGAATCCTCGCGCCACACCACGAGGTGCGCCAATCCGGAGGGGATCACTGAGTGGCAGCCGGGGCATGTGTACTCCTTGGCCGCGCTACGCTCGGTGATGCGCCGCACGGACCATTCGCCGTCGGGCGCGCTCTCGCGCGTGGGGAAGCCGGACCGGGCGCGCTCGAGGTCCAGTTCGGGCGGCGGAGCCCATTTGCTCCGCGCGCCGCCACCGGGACGGCTGGGTCGGTTGGAACGGGGCACGGCTCCAGTCTGCCTGACCCGGGGCGGTCCGCGGAAACGGTAAGGTTGGAAGCGTGCGTTTAGTGATAGCCCGCTGCTCCGTTGACTATATTGGACGCCTGCGCGCCCACCTTCCCCTCGCCACTCGGCTCCTCCTGGTGAAAGCCGACGGCTCGGTCCTTGTGCACTCCGACGGCGGTTCCTACAAGCCGCTGAACTGGATGAGCCCGCCCGCCACGCTGCGTGTCACGGCGCCCGACGAGGGCGACGCCGCCGACGGCGTCACCGAAGTGTGGACGGTGCAGCACGGCAAGAGCGACGATCGGCTGGTCATCTCCATCCGCGAACAGCTGCATGAGTCTTCCCACGATCTGGGGGTTGATCCCGGGCTGGTCAAGGACGGCGTCGAGGCGGACCTGCAGCGTCTGCTCGCCGAACAGATCACCCTGCTGGGGCCGGGATTCTCGTTGATCCGCAGGGAGTACGGAACCGCGATCGGCCCGGTGGACATCCTGGCCCGCGACGCCGCGGGCGCCACCGTCGCCATCGAGCTCAAGCGCCGCGGCGATATCGACGGCGTCGAACAATTGACGCGCTATCTCGAACTCCTCAACCGTGATCCGCTGCTCTCGCCGGTGCGGGGCGTCTTCGCGGCGCAACAGATCAAACCCCAGGCCCGCGTCCTCGCGACCGACCGCGGAATCACGTGCCTCACCCTCGACTACGACACCATGCGCGGCGTGGATGACGTGGAGTCCCGCCTCTTCTAGAGCCGCTACCGCCGCGCCGTCACATACAATCGGGGAATGGCCAACCACCAGGGCACAGGCAGTTTCATCACGGGCCGGATGGTCACCGAGACGGAGATCATCGAGGACGCCGTCCTCGCGTGGGACGGTGAACGGATCACCATCGCCGGAGCCGCGGACGGGGCGAACCTTCCGGCGGGCCCCGGGAGCTCCACTCTTCCGCCCGGCGCGCTGATCCTTCCCGGGCTGGTGGACCTGCACTGCCACGGCGGTGGAGGAGGCGACTTCACCTCCGGCAACGAGGACCAGACCCGGGCGGCGGTGGATTTCCTTCATCGAAGGGGAACGACGACGACGCTCGCGAGCACCTGCACCGTCCCCCTCTCCGACCTCGTGCAGGCCTTCACCCTCCTGGCCAGACTCGCCGAAGAGGGCCTGATTGCGGGTATCCACTCGGAGGGCCCTTTCCTGTCGCCCCAGCGGTGCGGGGCCCACGACCAGTCCTACCTCCGCACACCGGATCAGGGCGACGTCGACCGGTTGATCGAAGCTGCTGGCGGCCACCTGCTCTCGATGACCTATGCTCCGGAACTGGAGGGCTCCGAACTGCTGGTCTATGAGCTGGTGACCCACGGTGTCATCCCCTCGATCGGCCACACGAACGCCACGGCCGAACAGACTGCGGCGGCCCTTGACCTGATCATCGAGGAACTCGACTCCACGGGCTTCGACGGTTTCCAGGGCCGTCCCACGGCCACCCATCTCTTCAACGCCATGCCGTCCGTGCACCACCGCTCCCCCGGGCCGGTGCCCCTCCTCCTCGAGCGGGCACGCACCGGTGAGCTGGCGGTGGAGCTCATCGCCGACAACGTGCACCTGCATCCGGACACCGTCCGGATGGCCTTTCTCATGGCCGGACCGGAAAACGTGTGCCTGGTGAGCGATTCGACGGCGGGGGCGGGACGGACGTCGGGGAATTTCCGATTGGGCCGCACCGAGATCCACATCGACGACGGCGCCGCCGTGCTCTCGGACACCGGAGCGCTGGCCGGCGGGAACGGAACGCTGATCGACGTGGTCCGATGCGCGGTGGATGCCGGGGTGGAACTGGTGGACGCGGTGCGGTCGGCGTCGTGCGTTCCCGCAGGCGTGCTCGGGCTTTCCGACGAGGTGGGCTCGCTGCGTCCAGGGCTCCGCGCTGATGCCCTGGTGGTGTCGGAGGAACTCGAGGTGCTCGGTGTCCTACGGGCCGGAGTCTGGCTCGCCGCGCCCACGACGAACTGAGCGGGCCGGCGCGATCGGAACCCGATTAGGAGCGCCCGATCAGCAGCGGGAGTCGGTCAGCGCCAGGTGCCGATCCCGATCACCGGGCCGGCCTCGATCCAGGAGGAGAGGCCCGAATAGGAGTCGTACTTCATGGCCAGGTCGAATTCCTGGTCCTCATACTTCAGGGTGACGATCACTGCACGCGGCTGTATCCGCACCATTTCGGCCTCTGTCGGCTGGCGCCAGCCCTGGAGCTCGATGGAGCTGCGGAGGTAGCGGTAACGCGGCAGGGGGCTCAGGGAGAGCAGACTCAGCCACTCGAGGTGAAGATCGGTATAACGACAAACCCCCATCCGCCAGCCCTTGGGAGGGAGGCGGATGGAGGAATCGAAAGTTCCGAGCCGGCGGCCGAGCTGGTACCGGCGCAGAAGGAAAGCGCCGAGGCCCAGCACCACCAGCCCGAAGACGGCTGCGAGGAGAACGAATACCAGGCCCGGACCGTCCATCGGAGGAAACGTCAGCGTGCTTCCGCGGTCACCGAACCGCCGATCCTGGCGTTGTCGGCAACAATCACCACACGGTTGCTGTCCACGGAGAAGAAGCCTCCGTCGACTCCGACCACCAGGCGGTCGCCGCTCACGGGCTGGATGACGAGCTCACCCTCCTCAAGGATTGCCAGAACGGGCGAATGGCCCGGCAGGATACCGATCTCGCCGTCGCTGGTGCGCCCCTTGACCATCGTGGCCGCACCGGACCACACGAAGTGGTCCGCCGCCACAATCTCTACCTCTAGCTCTGCGTTGGCAGCCATACCGCTTACTTCCCGGTCTGCTTCTGGATGTCAGCCCACTGGCGCTCGACGTCGTCGAGCCCGCCGATGTTGAAGAACGCCTGCTCGGCGATGTGGTCGAGGTCGCCGTTGCAGATGGCCGAGAACCCCTCGATGGTGTCCTTGATGCTCACGGTCGAACCCTCGACGCCCGTGAACTGCTTCGCCGTGTAGGTGTTCTGCGAAAGGAACTGCTGGATGCGCCGTGCGCGGGCGACGACAACCTTGTCCTCCTCGCCCAGCTCGTCGATGCCTAGGATGGCGATGATGTCCTGGAGTTCCTTGTTCTTCTGCAGGATCTGCTTGACGCGCACGGCCGTGTTGTAGTGGTCGTGACCGATGTACTGCGGATCGAGGATGCGCGACGTCGAGGTCAACGGATCCACGGCCGGGTACAGTCCACGCGAAGCGATCTCGCGGGAAAGCTCGGTGGTGGCGTCCAGGTGGGCGAACGTCGTGGCCGGGGCCGGGTCGGTGTAGTCGTCAGCCGGGACGTAGATGGCCTGCATCGAGGTGATCGAGTGGCCCTTCGTCGAGGTGATGCGCTCCTGCAGCAGCCCCATCTCGTCAGCCAGGTTGGGCTGGTAGCCCACGGCGGACGGCATGCGTCCCAGCAGGGTCGACACCTCGGAACCGGCCTGCGTGAAGCGGAAGATGTTGTCGATGAAGAGCAGCACGTCCTGGTTCTGCACATCGCGGAAGTACTCCGCCATGGTCAGCGCCGAGAGCGCCACGCGAAGACGCGTTCCCGGTGGCTCGTCCATCTGGCCGAACACCAGGGCCGTGTCCTTCAGGACGCCGGCCTCTTCCATCTCGACCCAGAGGTCGTTTCCTTCACGCGTCCGCTCGCCGACTCCGGCGAACACCGAGGTGCCGCCGAAGTTACGTGCAACACGGGTGATCATTTCCTGGATCAGCACGGTCTTGCCGACGCCGGCGCCACCGAACAGGCCGATCTTTCCACCCTTGATGTAGGGGGTCAGGAGGTCGATGACCTTGATGCCGGTCTCGAGCATCTCCGTGGAGCCCTCGAGGGACGCGAAGCTCGGGGCTTTGCGGTGGATGGGCCAGCGCTCGGTGATCTCGAGCGTTGATTCCTCGACGTCGAGCGGCTTGCCCAGGACGTTGAAGATGTGGCCCTTGACGACGTCGCCCACGGGAACGGAGATCGCCGAGCCGGTGTCCTGAACGACAGTTCCGCGGACGAGTCCGTCGGTGGCCTGCAGCGAGATGGCGCGCACGAGGTTGTCCCCGAGGTGCTGCGAGGTCTCGAACGTGATCAGTCGCGTCACACCATTGAGGGTGACCTCGGTGGTGAGCGCGTTGTACATTGCGGGGATTGCGTCAGCCGGAAACTCGACGTCGACAACCGGGCCAATGACGCGTGCAATACGGCCGGTAGCGCCGGGGGCAACTGAGTCCGTACCGTGTTCAACAGTCTGGGCAGTCATCTCTCTCACTTCATTTACGTAGATGGCGTGGAACTAAGTTTATCTGTGCGCGGAGCCCTCGGGGGCTGCACGCAGGAACGCTGGTCAGGAGGCGTTGAGCGCATCGGCTCCGGCGACGATCTCCGAAAGCTCCTGCGTGATCTCCGCCTGCCGCGCAGTGTTGCGCAGCCGCGTGTACTTCTTGATGAGCTCGGTTGCATTGTCGCCGGCCGACTTCATGGCCCGCTGGCGGGCAGCGAGTTCACTTGCTGACGACTGCAGCAGGGCTGCGAACAGGCGGGACTCGATGTACCGCGGCAACAGAGCGTCGAGGACCCGCTCCGGTTCCGGCTCGTACTCGTAGAGCGGCAGCAGGTCGGAATCATTCGAGTCCTGCTCGTCGACCACTTCGAGGGGCAGCAGCCGGATGACCGAAGGCTCCTGGACGACCATCGACCTGAACTTGGTGTAGACCACGTGGATCTCCTCCACGCCGCCGTCCTCATAGTCCGTTGCGAAGTCATCGAGAAGCGCCTTGCCGATCTCCCGGGCTGTTTCGAACTCGGGGGCATCGGTGTCCCCGGTCCACACCTGCTCGTAGGGGCGGCGGCGGAAATCGAAGTATGCCTGTGCCTTCCGGCCCACCAGGTATGCCTTGGTTTCCTTGCCCTCGCCCTTCAGCTTCTCGAACAGGCCCTCGGCCTGCTTGAGCGCGCTGGCCGAGTAGGATCCGGCAAGGCCGCGGTCCGACGTCATGACGAGCACTGCCGCCCGGCGCACCTCGGCCGGCTCGGTGGTGAGCGGGTGGTCGAATTCCGTCTGTGAGGCCACAGCCGAAACCGCACGGGTGATCGCGTTGGCATAGGGCAACGACGACGCCACACGTGCGCGGGCCTTGCCGATGCGAGAAGTCGCGATCAGCTCCATCGCCTTGAAGATCTTCCGCGTCGACGTCGTCGAAGCGATCTTCTGGCGGTAGACCCGAATCTGGGCTCCCATACTTGTCCTTTCCTCCGCTTCCCCCGTGGGAAGCGACTTGAGTCAGGTCCGAAGACCGGACACGCGCTGGGCGCGTGCCCGGGTTTCGCTACCTAGCGCTTGTGCCGAACGATCTTTTCCTGGTCCACCGAGTCGGCGGGCAGGGCGTCGTACTCTTCATGGCCTGCTCCAGGCCCATCCGCTCCCTTACCGAAGAACCCCTGCTTGAAGCTGGTGATCTCCGACTTCAGCTCCTCGGCCGTGGAATCCTCCATCTTGCCCGTCTGGGCGAGCGTGGTCAGCACGGAGGTCCGGTGGCCCAGGTGCTCGAGGAATTCCGTTTCGAAGCGGCGGATGTCCTCGATCGGAATGTCGTCGAGGTACCCGCCGGTTCCGGCCCAGATCGAGACGACCTGCTGCTCCACCGGCATCGGGGAGTACTGGCCCTGCTTCAGCAGTTCCATGAGGCGTGCACCGCGGGTCAACTGCTGGCGCGATGCTGCGTCGAGGTCCGAGGCGAACATCGAGAAGGCCTGCATGTCGCGGTACTGCGCGAGGTCGAGCTTCAACGTGCCCGAAACCTTCTTCATCGACTTCACCTGTGCGGCACCGCCCACGCGGGACACCGACACACCGACATCCACCGCTGGGCGCTGGTTGGCGTTGAACAGGTCCGACTGCAGGAAGATCTGGCCATCGGTGATCGAGATGACGTTGGTGGGGATGTACGCCGAGACGTCGTTCGCCTTCGTTTCGATGAGCGGAAGGCCCGTCATCGATCCGGCGCCGAGCTCGTCGGACAGCTTCGCACAACGCTCCAGCAGGCGGGAGTGCAGGTAGAATACGTCGCCCGGGTAGGCTTCACGTCCCGGCGGGCGGCGCAGCAGCAGCGACACTGCACGGTAGGCCTCGGCCTGCTTGGAGAGATCGTCGAACACGATCAGGACGTGCTTGCCGCCGTACATCCAGTGCTGCCCGATCGCCGAACCGGCGTAGGGCGCGAGGTACTTGAAGCCTGCGGGGTCCGAGGCCGGGGACGCGACGATCGTGGTGTATTCCAGCGCGCCCTTGTCCTCGAGGGTCTGGCGGACAGCGGCGATCGTGGAGGCCTTCTGGCCGATCGCGACATAGATGCAGCGGACCTGCTTGTTGACATCCCCGGAAGCCCAGTTGGCCTTCTGGTTGATGATCGTGTCCACGGCGATGGCCGTCTTGCCGGTCTGGCGGTCGCCGATCAGGAGCTGGCGCTGGCCGCGGCCGATCGGGATCATGGCGTCGATCGCCTTGAGCCCGGTCTGCATGGGCTCGTGTACCGACTTGCGCTCGGTCACGCCCGGCGCCTGGGTCTCCAGGGCGCGACGTCCTTCGGCCTTGATCGGACCGAGGTCGTCGATGGGCTGGCCGAGCGGGTCCACAACACGGCCGAGGAAAGCGTCACCAACCGGCACGGAGAGGATCTCTCCGGTGCGGTGGACTTCCTGGCCTTCTTCGATTCCGGTGTAGTCGCCGAGGACGACGACACCGATCTCGCGAGTGTCGAGGTTCTGGGCGAGGCCCAGCGTTCCGTCCTCGAACCGAAGCAGTTCGTTCGCCATGACCGAAGGCAGACCCTCGACCCTGGCAATGCCGTCACTGGCGGTGGTTACGCGGCCGACTTCGACACGCTCCGCATTTCCGGGCTCGTAGGACGCCGCGAAGTCATTCAACGCATTACGGACGTCGTCGGCGTTGATGGTCAATTCGGCCATCTGCAGTCCCTGCTCTCCTGTGTTGCGATCGCCGGTAGGTTCGTGGCGACCTGGATGTGATTCAGTCTTGGTCGAGCTTGGATAAGCGCGAAGCGCTATCCCGCCATCTTGCGGCGGAGTTCGGACAGACGCGTGACAACCGTGGAGTCGACCATTTCGTCGCCCACGCTCACCCGCACACCGCCGATCAGTAACGGATTGACGTCTACGTTGACCTTGAGTTCCCGGCCATACATGGCGTTCAATCCGGCAATAAGCTTGGCGTGCTGGCTTTCCGTCAGTGGACGGCTCACGCTGACGTTGGCGATCCACCGTTGCTGGCGCGCTGCGACCAGTTCGAGGAAACGCCCGATGAGCGCGGCGGGCTTCAGTCCGCGGGGTGCAGAGACTGCCTGGGAAATCAGCAGCCTGCCGGCTTCCCCTGCGCCTGGCACCAGCTTCAGTGCGAGGGCGACCTTGGATTCTGTGCTCGCCTGCGCTTCCGACAATGCCCGCTGCAGTTCATGATTGGATCCAACGACCGCCATGAACGCATGCAGCTCGCTCTCGAGCCGTTCCAAGCCCTCCACGCCGGTTCCACCGCGTTCCGCAACGGCGATGACCACGGTGGCCGCCAGCGTCTCCAGGGCGTCGCCGATGTCGCGGGCGTTGGCCCAGCGCTCGCTGACGAGGCTCTTGACGACGCCCACTGCGTCCGGGGAAACCCTCTTGGCAATGAGCTCATCGACCAGCACCGCCTTGTCCTTACCGGAGCGTGACGGATCCGTCAGCGCCCGGCGGAGGCCGGCGTTGCTGTCGAGCATCGCAAGAACGCCGAAGAGATCCTCCGCCAGGGACAGCTTTGCCCCCGGCAGTCGGGATTCCAGTTCCTCACGAACGCTCGCCAGGGAGTGACTTGATATACCGGCCATTACTTCGCTGCACCTGCGCTCTGCGAGGAGGTCTCGAGATCAGCCAGGAAGCGGTCGATCACGCGGCCCGAGCGGGCGTCGTCGGCCAGTGACTCTCCGACGATGCGGCTTGCGAGGTCCGTGGCCAGTGTTCCGACCTCGGCCCGGAGCGAGACAACTGCTGCCTGACGCTCGGCTTCGATCTGGACATGTGCCTGCTCGGTGATGCGAGCGGACTCCGCTGCGGCCTTTTCCTTCAGTTCGGCGAGGATCTGCGCGCCTTCGGCCCGCGCTTCCTCGCGGATGCGGTTGGCCTCGGTGCGGGATTCCACAAGCTGCTGCTTGTATTCCTCAAGAGCCGCATTCGCCTCAGCCTGTGCGGATTCAGCCTTGGCGATTCCGCCTTCGATGGCTTCGGTGCGCGCGGCAAACGTCTTCTCGAACGCCGGCATGACGTACTTGATGACGATGAACATCAGCACTGCGAAGCCCGCCACGGTCACGAGCAGTTCCCAGAGGTTCGGGATCAGAGGACTTGAGCCCTCTTCCGCCGCCATAATCGCTGCGTTAAGCATTTTTCACCCGTCTTTCTTCAACTGGTCTTCGGACGAAACTTCAACCGTGCTGCTAAGCGCCGATAACGAACGCGAAGACGAGACCGAGGATGGCGAGGGCTTCGGTCAGCGCCAGGCCGAGGAAGGCGATGGGCTGGAGAACACGCTGTGCCTCAGGCTGACGTGCTACGCCGTTGATGTACGCGGCGAATACGAGACCCACACCGATACCACCGCCGATTGCGGAGAGACCGTATCCAACGAGGTTGAGGCTACCCTGTACTTCCATTGTGTTCCTTTCAAGATGCCGCCTTGGTGCGGCAGGTTGTTTGGGATCATCCCCGACGGGGAAGACTGTTGAGAATTTGGAGAACTAGTGCGCGTCGGCGTGGAGTGCGCCTTCGATGTAGATGGCGGCCAGCAGTGTGAACACGTAGGCCTGCAGGACCATGATCAATGCCTCGAGCATGTACATGGCGATGGCACCGCCGAGCACCAGCACGCTGGTTCCCTGCAGCAGGATGCTGCCCGTGGAGACCATGTACTCGATCGCCGTTCCGGCAAGGGTGACAATGAGGTGGCCCGCAAGCATGGTCGCGAAGAGTCGGAGGGAGTGCGTGACCGGCCGGACGATGAAGTTCGAGATGATCTCGATCGGCACGACGATCGGCAGGATGTACCAGGGCACTCCCGACGGCACGACTGCCAGCTTGAAGTACTTCAGCCCGTGCTTCTTGAGGCCGATTCCCACCCAGAGCAGGTAGAAGATCGCGGCAATGGCGTAGGCGCTGCCGGGATGGGAAAAGCTGGGCAGCTGCAGGAGCGGGATGGCACCGAAAATGTTGTTCACCAGGACGAAGAAGAACGCCGTGAACAGCCACGGGACGTACTTCATGAAATCCCGTCCGCCGATGATGTCCTTGCCGATGGAGTTACGGACGAATCCGTAGGCCGACTCACCGAGGAACTGCATCTTGCCCGGCACCAGCGCGTTGCGGCGGGACGCCAGGATGAAGAAGGTAGCGATCAGGATCACCGAGAAGATGATCATCAGCATCTGCTTGCCGAAACCGCCCTCGAACCAGACGCCGTATTCACCGCCCCAGGGGAAGATGTCCCGGTAGTGGGTGTCGTCAATAGTCGGGGGCACGAAGCCCTCATCAGTTGTTGCGGCCGGGAGCGCAAGCGCGATCAACGCGTTTCCTCTCTGCAGTGTCCATCGTTGGGCAGTTTTCGATCGGCCACAGCGTGACGCGTCCGACTTTTCAAGTTGTGGGGGTTCACTCGGGCTTGCCACCATGGGCGCCGGGATTGTCCTGCGAGGATTCGCGGGACGGCGTTGAGCGGGATCGAGTGAGGTTGTGCATGTGCGAGAGATAGAAACCTCCGGCCGCACCGAGGAACGCTCCTGCAAGCACCAACCAGCGTGTTTGCAGGAGATTATCCAGTCCCCAGCCTATCAAACTCCAGACCACGATCCCGCCAATGATGTAGCTGAAGACGGCGATGCCCTCGTTGTAGCCGCCCCTGGCATACCTGCCGCCGTCGTCGTCGGACGGCGTGTTCCGGGGTGGATTTTCCTCGGGCATCAGGGTACCTCGTCCTCGTACAGTTGGTGGCGGGTACGGGAGAAGACGAACACCTCGACGGCCTGCCAGACCACCACGGTGACCACAGCACCCGTGAAGAACCATGTGCCCGCGAGCCAGTCGGGTGTCCCGAGGAAGAACAGGACGGCGGCGAAACCCACCACCTTGATGGCGTAGGTCACCGCGAACAGGCCGAGGGCGCCGGACGGATTGGTCTTACTGGCGAAGTGACCGATCAGGAGGCTGATGCCGAAGAACAGAACGACGAGCGCGAAGCCGAACAACGCGCTGAGCGCTCCCGCGGGACCCTCGAGGATGCCGGCCGCGACGGCGAGCACGCCGATGACGACGGTCGCAGCCAGCGTGCAGCGGGTGAGGATTCCCAGCCAGGGCGATGCCGTCGGCCCCGAAGCGGCGACGCCGGCTGCCCGCGTGCCGTTCTCCACTCCTGGATCGGGTGTGCTCACTGCATCCGCTCTGTTGATGTTGCTCTGATGATTCAGGTCTGTCGGCTTCGATGCGGGGTATGCTGCCCCATTCCGGAGCGCACCTAGATTCTACAGCACGTAGAGGATCGGGCCGCTCAGGTCAGGTCCGTCGTGGCGGGTGTCCGTCGTCGGGCGGCCCTCGCGTGGAGGATCCGCGGCGAGTACAGATACAG
>NZ_KI914800.1:68972-69999 GCF_000520535.1 Arthrobacter sp. H41
GTGGAGGATCCGCGGCGAGTACAGATACAGGGCGACGACGCCGGCCGCGAGCAGTGATCCGCTCACCGCGACGGGCGCGTCGGCCGTGGCGACGACGAAGCCCGCGGCCCCGGTGACCGCCGAGAACGCGGTGACAAGCAGAGCCACCTGCACATGGTTAAGCCCGGTGTCGGTGAGTCGCTGGTAGACGTGCTGGCGGTGCGACACGTACAGCCGTTCGCCGCGCCGGGCCCGCCGAAGGAACGTCGTGAAGGTGTCGGCCAGATAGATGAGGACGGGTGAGAGCAGGTACTCGATGTACACGCCGGCGAGGAGGCCGGTGACGGCGATCGCGGCGATCGACGCCCCCAGGAGGTAGCTCCCCACGTCCCCGAGGAACACGAACCCCCGGCCGAGGTTCCACGGCAGGAACCCGGCGAAGGCCGCAGCCACGACGAGGCCGGCGACCACGAGCCACAGCTGGTTGCTGAGCATCCCCCCGATCGCGTAGAAGACGCCGACCAGCATTCCGTGCATCCCCGAGACGCCGTTGATTCCGTCCATGAAGTTGGCCACGTTGATGTAGGCCGCGACGGCGAGGGCACCGAAGGGCACCCACCAGTAACTCTGGTCGATGGTGTAGGCGAGTGCGGCCGTGCCCAGGGCGCCGACGATCAGCTGGCTGCCCGCCCGCACCCGGATGGGCAGCCCTCGGAAATCCTCGAGCCAGCCGAGGAACGACGCCGCTGCCACCATGAGGAGGATGATCAGGACCAGGGAACGGTCCACGGGGACCAGGCCGGTGGCCAGGGACAGGGCGAGCGCCACCAGGATTCCGCCGGCCACGCTCACGCCCATTCCCCGGATCACCACGGAGGAGTGGGAGGATCGGTCGTTCGGTATGTCGAGCACCCCCCAGCGCGCCAGCAGCGGCTTGACGACGAAGGGCAGGAGCACGCTCACCAGGAACGCGGTGCCGGGTACGGCAATCAGCAGAAGGGTCATTGGATGGCCCTGTCCCTCGCGGCAGGAGGGAGGCTTCGCTGCC
>NZ_KI914800.1:70099-82182 GCF_000520535.1 Arthrobacter sp. H41
CTTCGCTGCCCTGCCGCGAAGCCTCCGCGGGTCTTCCACTCCTGGAGATCGAGCTGCACAGGATCGAGGGCAGCGACCGAGGTGTGCGAGATCTTCGGATGGAGCGGCCGCGAATCGTCCTCACCCACGCCGATCAGGTCCTCGTGCATCTTCTCCCCGGGACGCAGGCCGGTGAACACGATATCGATGTCCTTGCCCGACATGGCGATCATCCGCTGGGCGACGTCGAGGATCCGTACGGCCTCGCCCATATCGAGGATCAGCACTTCTCCCCCGCGACCGATGGCACCGGCCTGGACCACGAGCTGGCAGGCTTCGGGAATGGTCATGAAGAAGCGCGTGACCTCGGGATCCGTCACGGTGATGGGCCCCCCGCTGCGGATCTGCTCGGTGAACAGCGGTAGCATGGAGCCGCGGCTGCCGATGACGTTGCCGAACCGGACCGAGACGTATTTCTGCCCGGACTGCTGCGCATGCCAGGACGTCAGCTTCTCCGCGACCCTTTTGGAGTGGCCGAGCACGCTGGTGGGATCGGCTGCCTTGTCCGTCGAGATGTTGACGAAGTTGGTGACGCCTGCGGCGGCGGAGGCCCGCAGGACGTTGAGCGTGCCCTGCACGTTGGTCTTCCACGCCTCCTCCGGATACTGCTCGAGCAGCGAGACGTGCTTCAGCGCGGCGGCATGGAAGACCACTTCCGGATGCCGGTCCTCGAAGATATCCAGTAGTGCATCGGAATCACGGATATCGGCGAGAACCGTGTCACGGCCGGTGAGCAGGCCCCTGCCGGTCAGGGAGATCTGCGTCGACTGGAGGCCGGTCTCGTCCCGGTCCAGCATGATCAGTTCGGCAGGGTTGAAGGCGGCGAGCTGGCGGCACAGTTCGGAACCGATCGAGCCCCCCGCCCCCGTGACGAGGACCCGCTTCCCGGTGATGTAGCCGGCCACCTCGTCGGCGTGGATATCGACGGGCCGCCGGCCGATGAGGTCCTCGACGGCCACCTCGCGGAAATCCGACAGTCCCTTCCCGGTTCCCAGCATGTCCCGCAGCGGCGGCAGCACCAGGACCTTGATGCCGAGGCCCGCTACGAGGTCGGAGACTCTCCGCACCTGGGAGGCCTCGACCTCGGAGAAGGCGAGGACGAGGATGGAGGCCCCTGTCCGCGCGGCGATCGCCGGGAGTTCCTCGAGCCGGCCGAGCACAGGAACCGAGGAGAGCCGCAGATGCTTCTTGGCCGGATCATCGTCGATCAGGCCCACCGGCACGTAGGGCGACTCAGGGTCCTGCATCATCCGTGCCACCAGTGAATTGCCGAGGAAGCCCGCGCCGTAGATCAGCGTGCGCTGGGCGTCCTCGCCCGGCCGCGCCTTGCTCTCCACGTACATCCGCTTCAGGTACCGCGTGGCGGCAAGGAACATGCAGGCAAATGGAAACGCGATGATGCCGATGCTTCGGGGCACCTCGATCACCGTGAAGAAGGCCACGCTCACCAGCACGAGGATCACCGAGACGAGGACGGTGACGATGACGAGGAGCCGCGCCTCGTGGAAGCTGCCGAAGCTGTAGCGTCCCCGATACAGTGCGAAGCTCAGGCCCACGACAAGCTGTGCAAGGACTGCAACTCCACAGAAGACGGCGACGCCCTCGATGTTGATCGCTTTCACCAGGAGTTCATAGCGCAGGATCAGCGCCAGGACGATCGCGACCACCCAGGCGACGGCGTCGAGCAGGTACTGGGACCAGAGCCAGAGCGCAGGTTTCTCCCCTCTGGGAGTTTCCTCCGAGGTCTTCGTCGCCTGAGAAGCTCCGGAGGCGGCTGCCGGGTTCTGGGAGTCGGGTCGACCGCCGGTTTGTCTCATGGTTCCTAACAACTAGACTCGTCCTACCCGAGAATACTAACCGCAGTAGCCCGGCCCAGGCAGTTTTGGGCGGTGACGCGGCGCGGAAGGATCACGTTGCAGGACCCAGCAGCGGGCGGCCGCCTGTTTCTCGTCATCACCACCTTCAATCGGTCCGCCTATCTCCGCGGTCTCCTCGACTCGGTGGCCCTGCTCGATCCGGCACCGGCCGGCGTCGTGGTGGTCGACAACGCGAGCACCGATTCGACGGCCGACGTCGTGGCCGATGCTGCGTTCGCGCTGCCGTTCCCCCTCGTCCACCACCGGCTGCCGGCGAACGTCGGCGGGGCCGGCGGCTTCTCCGCGGGAATCCGGCGGGCACTGTCCGAAGGAGCGGACTGGTTGTGGCTGATGGACGACGACGTCGTGGCCCTCCCCGACGCGCTCGGCGCGTTGAAGCCCTGGATGGAGCGCTACCGGTGCCTCCACGGGCGCCGGTGGGACTCCTCGGGCAAGCCCTTCTTCTGGCAGCACCACTTCAATGAGGTCCTCGGCGTCCACCTTCCCGTGCGGGGGAACGTCTTCGCGGACTCCCGCGTGTTCCACACGAACGTCGGATGCTTCGAAGGCATGCTGGTCCACTCCGACGTGGTGCGCGACGTGGGCCTGCCGGATCCCCGGTTCTTCCTCAACGGCGACGACACCACCTACGGCTGGCTGATCTCGCAGCGCTACTCCGTCGCCTACGTTGACGAGTTCGTCCTGCGGAAGGCACGCCCGCAGAAGCAGATCGACCTCGGATTGAGGCACCTCAACGACTCGAGCGACCTCGGCAGGTTCTGCGCGATGCGGAACCGCGGGCACCTGGCGAGGTACCTGCAGCACGAGGGTCGCTGGAATCGGACCGGCTTCGCCCTCGGCACCGCGCTGACGGCGGCCAAGGAAGTGTTCCGGCTCCTGGCCGTGGAGCACACGTTCTCCGGGCTCGGCGTCGTCCGACGCGGCTGGCGCGAGGCACGGAAGATCCTCGCCGACGAGGACTGGCAGCCGATGCCTCCGTTGGCCCCTGCCGCTCCCCCTCCGACCGGGGGTTCTGCGGGCGAACGGGGAGTTCCTGCCGACGACATCCCGGGCCGCGGCGCTTCGGAGGGGATTCCGGGAGCGAACGGCATCGACACCCGGGGCGCATCGTGAGCTGGGCTGTCGTCGGGGCTTCCGGCTTCGTCGGCTCGGCCGTGGTTTCGGCCCTTCGCGAGGCCGGGATCGACGTCGTTTCCATTCCCGCTCCGCGGCTGGCCACGGACCTGTTCGACGCCGGTCGACTGGCGGAGGAGGCCCGGGGCCACCCCTGCCTCGCGGAGCTGGAGGATGCCCTTCGCCCGTGCAGCGTCGTGGTCAATGCGGCAGGACTCGCCGCGCCCGGTTCTGCTGATACACGGGAACTGCGCGGCGCCAATTCACTGCTGCCGGCTGTCCTTGCGGAGGCAGCCGGGCGCGGAGGCGTGGAGCGATTGATCCATCTCAGCAGTGCCGCAGTGCAGGGCAGCAGGCCGGTGCTCGACGAGACCGAACTCACGAGCCCGTTCTCGGCCTATTCCCGCAGCAAGGCGCTCGGCGAAAAGGCCCTGCGGTTGCGGCCCTCGGGTACCCGAACGGATACCGGCACCAGCCTGGAGGTCACGGTGGTGCGGGCTACTTCGGTCCAGGGTCCGGCCCGCCCCACCACGGTGGCGCTGGCCCGGCTTGCACGCTCCCCGCTGGCATCGGTCGCTGCTCCCGGCGAGGCTCCAACACCCGTGGTCTCGGTCGGTGCTCTGGCCGACCTGGTGGTGGCGGTCGGCAATATCCCGTCGAAGCCGCCGTTCCTCGTCCTTCAACCCTGGGAGGGACTGACGGTGCGGACGGTCCTCGAGGCAGCCGGCGGCAGGCCGCGGCAGCTCCCCCGCTGGTTGTGCCGTGGCGCGCTGCGCTGCGGCTACGCTGCGTCGGCCCTTGCCGGTGGGCGCCTCTCGGGCGCGGTACGGCGCGTGGAGCTGATGTGGTTCGGCCAGGCCCAGGCGCCCGGGTGGGCGGAGCGGGAATCGTTGGTGCCGACGCCCCGGGTCAGGGCCGTTCTTGGGGCTGCAGCCGAACAGGTGTCTCGGGTTCGGAAGCGGTGACTGCCGTCGATCCGGCGGCCGGAGGCACGGCGCCGGAAGACTCGGCGCCGGAGGATTCAGCCCCGGAAGACTCGACTACGGAGGATCCAGCGCCGGAAGACTCAGCGCCGGAAGATTCAGCGCCGGAAGATTCGACTGCGGAAGGCTTCGTGTCAGAAGGTTCGGCGTCATAATCGACTGCTCCGGGAGTTCCGCCCTTTTCCGGATCCTCTGCCGGCGCTTCATCGATGCCGAGGAGGTTGGGGACGGTCCGCCTCAGCCGGTCGAGGGGAATGGAGCCCTGCCGGACCACCCGGAGGACGTCCCCCGTCGCGTCGACGATGGTCGAGCCTACCGAACCGGCCGAACGACCGCCGCCGTCGAGGTAGACCGCTGCTGAGTCCGCCAGTTGGGCCATCGCCTCGGCGGCCGTGGAGGCAGCCGGCTGGCCGGTCCGGTTCGCGGAGGAGACCGCCAGCGGACCGGTCATGGTGAGCAGGTCAAGGGCCACGCGGTCATCGGGCATGCGCAGCGCCACGGTGCCGAGGGTTTCGCCGAGGTCCCAGGTGAGGGACGGCTGGGCGTGGCAGATGATGGTCAACGCACCCGGCCAGAACGCCGCGGCCAGCCGACGCGCATCAGGGTGGACGTCGATCGCCAGGCCGTCCATGGTCTGCACCCTCGGGATGAGGACGGGAGGCGGCATGTTGCGCCCGCGTCCCTTCGACGCGAGCAGGGTCGCCACGGCCTGGGGCGAGAAGGCGTCGGCAGCGATGCCGTAGACCGTGTCGGTGGGGATGACGACGCACTGTCGAGCTGCCAGCGCCCGTTGCGCGGCAGCGATGCCTTCGCTGCGCTGGTCGGGATCGGAACAGTCGTAGCTGGTGGTCACGGGATCATTCTTCCATTCGCTGGAACACTGGTGCACATCGGGAGTCAGGGCCGCTGTTCAGGCGCCGGGCGGAGGGCCGAAACCGGCCCCCCGAAAGCCCTTCGAGTAGGCGCTGAACCACGCGACCAGCCCTCGGAAGTCACCGTTGGTGAGGAAATAGTAGGGAAATCCGACGATGTCCGCGCCGAACCACCTCAGATTGCGGTACTTCCGTGTGAGGTAGCCCCGATTGCGGAAGTAGCAGAACCGCTTGTACTCACCCTCCGGGATGACCGGTGTGAGAAAACCCCGGAAAATCGGTTTCATCTCACCCCAGGACGCCGGATGCCTTACGGCGACTGTTGTCACAGTGCCGTACTTCAGGCCGGCCTTCTTCACCCGCGAGAGGAAGTCGACTTCATCACCTCGGATGAAGAACTTCATATCGGGCAGGCCCACCGTGGAGAAGACACTGGTGCGGATCAGGGCACCGTTGAAGAAGTGCACCATATTGGGGAGGTATCCCAGGGGCTCGAGCCGCGCGCGTTCATTGGTGATGAGCCCGTTGATGCGGAAGTTGAAGGACAACCGGCCCGGATCTCCCGTGGCCGCCACCAGGGGACTGACGACGTCGAGCTCGTGCTCATCCGCGGCCTTCAGCAGCTCCGCGAGGCAGTGCTCGTCCTCGGGATGGCCGTCGTCGTCCATCATCCAGATCCACTCGGCGCCGCTGGCGATGGCGGCGAGGATGGCGAAGGCAAATCCGCCGGCACCCCCGAGGTTCGCCTCGGACCGCAGGTAGTTGATGTTGCTTCCGCCGGAGGCGACGACGTCGGACGCCGGTACCGTCCCGGAGTCGACGAGGGCGATCGAGTGGATCGGCGCGGTCTGCGCGGCGAGGCCCCCGAGCAGCAGGGCGAGCTCACCGGGACGGTCGAACGTGACGGCGGCGACGGCGACCTTCGCCTGGGGTTCCGTCATCGCACGGATCCGCTCGGGCAGGTGGGGTGGTATGTCATGGAGTCCTCGTCCCTTCTGCCGGCGCGGGGCCGGCGAGGACCGCACTCGAGGCGCGGTCGCGCCCGGTGAGGTCCTGGTGGGTGGTGATGTCCAGCCAGCATCCGGCGCGCCCAAGGAGCGACGCCACCCAGCCTGCCTGTACCTCGGCGTGCTCCATCACGAAGTAGCCACCCGGCTTCAGGAGTCGTGCCGCTGACGCCGCGGCGGCGGCGGGGAGTTCCATGCCGTCCTCTCCCCCGCCGTACAGCGCCAGTTCGGGATCGTAAAGGGCCACCTCGGGCTCGTTGGGCACAGCGGCGGAGGGGATGTAGGGCGGATTCGACACCACGACGTCGAAAGTCGCGTCGTGCTCCGCGAGGGCGTCGGCGAAGTCGCCCTGCACGAGCGTCACCCCGTACCGCCGGAGGTTGCCCTCCGCCCACGCCATCGCGAGGTCGCTCAATTCGACGGCATAGACGCCGGCGCCGGGCACCTCGTCCGCGATCGAGGCCGCGATGGCCCCCGAACCGGTGCCCAGGTCCACGATCTTCGGCGCGTCGAGTCGAAGTGCATGGTCGATCACCAGTTGCGCCACGGACTCGGTTTCGGGGCGGGGGATGAAGACGCCCGGGCCCACAGCGAGTTCGATGTACCGGAAGTAGGCGATGCCGGTGAGGTGCTGCAGCGGAGTGCGGCGCGCCCGCTCCTCCACGAGGTCCCCGAACCCGTCGGGAGCCGCGGAGTCGGTGAGGGCCAAGGCCCTCACGCGCCCGGGGCTGACTCCCAGCAGGTGGGCGGCGAGCAGTTCGGCGTCGACGCGCGGACTCGGCACTCCCGCCGCCGTGAGGCGCCGGACGGCGTCGTGCAGTGCCTGCCCGAGGGCGCCCGAGCCCACGGTCAGCTCACTGGTCCGCCCGCTCGGCCCGCTACTCATCCGCCCCGATGGCATCGAGCCGGGCCTGTTCGTCCATCTCGATGGCGGCCTGCACCACGGGCTCGAGCTCACCGTTCATGACGGCGTCCAGGTTGTAGGCCTTGTAGCCGGTGCGGTGATCGGCGATGCGGTTCTCGGGGAAGTTGTAGGTACGGATGCGCTCGGAGCGGTCCATGGTGCGGATCTGCGACTTCCGGATGTCCGAGTTGACGGCGTCGATCTCCTCCTGCTTCGCCGCGAGGATCCGCGACCGCAGCACGCGCATTGCCGCTTCCCGGTTCTGCAGCTGCGACTTCTCGTTCTGCATGGCGACCACGATCCCCGTGGGGAGGTGGGTGATGCGCACGGCGGAGTCGGTGGTGTTCACCGACTGACCGCCGGGTCCGGATGAGCGGTAGACGTCGATCTTGAGGTCGTTCTGGTTGATGTCCACTTCCTCGGGCTCATCGACCTCGGGAAGGATGAGCACCCCCGCGGCCGAGGTGTGGATGCGGCCCTGGGACTCCGTCACGGGCACCCGCTGGACGCGGTGCACGCCGCCTTCGAACTTGAGCCTGGCGTAGACGCCGTCGGCGGGGTCGTTCGAGGAACCCTTGATCGCCATCTGGACATCCTTGTAGCCGCCGAGGTCCGACTCGTTGGCCGAGAGGAGTTCGGTCTTCCAGCCGCGGGACTCCGCGTAGCGCGAGTACATGCGGAGGAGGTCTCCGGCGAACAGGGCTGCCTCGTCGCCGCCCTCGCCGCCCTTGACCTCGATGATGATATTGCGGCCGTCGTTGGGATCCCGCGGGATGAGCAGGCGCCGGAGGCGTTCCTGCGCGAGGGACAGCTGCTCCTCGAGGACCGGTACCTCTGCGGCGAACTCCGGATCCTCCCCTGCCATTTCGCGGGCGGCCTCGAGGTCGTCCTTCAGGGCGCTCCACCGATTGTTGGCGTCGACGATCCGCCCCAGTTCCGCGTACCTCCGGCCGAGCTTCCGCGCCAGCTGCTGATCGGCATGCACTGCCGGGTCGGACAACTGGAGCTGCAGCTCCGAGTGCTCATCGAGCAGGCCCTGGATGGACTCGAACATTCGTGAAACCTCTTTCTGGATATCATCCATTGCGCACAAATTACGGCTTCCGGCCCGGATAGCCGTCATTTCTGCGCACTCGATGGGAATATTAACCGCAAGAGCCGCCCAAGACTCCCCCGGCCCCGGAGCGGCCCTGCGTTCCCGGGGAATCCGGGAACGCGGGCTGCCCTGGACGGGCGGTGCCGTGAGCGGCTCAGCGCAGCTAATCGGAGTCTTTGGACCCCAGCGTGGTCTTCTGGACCTGCATCAGGAATTCCACGTTGGACTGCGTCTCGCGGATCTTGTTGGTCAGCAGCTCGAGCGCCTGCTGCGTTTCAAGACCGGAGAGCACACGGCGGAGCTTCCACATGATCTTGACCTCGTCAGGCGACAGCAGGTTCTCTTCGCGGCGGGTACCCGAAGCATTGACGTCGACGGCGGGGAAGATCCGCTTGTCGGCGAGGTTCCGGGAAAGCCGGAGCTCCATGTTGCCGGTGCCCTTGAACTCCTCGAAGATCACCTCGTCCATCTTCGAACCTGTCTCCACCAGCGCAGTGGCGAGGATGGTCAGCGAACCGCCGTTCTCGATGTTGCGGGCGGCACCGAAGAAACGCTTCGGCGGGTAGAGCGCCGCCGAGTCCACGCCGCCCGAGAGGATACGGCCCGACGCCGGAGCGGCGAGGTTGTAGGCACGGCCCAGGCGGGTCATGGAGTCCAGCAGGACCACCACGTCCTGGCCCATCTCCACCAGGCGCTTGGCGCGCTCGATGGACAGCTCGGCCACCGTGGTGTGGTCATCGGCAGGTCGGTCGAAGGTCGAGGCGATGACCTCACCCTTCACGGTCCGCTGCATGTCGGTGACTTCCTCGGGACGTTCGTCGACAAGCACCATCATGAGGTGGACCTCGGGGTTGTTGATGGTGATGGCGTTCGCGATCGCCTGGAGGATCAGGGTCTTGCCTGCCTTCGGAGGCGACACGATCAGGCCGCGCTGGCCCTTGCCGATCGGCGCCACGAGGTCGATGACGCGGGGCCCGATCTTCTTGGGATCCGTCTCGAGGCGCAGGCGGTCCGAGGGATACAGCGGCACGAGCTTCGCGAACTCGACGCGGTCCTTGAGGTCCTCGGCCGGCTTGCCGTTCACCGTGGTGATCCGCACCAGGGCGTTGAACTTCTGGCGCGTGCTGGCCTGTGTCTCGCCCTCGCGGGGTGCACGGATGGCACCGACGACGGCGTCACCCTTGCGCAGGTTGTACTTCTTCACCTGGGCGAGCGACACATAGACGTCGTTCGGCCCGGGAAGGTAGCCGGAGGTCCGCACGAAGGCGTAGTTCTCGAGCACGTCGAGGATGCCGGCAACGGGCAGCAGGACGTCGTCGTCGGTGACCTCGACGTCGTCGACCTCGGGGTTCTGGTTGCGACTGCGGCGGCGCTCGTTGCGGTCGTTGCGATCGTTCCGGTCGCGGAAGCGGCTGCTGCGGTCGTCCTCGCGGGGGCCGTTGCGCGTGGGACGGTTCCGGCGGTTGCGCCCGCGACCCTCGTCGTCATTGGTATTCGCGTTCGCGTTGCGGTCATTCCGGTTGTCCGACGTGCGAGTGTCGGCGTTGCGGTCATTCCGGTTGTCCGACGTGCGAGTGTCGGCGTTGCGGTCGTTCCGGTTGTCCGACGTGCGAGTGTCAGCGTTGCGGCTGTCGGCGTTGCGGTCGTCGTCGCGCTCGGAGCGTGAACGGTTGCGCCGCTCATTGCGGTCGGCACGGCTCTCGCCCTGCTGGGAGTTCCCTGCCTCACCCTGCTGTGCATCAGCCGGCGTATCCGACTCCGCCTGCTGGTTGTCGGAGCGTTCCTCGCCGCGGCGTCCGCGGCGGTTCCGCTGTCCGCGGCCGGTGTTCTCGCGCTCGTTCGAGCGGTCCTCGGACTCGCCGGACCCGTTCCGGGAGTCACTGCGGGCGTCGCTGCCGGAATCGGAGTCGGTGCTGCTGCCGGCGTTCTGGCCGGACCCCGACGTCGGATTCTGTCCGGGAGTTTCACCGGACGTGCCCCCGACCGGGGAAGCTGCGTCAGCCGGACCCGCGGGGGCCTGCGCCGTGACGACGCCGTCGCTGCCTGCGCGGCGGTTCCGGTTGCGTGTGCGGGGCTGGCGTTCGGCCTGCGGGGAAGCGTCGTTGTCCTGCCCGGCCGGTGAGTCCTGGTGGGTTCCGGCGTCCTTCGCGGGCGCCCTGTCGGCCCCCGCGGTCTCGGGGCGCGTCGCGGTCTCGGGGCGCTCTGCGGGAGTCTTCTGGCGGTCGGCTACGGCCGAGCCGCGCTGGTGGTCGGAGATCGCCGACACAAGATCGCTCTTGCGCATCCGTGATCCGCCGGTGATACCCAGCTGTCCGGCAAGCGCCTGCAGCTGCGCGAGCTTGAGGCCTGCGAGGCCGCTGCTCTTGGTTGCTGCGCCGTTCGATGCCGGTGCGCCGTTTGATTCGGCGGCTTGTTGGTCCACACCTGGTAACAGGTCAGTGGTTTCAGTCACGAAGGATCCTTCCCCCTCGTCGGGCGGCCACCCTCGGGTGTGCCGCGTTGGTTTGCCCCGATGCCGCAGAGGACAGGCGGGGTTCGGCCGAGCCGGAAACTTTCCGGGGTGGCCGGGTGTGCTGGAAGCCTAGGGATATCCGCACGGGGAAGGTTCGCGACCCACCCATGCAACGATAAGTTCGGAGGCTGCACCGGAATTCGTGCTACTGCTGAAAGGTTTGCAGTTTCACGGCGGTCGGAAGAGAATGACGGCCGGTCCAACAGAAGCACACGGTAGGAACGTAAAGACGGTTCCTACCCCGGGTGCACCTCCAGTTTAGCACCTTCGCGGTCCACATCCAGTCGGAGGACCCGCCAGGATTCCGGCGTGCCGGACGCCTCGAGCAGTGACCGCAGGGCGGTTCCGGCCTCGGCCGCCTGCCTCTCGCCGACCGCCAGCGTCATCACCGTGGGGCCGGCGCCGGAAATGACTGCGGCGAAGCCCTCCGCCCGGAGTGCCTGCACCAGCATCGCGCTGGCCACCATGGCCGGTGCCCGGTATTGCTGGTGAAGGGAATCCTCGGTCGCCGGGAGCAACAGGTCCGGGCGGGCCGACAGTGCATGGACCAGGAGCGCTGCGCGTCCTGCATTGGCTGCTGCATCCCGGTGAGATACCGACGGTGGCAGGAGCGCCCGTGCGCTCTCCGTCGACAGCGACCCGCCCGGAACGGCCGCGACGGGGATGACGTCCGGGTGTACCTCGAGGCGGGCGCTCGAGTAGGCCCTCCCGCTTTCCCAGGAGATCGCCAGCGATCCCGAAAGGGCTGCTGCCACGTTGTCCGGGTGCCCTTCGAGCGTGGCGCACCACTGCAGAAGGGCCTGGTCATCCATCCGGTCGGCGTCGTCGGTGCTCTTCCGATCTAGGAAGGCAAAGCGGCAACGACATCAATCTCCACGAGAATGTCGTACAGATCAGAGCCTAGGGATATCCGCACGGGGAAGGTTCGCGACCCACCCATGCAACGATAAGTTCGGAGGCTGCACCGGAATTCGTGCTACTGCTGAAAGGTTTGCAGTTTCACGGCGGTCGGAAGAGAATGACGGCCGGTCCAACAGAAGCACACGGTAGGAACGTAAAGACGGTTCCTACCCCGGGTGCACCTCCAGTTTAGCACCTTCGCGGTCCACATCCAGTCGGAGGACCCGCCAGGATTCCGGCGTGCCGGACGCCTCGAGCAGTGACCGCAGGGCGGTTCCGGCCTCGGCCGCCTGCCTCTCGCCGACCGCCAGCGTCATCACCGTGGGGCCGGCGCCGGAAATGACTGCGGCGAAGCCCTCCGCCCGGAGTGCCTGCACCAGCATCGCGCTGGCCACCATGGCCGGTGCCCGGTATTGCTGGTGAAGGGAATCCTCGGTCGCCGGGAGCAACAGGTCCGGGCGGGCCGACAGTGCATGGACCAGGAGCGCTGCGCGTCCTGCATTGGCTGCTGCATCCCGGTGAGATACCGACGGTGGCAGGAGCGCCCGTGCGCTCTCCGTCGACAGCGACCCGCCCGGAACGGCCGCGACGGGGATGACGTCCGGGTGTACCTCGAGGCGGGCGCTCGAGTAGGCCCTCCCGCTTTCCCAGGAGATCGCCAGCGATCCCGAAAGGGCTGCTGCCACGTTGTCCGGGTGCCCTTCGAGCGTGGCGCACCACTGCAGAAGGGCCTGGTCATCCATCCGGTCGGCGTCGTCGAGCAGCGCGTTCGCAGCCACT
>NZ_KI914800.1:82282-88592 GCF_000520535.1 Arthrobacter sp. H41
CTGCGCCCGAGACGATCGCGGCGGCCGAGGAACCCAGGCCGCGGCCGTGCGGCAGGACATTCACCGTTTCGATCTCGAGCCCCGGGGACCGCCTGCCCACCCTGTTCAGGGTCGCGAGCAGCGACTTCGCCACGAGGTGGCGCTCGTTGCGCGGAAGCCCTTCGGCGCACTCCCCCGTCGGTGAGACCGTCGTCCTGCCCGAGTCCACCGAGCGCACCCGCACGGTGTCCCGGAGGGTCACCGCAAGGCCGAGCGTGTCGAACCCCGGGCCGAGGTTGGCGCTCGTTCCGGGTACTGTCACCTCGAACGATTGACCGACGGCGATCGAGGGACCTGCGGGGCTCGGCCGGACGGCGGACGGGTACGGCACGCTCAGCCCTCCAGCCCGAGTGCTGCCGCCACGCTCACGACGTCGAACTCCACCTTGGTGGGCTCGACATCCGAACCGTTGGCGGTCCGCAACGCCCACTGGGGGTCCTTCAGGCCGTGGCCGGTGACGGTGATGACGATGGTCTTGCCGGCGGGAACGAGCCCTTCGGCGTGCTTCTTGAGAAGGCCCGCGACACCGGCAGCCGAAGCCGGTTCGACGAAGACGCCCTCGCGGGAGGACAGCCACCGGTGGGCATCGAGGATCTCGTCGTCGGACACCGCCTCGATCAGCCCGCCCGATTCATCGCGCGCGGCCACCGCATAATCCCAGGACGCCGGGTTGCCGATGCGGATGGCCGTCGCGATGGTGTCCGGTTCGGTGATCGGGTGGCCCTTGACGAACGGTGCCGCTCCTTCGGCCTGGAAGCCCCACATCATCGGGGTCCTCGTGGCCACCGCAGGCAGTTCCCCCGCGTGCAGGGAGGCATAGGGTGCCGCGTACTCCTGATAGCCCTTCCAGTACGCGCTGATGTTTCCCGCGTTGCCGACCGGGAGCAGATGGTAGTCCGGGGCTTCACCGAGGGTGTCCACCACTTCGAACGCCGCCGTCTTCTGGCCCTCCAGGCGTGCCGGGTTCACTGAATTCACGAGGAAGACCGGGTACGCCTCGGCGAGCTTGCGGGCGACGTCGAGGCAGTTGTCGAAGTTGCCGTTGACCTGCAGCAGCTCGGCGCCGTGCGCGATGGCCTGGCTCAGTTTGCCGAGCGAGATCTTCCCATCGGGCACCAGGACGGCGCAGGTGAGGCCGGCCTGCGTGGCGTACGCTGCCGCGGAGGCCGACGTGTTGCCGGTCGAAGCGCACACCACCGCCTTGGCCCCGGCTGCGACCGCGGCGGTCATGGCCATGGTCATTCCGCGGTCCTTGAAGGACCCGGTGGGGTTCATTCCCTCCACCTTCAGGTACACGGCGGAGCCGGTGAGCTCCGAGAGGTGCTTCGCGAGCACGAGGGGCGTACCCCCCTCGCCGAGGGTCACCACCTCGGTGGAGTCGCTGACGGGCAGGCGGTCGGCGTATTCGCGGATGACTCCGCGCCACTGGTGTGCCATTTAGATTCCCTCTACTCTCAGGACTGATGTCACCGCAGTGATGACGGGGAGCCCGGCGATCTGCTGAACGGTCGCCGCCAGGGAAGCCTCGACGGCACGGTGGGTGACGATCCGCAGTTCCGCGGTGGGCGCGCCGTCCTGCCCGGTCTGGTCGATGCGCTGGCGCATCGTCTCGATGGAGACGCCGTTCTCGGCGAAGATCTGAGCGATTCTCGCGAGCACGCCCGGCTGGTCGGCGACCTCGAGGCCGATGCTGTAGCTCGTGCTCACGGTGTCGATCCCGCGTGCCGGTACGTGTCCGGTGGTCGTCTCGGTGCGGCCGGGACCACCGAGCACCATGCGGCGGGCAGCGCTGACGACGTCGCCGAGGACTGCCGACGCCGTGGGCGTACCACCGGCGCCCTGCCCGTAGAACATCAGCTCGCCCGCGTTCTCCGCCTCGACGAACACGGCGTTGAAGGCGCCGTGCACTGCGGCAAGGGGGTGGGTCCGCGGCAGGAGCGTCGGGTGGACGCGCACGCTGATACCGGGCTCCCCGCCGTCGTCGTTCCAGAACTCGGCGATGGCGAGGAGTTTGATGACATAGCCGTCATCCTTCGCCGCAGCGATATCAGCGGCGGTGACCGTGGTGATGCCCTCGCAGTGGACGTTCTCGAGCGCGAACCGCGTGTGGAAGGACAGCGAGGCCAGGATGGCGGCCTTCGCCGCGGCGTCATGCCCTTCGACGTCGGCGGTAGGGTCCGCCTCGGCGTACCCGAGAGCCTGCGCGTCCTTCAGGGCGTCCTCGAACGAGGCTCCCGTGGAGTCCATCTGGTCGAGGATGTAGTTCGTGGTGCCGTTGACGATTCCCAGGACGCGCCGGATGCGGTCGCCCGACAGACTGTCGCGGATCGGCCGGAGGATGGGAACCGCCCCGGCGACCGCCGCCTCGTAGGAGAGCTGCACGCCCGCGGCGTCGGCCTTCTCGTAGAGCGCCGGTCCGTCCTGCGCCAGCAGGGCCTTGTTGCCGCTGACCACCGATGCGCCGTGCTCGATGGCGCGGAGGATCAGTGACCGGGCGGGCTCGATGCCGCCCATCAGTTCGATGACGAGGTCGGCGCCCTCCACGAGCGCCTCCGCATCGAGGGTGAGGAGTTCGCGTGGGATTCGGGCGTCGCGGGTCGTGTCGAGGGACCGCACGGCGATCCCGGTCAGCTCGAGCGGCGCGCCTGCCCTCAGGCCGAGGTTCCCGGCGTCCTCGAGGAGGATCCGGGCTACCTGGGATCCGACGTTGCCGCACCCCAGGAGTGCCACGCGCAGGGGCTTGCGGGAAGAGAATCCAGTGCTGTTCATGCTGTCCGTTCGGCTCCTGAGCTGGGGGATGGGGATACCGGGGAACGGGGGACGTCCCGCGCCAGCAGGTCGTCCTCGGTCTCGCCGCGGACGATCAGCCGGGCCCTGCCTCCGGCCACTGCCACGACCGGCGGCCGCGGGATGTAGTTGTAGTTGCTGGACAGGGACCAGCAGTAGGCGCCGGTGCCGGGCACCGCGAGGAGGTCGCCCGCCGTGGTGTCTCCCGGGAGGTAGACGTCCCGCACCACGATGTCGCCGCTTTCGCAGTGCTTGCCGACCACGCGCGACAGGACGGGCTCCGCGGTCGGAAGCCTCGATGCCAGGACAGCCGAGTAGTCGGCGCCGTACAGCACCGGGCGCGCGTTGTCGCTCATGCCGCCGTCCACGGACACGTAGCGGCGAGGGTGGGTGACCGGATCGGAGGTGCGCGGCGCCGCGCCGCTGTCCACCTGCACCACCTTGGTGGTTCCCGCGGTGTAGAGGGTGAAGGTGGTCGGGCCCACGATGGCCCGGCCCGGCTCGATCGAGATGCGCGGAACGCGCAGGTTCAGCGCCGTGCAGGTGGTCCCGACGACGCCTGCCATGGCCTGCGCGATCTCCCGCGGCGGCCGCGGCGTATCCGCCTCGGTGTACGCGATGCCGTAGCCTCCCCCGAGGTCGAGCTCCGGGAGTTCGACGCCGTGGCGGTCCCGGACCTCGGCGAGGAAGCCCAGCAGCCTGCGTGCTGCGAGTTCGAAGCCCTCGGGCTCGAAGATCTGCGATCCGATGTGGCAGTGCACTCCCAGGAGGTTGATGCCCGGGTGCCGAAGCGCGGCCGCGACGGCCTGCGCGGCGGGTGAGGCGCCGTCGTCGTCGGCGGTGTCCGGATCGGTTGCCAGCGACATGCCGAATTTCTGGTCCTCGTGCGCCGTGGCGATGAACTCGTGCGTTTCGGCGTGGACACCCGGCGTGAGCCGCAGCATGACGTTGGCCGTGCGGCCGCGCTCCACCGCCAGATCGCCGACCATCGCTACTTCGGAAAGGCTGTCGGCCACGATCCGGCCGAGGCCGGCGTCGATGGCACGCGTGATCTCGGCGGCCGACTTGTTGTTGCCGTGCAGGCCCAGCCGATGGCCCGGCAGCCCGGCGCGGAGGGCGACCGCGAGCTCGCCACCGGAACACGTGTCAAGGCCGAGGCCCTCCTCCGACACCCAGTGGGCAACCTCGGAGCACAGGAAGGACTTGCCCGCGTAGAACACGTCGACGCCGCCGCAGAGTGCCCCGAAGGCCTCGTTGAAGGCGTCCCGGAAGCCTGCGGCGCGCGCACGGAAGTCGGTCTCGGAGACGACGTAGAGCGGAGTGCCGAACTCCCGCGCGAGGTCCTCCACGCGGACGCCGTCGATCTCGAGGACGCCGTCGGAGCCGCGGGAGACGTCCTCGGCCCACAACTTCCGCTCGAGGGCCGCCGGGTCTGCGGGTACGGTCAGCCAGCCGGGTGCCAGCTGCGATGCATCGACAGCCACGCCTACATCCTTTCCGGAGCCGAGACACCCAGGAGCGCGAGGCCGTTGGCCAGGACCTGCTGCGTGGCGTTGTTGAGCCACAGGCGGCTCCGGTGCACTTCCTCGACCGGCGCGTCACCGAGCGGGGCGATCCGGCAGGCGTCGTACCACCGGTGGTAGGTTCCGGCGAGGACCTCGAGGTGGCGGGCCACGCGGTGCGGTTCGCGGAAGGTGGCGGCGGAGGCCACCACGCCCGGGAACTGCCCGAGCGCGGCGAGGAGTTCACCCTCCGTGGGGTGGCTCAGCGTCGCCGCGTCGAAACTGCCGGTGTCGACGCCGGCCGAGACGGCGTTGCGCTCCACAGCATGCGTCCGGGCGTGGGCGTACTGCACGTAGAACACCGGGTTCTCGTTGCTCCTCTTCGTGAGCAGGTCGAGGTCGATGTCGATGTTGGAATCCGCCGAAAAACGCGCGAGGGTGTAGCGGGCGGCGTCGACTCCCACGGCGTCGACGAGGTCCTCGAGCGTCACCACGGTTCCGGCCCGCTTCGACATGCGCACCGGGGCACCGTCCTTCATCAGGTTGACCATCTGGCCGATCAGCACCTCGACGGTGTCCGGATCGTCTCCCAGTGCCGCTGCGGCTGCCTTCAACCGGGCCACGTAGCCGTGGTGGTCAGCGCCCAGCATGATGATGTTGAGGTCGAAACCGCGCTGGCGCTTGTTGACGAAGTAGCCGATATCGCCGGCGATGTAGGCCGGCGAGCCGTTAGATTTGATGACCACGCGGTCGCGGTCGTCGCCGAAGTCCGTGGACTTCAGCCACCACGCCCCCTCCTCGAAGAACAGGTTCCCCGAGGTCTTCAGCTGCTCCAGGAGACCCTCCACGAAGTGGTCGGCGAAGAGCGAATGCTCGTGGAAATAGACGTCGAAGTCGACACCGAAATCGTGGAGGGACTTCTTGATGTCGGTGAACATGAGGTCGACGCCGACGGCGCGGAACGCCTCGAGGGCTTCCGCCTCGTCCAGGGACAGGGCGTCCGGCTCCTGCCCCAGGACCCGGTGGGCGATGTCGTCGATGTACTCTCCGCCATACCCGTCCTCCGGGGCGGGGCTTCCCGAGGCGCTGGCGAAGAGCGACCGCGCGAAGCGGTCGATCTGCGCCCCATGGTCGTTGAAGTAGTACTCCCGGGTGACCTCGGCGCCCTGCGACTGCAGGATGCGTGCCAGGGCATCACCGACCGCCGCCCAGCGCGTACCGCCGATGTGGATGGGGCCCGTCGGATTCGCCGAGACGAACTCGAGGTTGATCTTCCGTCCAGCCAGGGCATCGTTCGTTCCGAAGCCCGCGCCGGCCTCGACGACGGTCCGGGCGAGTTCGCCGGCGGCGCCGGCGTCGAGCGTGATGTTGAGGAAGCCGGGACCTGCGATATCGACGCTCTTCACGCCCTCGATCGCGGCCAGGCGAGCACGGCGACTGGGCCACCAATATCGCGGCGTCATGCCGACCTTCTTGGACAGCTGCAGCGCGATATTGGTGGCCCAGTCGCCGTGCTCCCGGTTCTTCGGCCGCTCCACCCGGATCTCGGAAGGAAGCTCGATCGAGAAGTCACCGGCCTCGACTGCGTTCTTCAGGCATGCGGTAATAGCGGAGGAGAGTTGTTCAGGGGTCACCGCTCCAGCATAACGGCGCGCACCACGGAGGCTGATTCGTGTGACGGCGCACGCCCGTCCAAAACGCCGTAGGGAACGAAGTACTTGTTGACCATGCTGGAATGGGCACGCGCCCATTCCCATTCCGGGCCAGCGAGCGCTGTGCCTGCACCCGCTAGGAGACCTGCCGTGAATGCGAAGACTGCCAAGACGACCCCCGCCCGACGGGGCACGCCCGGCAGGAAGGTCCTGACTGCACTTGCGGCGGTGTCCCTGCTCGGCGCTGCCGGCTGCGCCGGTTCCTCCGATGCCGCCCAGAACGCCCAGGATGCTCCGGAGGCCGGGGGCGACACGACGTCCGCCGCCGCT
>NZ_KI914801.1:0-22585 GCF_000520535.1 Arthrobacter sp. H41
GGCAGCCGAGCGCGAGGCGAGGCGGCAGGCCGCCGAACGCGCGCAGGCACGGCAGGTGCAGGCGGACAAGGCGCTCGCCGTGGCTCGTGCCGCCCAGCGGGTGCTCCAGTTCCTTGCGGTGTCCCTGGACGAGGCGGCACGGCAGCGCGACGCCGCGGAGGAGGCACGGGCGGCGAGGGACGCCGAGCTGGCGGGCATCCGCACCACGAATGACGACTTCGCGGCCGAACTCGCACGCCTCACCGATTCGGTGCACCGTGACGAACTGGCACGCGCCGAGCAGCGGCTGCGCATCGAAGCGCTCGAGAACCGCTCCAGCGAGGAACTGGGCCTCACCCCCGAACACCTGCTGGCCGAATACGGCCCCCACCTGCCCGTGCCCTCGAGAACGGCGATTCCCGACAAGTGGGCCGCCCTGCGTGCTCCGGTGGACGAGGAGGGCAACGTCCTGCCGCAGGGCATCCCCTTCGTCCGCGAGGAGCAGGAGAAGCGCCTGCGGAAAGCACAGCGCGACCTGTCAGCGCTCGGCAAGGTCAATCCGCTGGCCCTCGAGGAATTCGCAGCGCTCGAGGAGCGCCACCAGTTCCTCAGCTCCCAGCTGGCGGATCTGTTGGCCACACGGAAGGACCTGCTGGACATCATCCGGGAGGTCGACGAACGCGTGGAGCAGGTCTTCACCGCTGCCTTCCGCGACACCGCCGTCCAGTTCGAGCGCGTCTTCGGCAGGCTCTTCCCGGGCGGCGAGGGACGGCTGGTGCTGGCGGATCCCACGGACCTGCTCACCACCGGCATCGAGGTCGAGGCGAGGCCTGCCGGGAAGAAGATCAAGCGGCTCTCGCTGCTCTCGGGCGGCGAGCGTTCGCTGACCGCCATCGCCCTGCTCATCGCAATCTTCAAGGCACGGCCGTCACCGTTCTATGTGATGGACGAGGTGGAAGCGGCGCTCGACGACACCAACCTCGGGCGGCTGATCAGCATCCTCGAGGAGCTCCGGGAGTCGAGCCAGCTGATCATCATCACGCACCAGAAGCGCACCATGGAGGTGGCGGACGCCCTGTACGGGGTCACGATGAGGGGCGACGGCGTGTCCACGGTGATCAGCCAGCGGCTCATCGAGGCCTGAAGCGACAGCCGGTCGCGGGCTACGCGGGTTCCCCCGCGTCCCGGGCCGGAAGGGTTTCCCGGGCCTTCAGCCACAGGAGGCCGGCCCACGCGGCGAGCAGGCCGGAGATCGAGAACGCCATGCCGAAGGATCCGAAGACGAGATAGTCGACGATCAGACCGGCCAGCACCGGTCCCAGGATGGCGCCGAGGTCCGAGCTCATCTGGAATCCCGCCAGCACCTTTCCACCACTGCGGCCGTTCCCGACGACGTCGGCGACAGCCGCCTGCTGCGCCGGATTGAGGAGCCCGGTCCCCAGGCCACCGATGGCGCAGACTGCCAGGAACACCGGCACGCTGCCGCTGAAGCCGAGCGCCACCATGGCGGCGCCGTTCACTGCGAGGCCCACCAGCACCAGTGGCCGGCGTCCCCACGAATCTGCCAACCGTCCGGAAAAGGTCAGCGCAAGGGCGGTGCCCGCGGCAAAACACGCCAGCGAGATGCCGGCGATCTCCGGGCCTGCGCCCAGCACCGCCGTCGCGAACAGGGGGACAAGGGCCATCCGCACCCCGAAGGAGGACCACCCGTTGGCGAAGCTCGATACCAGGGCGGCACGGTACGCCGAATCGCCGTAGGCCTCGCGTACCGACAGCACCGGCAGCGGGGCGGTCTTCTTCCTCATCCCCAGCGGAGTGTCCTTCAGCTGGAAGAACACCACGGCGGACGCGACGAGCAGGGCACCCGAGTACACGAGGAACGGTACGCGGAGGCCGTAGCCCGCGAGGAGGCCTCCCACCAGCGGACCGCCGATACTGCCGAGGAGGAACGCCGACGCGTAGGCACTCGAGACCCGGCCCCGGATCCCTGGCGGAGCGAGCCGCACGATCAGGCCCATCGCAGAGACGGTGAACATCGTGGACCCGATTCCGCCGAGTCCGCGGAAGACCAGCAGCTGCCAGTAGTTCCCGGCGAACGCGCACGCCGCCGTGGACAGTGCGACGATCAGCAGCCCCAGGATGTACACCGGCCGTTCCCCGAGCCGTTCGATCAGCTGCCCGCCGGCCGGAGCGAAGACCAGTCGAGTGAAGGCGAAAGCGCTCACGATCACCGAGGAAGCAGTCACGCCGACGTCGAAACTCTGGGCGAACTGGGGCAGCACCGGCGCAACGAGGCCGAAGCCAATGGCGATCACGAAGGCGGCGGCGATCAGGACCCGGATCTCGCGGGGTATGCGCTGGACGGCAATCGAATCCGTCGTGCGGCGGCGCTTCTGCAGGCGGGGGATTCGAATCATAGTGAGCAAAGTCTTCCACTACCGGCGAAGGTTCCTTAATCGGCCGGTATGAGAAGGTGGAATGGTGAACGAGACTCTCCAGATCGTAATTTTCGTTGTCCTCGCCATCGCTGTCCTTGGCTCCCTCGCCGTGGTCCTCCTCAAGGGGCGTCGCACCCCTCCGGGGCTGTACACCTCGCAGCGCGACGACGACGACACCCCCGGGCTGCGGGCGCACGGGTCCACGTCCACCGACCTGCTCGACCGTCCCTCGGGGACTGACGCAGCGACCGATACCGCGCCCGACGTCGTCGTGCCCGATGACCTCAGCGGGCTCGACTCATCGACCACCGAGACGGTGCCGCTCGACACCCCGGACACCGTCCAGGGCAGGCTCGCCCGGCTCCGGGCGAGGCTCGTGCGTTCCAACAACGCCCTGGGCAAGGGCCTGCTCGCCCTGCTGTCGAGGGACAAGATCGACGAAGACGTGTGGGACGAGGTCGAGGAAACCCTCCTGATGGCCGATCTCGGCACCGAGCCTGCAATGGAGCTCGTCGATGCACTGCGCGAGCGTGTGAAGGTCGCCGGCAGCCGGGACCCCGCCGAGGTCACGGCGATGCTCCGCGAGGAGCTCATCAAACTGGTGGACCCGACCATGGACCGCTCGCTGGCCACCACACGCCATGCCGACCGTCCGGCGATCGTCCTGGTGGTCGGGGTCAACGGCGTCGGCAAGACCACGACCGTCGGCAAGCTCGCCCGGGTCCTGGTCACCGAGGACAAGGACGTCCTCCTCGGGGCAGCCGACACGTTCCGGGCCGCCGCCGCCGAACAGCTCGCCACCTGGGGTGAGCGCGTGGGCGTCGTCACGGTGAAATCCGACGTCGACGGCGCCGACCCCGCCTCGGTCGCCTACGAGGCAGTGAAGGCCGGGATCGACCAGGAAGTCGACGTCGTCCTGATCGACACCGCGGGCCGCCTGCAGAACAAGGTGGGCCTGATGGACCAGCTCGGCAAACTCAAGCGCGTCATCGAAAAGCAGGGCACCGTCGACGAAGTGCTCCTGGTCCTCGACGCCACCACCGGCCAGAACGGACTGAACCAGGCGAAGGTCTTCTCCGAGGTCGTCAACATCACCGGCATCGTCCTGACGAAGCTCGACGGCACCGCGAAGGGCGGGATCGTCGTCGCCATCCAGCGCAGCCTCGGCGTCCCCGTCAAGCTCGTGGGCATCGGAGAGGGCGCCGACGACCTCGCGCCGTTCGACGCCGAGACCTTCGTCGACGCGCTCCTGACCTGAGTCGCCCAGTCCCGGGATCTCGTACGCCCGTGCAACTACCCCGCTGCATGACGGGTGCCGGCTCCAGCCTCAGGTGTATCGAATCCGGCGGCTTTCAGCGACCACGCCGCGTGTCGTTGCACGCCACGCCGGTTATCAGCGGCTCTGGAGCTGAAACCCGTGAGATCTCGTGCACACGCTGATGCGCGGCGGCGACGGTGGTCCCGAATCACCCCCGAAACACGAACGTCACGATCCTTTAACGCCGCCGGCGGTTCTGTAACCTCCCGGCAACGAAGAGCCCCAGATGCCGAAACACCGGCCCGACATTCTGGGAAGTGCGGGAAACGCCCGCCTTCTTCGAGAGGATCGTGCTGATGGATCTGACAGCAGGTCACGTCTGGGTAATGATTTCGGCCGCCATGGTGCTCCTTATGACACCGGGCCTGGCATTCTTCTACGGCGGGATGACCCGCGCCAAAGCAGCACTGAACATGATGATGATGAGTTTCGTCGCCGTCGGGCTCGTGGGGATCGTGTGGGTTCTCTGGGGCTACTCCATGACCGGCGGTGACGGCATCGCGCAGCTGTTCGGCAATCCGTTCGCGTCCTTCGGCCTCGCGGGCCTGATCGGCACCGAGGATCTGATCGGGGCCGGTTACGGGGCAACGTTCGCGATCATCACCGTCGCCCTCATCAGCGGTGCCATCGCCGACCGCGCCAAATTCGGTGCCTGGACCCTCTTTGTACCCATCTGGGTCACCTTGGTCTACTGCCCGCTGGCCTTCATGGTGTGGGGCGGCGGACTCCTCAGCGCCGACGGCGCGGTGGGCAGCGCCGTGGGCGAGGCCATCGACTTCGCAGGTGGCACGGTCGTTCACATCAGCGCAGGCGTCGCCGCCCTGGTCCTCGCCCTCATCCTCGGCAAGCGCCAGGGCTTCGGCAAGGACCCCGCGCAGCGCCCGCACAACATCCCCCTGGTCATGCTGGGAGCCGCGCTCCTGTGGTTCGGCTGGTTCGGGTTCAACGGTGGCGCAGCGGGCACGGCGGAAGAGGCAGGGCTCATCTGGGTCAACACCATGGCGGCTCCCGCGGCAGCGATGGTCGGCTGGATCCTCACCGAGCGTTTCCGGGACGGCCGCCCCACCTCGCTCGGGGCTGCGTCCGGAATCGTCGCGGGACTGGTCGCCATCACCCCGGCCTGCGCCAATGTCAGCCCGGTGGGTGCGGTGTGCCTCGGCCTCGTGTCCGGCGCGGTGTGTGCGCTCGCGGTCGGCATCAAGTACCGGCTCGGCTTCGACGACTCGCTCGACGTCGTTGCCGTCCACCTGGTGGCGGGTATCACCGGCACCCTTGCCCTCGGCTTCATCGCCCTGCCCGTCGAGGGCGCCGGCGGCGGTCTCTTCTACGGAGGAGGTGCTGGCCAGTTGCTCGCCCAGACGGTCGCGGCCGTCGTGGCGATCGCGCTCTCGGCCATCATGACGGCGATCATCGGGCTGGGAATCCACAAGACCATCGGCTTCCGGATCACCCCTGATGACGAGGTGTCCGGCGTGGATCTTTCAGAGCATGCCGAAACCGCCTATGAGTTCGGCGGCCTGGGCGTCGGAGGCTCGTTCCACCCCTTTGCAGAGCAGACCAAGACCCAGCGACAGGTCCCGGAGGCCGTGAATTCATGAAACTCGTGACAGCAATCGTCCGCCCCGACAAGCTCGACAGCGTCCGCGGCGCCCTCGAGAACTACGGGGTGCAGGGACTGACCGTCAGCCAGGCAAGCGGCTACGGCCGTCAGCGGGGCCATACCGAGGTGTACCGCGGGGCTGAATACACAGTGGACCTGCTGCAGAAGGCCCGCGTGGAGATCCTCGTCGCCGATGCGTGGGTGGTGGACATCGTGGATGTCCTGGTATCGACGGCGAACACCGGCCAGGCCGGCGACGGCAAGGTGTGGGTCACCGCCATCGAGGACGCCGTGCGGGTCCGCACCGGGGAGCGCGGGGACGCCGCACTCTAGTCGACAGCATCGAAAAGCACAGCGCGTCCGTTACCGCGGTCCCGGTAGCGGACGCGTTGGTGTGCGGCTGGCGTTGCAGCGCCAAGGGGTCTGGGCCCCTACGGTCGAATAGGGGCGTTGGCTCCCCAGGACTCGGGCCCCGGGGAGCCGGCCCGGTATTCCTCGAGGGGGACCTCGTCCGAGGCCCAGGCAGCGAGGACCGGCTCCACGATGCGCCAGCAGTCCTCGGCGATATCACCGCGGACCGACAGCGTCGGATCCCCGGCGAGGACGCCGTCGAGCACCTCGCCGTAGGGCAACAGGTCAGTGGCGTTGAGATCGGCGCTCAGGACCGCGCGGTCAAGCGAGAACATGTCGCCCGGCCCATTGACGTCGAGTTCGAGCTGCAGGGTGTCCGGGCCGAATCCGATGCGCAGGCGGGTGGGCGAATCCTGGCCGGTGAACCCGGTGGGTACATGGCTGACCGGTCGAAAAGTGATGATGGCTTCCTTGCGCTTGGTTCCCAGTGCCTTGCCCGAGCGGAGGATGAAGGGGACACCGGCCCAGCGTTCATTGTTGATCGACACCACGACCTCCGCCAGGGTCTCGGTTCCCTTGGAGGGATCCACGCCCGGCTCCGCGGTGTAGTCGGGCACCGACCGGCCCGCGATGTCCCCGGCGGTGTACCGGGCGCGCCGGCTGCTGACCGGATCGCTGAGATCCACCGAGCTCGCCCTCAGCACGGAACCGATGTGGTCGCGCAGGTCGCGTTCATGGAGCGTGGACGGCGCGTTGAGCGCGATCAGCGCCATGACGTGGAGGAGGTGGCTCTGGATCATGTCGCGGAGGGCGCCGGCGCCGTCGTAGTACCGGGCGCGGTTCTCCAGCGACAGGTCCTCGTCGAAGATCACCTCCACCTTCTCGATGTGCAGGCTGTTCCACACCGGTTCGAGGATGCGGTTCGCGAAGCGGAGGCCGAGGATGTTGAAGACCGTGGCCTTGCCGAGGAAGTGGTCCACGCGGTGGATGTTCTGCTCCGGCACCAGTGCGGCCAGTTTGGTGTTGAGGGCGTGGGCCGAGGCCTGGTCGGTGCCGAACGGCTTTTCCATCACGAGGCGCGTGCCCTTCGGGAGCGCACCCGCGTAGAGAGCCGAGCACGCCTTCTGGCTGACCGCCGGGGGGAGGGCGAAGTAGATGGCCACCGGCCCCTCGAGGGTGGCGACGAGGCTCGCGAGGACACCTTGTTGCGTCACGTCCAGGCAGGAATAGGTGCTGTCCTGCCGGACGTCCTCGAGGGCGGCCCGGCCTGCGTCGTCCGCGCTTCCCAGGGCCGCAGCGAAGGATGAGCTGATTCGTTCCTGCCACTGTTGATCCGACCAGTCGTCGGAGCCGGCGCCGACGAGCTTCAGTCCGTCGGCTCGGCCCAGGCGGATCAGGCGCGCGAGCCCCGGCAGGAGGAGGCGGCCCGTCAGGTCACCCGAGGCACCAAGGATCAGCAGGGTCCGAACGCGGGTGTCGGCGTCGGCCGGAATAGTGTTGTGCTCGGCAAGGGATTCAGTAAGGGAAGTGTCCACTCCTCCACACTGCCACTTTCGAAGGGACGCTGTCTTTCGGCCCGGCAGTCCTGCGGGCTGGAGTACCCGGGTGAAGTCGAGTTGATACCCTTGGGAGTTGAGTCCCCAAATTTTCCGATGAAAGAAGTTTCCGGCACGTGTTCAATTCACTCTCCGACCGGCTGACAGCAACCTTCAAGAATCTCCGCGGTAAGGGCCGCCTGACCGAAGCCGACATCGACGCCACCGTCCGTGAGATCCGGCGGGCCCTGCTCGACGCGGACGTGGCCGTTTCGGTGGTGCGTGCCTTCACCGCGCGGGTTAAAGAGCGTGCGCTGGGACTCGAGGTGTCGCAGGCGCTGAACCCGGGCCAGCAGATCGTCAAGATCGTCAATGAGGAGCTCGTCGGCATCCTCGGCGGCGAAACGCGCCGGATCCGGCTCGCGAAGAACCCGCCCACCGTGATCATGCTCGCAGGGCTTCAGGGCGCGGGAAAGACGACGCTCGCCGGCAAGCTCTCGAAGTGGCTCAAGGGCCAGGGTCACAGCCCGCTCCTCGTCGCGTGTGACCTGCAGCGGCCCAATGCCGTCAAGCAGCTCCAGGTGAACGGCGAGCGTGCCGGCGTGCCCGTCTTCGCGCCGCACCCCGGTGTCAGCTCGGAGTTCGAAGCGGCTACGGGCGATCCCGTCGCGGTCGCCAGGCAGGGTGTGGCCGAAGCGCGGGCGAAGCTTCACGACGTCGTCATCGTCGACACCGCCGGCCGCCTCGGCGTGGATGCCGAGCTCATGCAGCAGGCCGCGGACATCCGCGAGGCGATCAGCCCCGATGAGGTGCTGTTCGTGATCGACGCCATGATCGGCCAGGACGCCGTCAACACGGCCCTGGCCTTCGACGAGGGCGTCAACTTCACCGGCGTGGTGCTGACCAAGCTCGACGGTGATGCCCGCGGCGGTGCGGCGCTTTCCGTCGCCTCCGTGACCGGCAAGCCCGTCATGTTCGCCTCCACGGGTGAGGGCCTCAACGATTTCGAGCTGTTCCACCCGGACCGCATGGCCTCGCGCATCCTCGACATGGGCGACATCCTCACCCTGATCGAGCAGGCCGAGAAGTCCTGGGACCAGGACGAGGCCGCCCGGATGGCGAAGAAGTTCGCCGATCAGGAAGACTTCACCCTCGACGATTTCCTCGCCCAGATGCAGCAGATCCGCAACATGGGATCCATGAAGAAGATGCTCATGATGATGCCGGGCGCCGCGGGCATGCGTGAGCAGCTCGAGAATTTCGACGAGCGCGAGATCGACCGCGTCGAGGCGATCGTGCGGTCCATGACCCCCCACGAACGCCTGGCGCCGAAGATCCTCAACGGCTCGAGGCGCGCCCGCATCGCGAAGGGCTCGGGTGTGCACGTCTCCGAGGTCAACGGCCTGCTCGAGCGTTTCACCCAGGCACAGAAGATGATGCGGAAGATGGCCGCCGGCGGCGGGATGCCCGGAATGCCTGGAATGGCCGGACCTGGCGGATTCCAGGGAGCGCGCAAGACGAAGGCCGCGGCCAAGGGCAAGAAGAAGCCCCGCTCGGGCAATCCGGCAAAGGCTGCGCAGGAGCTGCAGGAGGCGGAGGCGCGGCGGACCGCGGCGCGCGCTGCGGCTCCGACGGGTGCTGCCTTCGGAGGGCAGAACGACTTCGATCCGGCGTCGCTCAACCTCCCCAAGGGGTTCGACAAGTTCCTCGGCAAGTAGGGCAAACGGAAACCAGGGCTGCCGCGGGGTGCGTCCTGTGGCAGCTCCGTCGGCAGACGGCACATCGGTCGGTGGACGGCAAGGGATCTACAGCATGACGCAGGAGCGCATTGTCTTCGTCCATGGCGACGGGCAGTTCGGGGCGGCCGCGTGGCCTCGGCAGCACGGACTGGCCCTCGACTTCGATTGCCTGTTCCTCCGGCGGCATGGCTTCGATGCCGGTGCGGATGCCGATGATGAACTGCTGCCCACCGATCACGCCGAGGACCAGCGCATCATCATCGAGGCGCTGGGGACTGGCGGCCATCTCGTGGCGCATGCCGAAGGGGCGGTTCCAGCGATGCTGACGGCAGTCGAACGGCCCGACCTGATCCACTCATTGACGCTGGTGGAGCCGGCCTGCCTGTCGCTCACCGCCGACCTGCCCGCCACCGCCGCCCACATCCAACTCGTGTCCCCGCTGTTCGCGCGGCGGGACCAGGCTCCGCCGTGGACAGCTCCGCTGCACATCGTTCCCGGGGTCCCGACGCTCGTCCTCACCGGCGGCTGGGAGCCGCTGTACGAGGAGGTTGCAGGGTACCTCGCCGACACCGGCGCCCGGCACCGGATCACGGCGGGTGGGCACCGGCCGCACGACACGGCGGAGGGCGACGCCGTCATCCGCGGTTTCATCCGGGGCGCCCCGTCCGGGGAATCCGACGAGGAATAAGTTGAAGGTTCAAGTAGTTAAACTAGGGGACAGGGGAAAAACCAACTACGCGAGGGGCTCGCCATGCAGCAGGAAGCCGATTTGTTGCCATCCGCCACGGGAATGGGAACCGTCACACTGAAGGTCGACAGCATCGCGATGATGGCTGAGTACTACCAGACCGGCCTCGGGCTCGAGGTGCTCACGGAATCGGCAGAAGGGGTGGACCTCGGGCGGAAGAATACGCCGCTGATCCGTCTCCAGCCGGCCGCAGGCCTGCGGTTGCCGTCCCAGGGCGAGGCCGGGCTCTTTCACACGGCGCTGCTTTTCGAGGACCGTGCCGACCTCGCAGCCACCGTATTGAGCGCGGCACAGGCATCCGCCGGAACCTTCGTGGGCAGCGCCGACCACCTGGTCAGCGAAGCGTTCTATTTCGCCGACCCCGAGGGCAACGGGATCGAACTCTACTTCGACAAGCCCCGCGACACCTGGCAGTGGACGGGGTCGGGGGCCCAAAAGTCGGTGGTCATGGACAACGTCGTATTGCCGGCGCGGACCTACCTCGAGGACTACCTGACCGAGGACGCAGTGACCGGACAGACCCAGGCTGCGGCCGGCGTCGGGCACGTCCACCTCCAGGTGGGAGACGTGCAGACGGCGGAGGCCTTCTACGTCGGCATCCTCGGTTTCGAGCGGACGGCGGGTTGGCACGGCCAGGCGCTCTTCGTCTCGGCCGGCGGGTACCACCACCACATGGCCATGAATGTCTGGAACAGCAGGGGGGCCGGTCCGCGCAAGGACACCCTCGGGCTCGGCGAAGTCCTCATCCACGTGCCCGCACCCCGAGAGGTCGATGCGCTGGCGGCACGGCTCGCAGCAGCGGGAATCGACCGGCACTCCACCGGAGCGGAACTGCGCTTCGAGGACCCCTGGAAGAACCGGATCCGGGTCCGCGCGGGCTCGCCGGACGGTGGAATCGCGCAACCGGCCTAGGTCTGGCACAATAGAGGCGTACTCGATCCGGGCAGCCCCTCTCTCTGCGCGTGAATTGTGTCCTTTGAACCCTTCCTCATGGCCCGCCCCACGGGAGCAGAAGGTCTGGGTTCGCCCCTTTCATCATCAAGGAGTGACCACACAAGTGGCCGTAAAGATTCGCCTGAAGCGCATGGGAAAAATCCGTGCACCTTTCTACCGTGTCGTCGTCATGGACGCACGCGCCAAGCGTGATGGCCGTGCCCTCGAGGAAATCGGTAAGTACAACCCCACCGAGGAGCCCTCGTTCATCGAGATCAACTCCGAGCGCGCCCAGTACTGGCTCGGAGTCGGCGCACAGCCCACCGAGCAGGTCTCCGCGCTGCTGAAGATCACCGGTGACTGGCAGAAGTACAAGAACATCGAGGGCCAGGAAGGCACTCTGAAGACCAAGGCACCCAAGGAAGCATTCGTTGCTCCCGACAAGGGCTCGGTCATCGTTCCTGAGGCCATCACCAAGAAGTCCAAGAAGACCGACGACGCCGCTGCGGAAGCAACCGAGGCTGAGTAAGTTGCTTGCCGAAGCGCTTGAGCACCTCGTGCGCGGAATTGTCGACAACCCGGACGACGTCCGGGTTGCGGCGAAGAACAACCGCCGCGGCGAGACCCTGGAGGTGCGCGTGCACCAGGAAGACCTCGGACGCGTCATCGGCCGGCAGGGCCGGACCGCACGGGCTCTTCGCACCGTGGTTTCGGCACTCGCCAACGGCGAACCGGTCCGCGTCGACGTCGTGGACACGGACCGCCGTCGGGCCTAGCCCTGGGCGCCAGGCGCTTCCAGTTTTCCCCGTTCGGCCCCGCACCAGATTCTGGAGTGGGGCCGAACTCGTTTCTCCATCCCCATCCACTCGCCGCAGGAGCAGCACCATGGAAGTACTCGTAGCCCGGATCGGCAAGCCGCACGGCATTCGCGGGGAGGTCACCGTCCAGCTGTTCACCGACGCTCCCGAGGACCGCTTCGAACCCGGTGCGGTCTTCCGTGCCGAAGGTGCTCCCACCGCAGAGCTGACCGTGACAAAGGCGCGCTGGAACAAGGACATCCTCATCGTGGGCTTCGAACAGATCCCCGACCGCAACCAGGCGGAGACGCTCCGGGGTGCCAGCCTCTTCATCGACAGCGACACCACCGAGGACGACGACGAAAACGCCTGGTACGAGCACGAGCTCGTGGGCCTCGACGCCCGGGTGGGCGGTGAAACGGTCGGCAAGGTGACGGCACTGCGGACCCTGGCCGTCCAGGACCTCCTCGTGGTCGAGCTGACCGGCGGGCACGAAGCGCTCGTGCCGTTCGTCGGGGAGATCGTTCCCGAGGTGAATCCCGCGGGCGGCTACGTGTCCATCCTTCCGCCGGCAGGGCTGTTCGACCTCAACACCCCGGGCTCCAACCAGGCACCCGACGACGGTGACGACGTGTCCGAACCGCTTCCTGGAACGCCTACCGGAACGCTTCTTGGCACCGGCGACAGTGACGCTGATGATGACGCTGCGGGCCGGGCCGACTCCTAGTGCGGATCGACGTCGTCACCATCTTTCCGGAGTACCTGGCGGCCCTCGACCTGTCACTGATCGGCAAGGCCCGCCAGGACGGCCTGCTGGACGTACGCGTCCACGACCTCCGGGACTTCACCACGGACCGTCACCGCACCGTCGATGACACCCCCTACGGCGGCGGGGCCGGAATGGTGATGAAGCCCGAGCCGTGGGCGCTTGCCCTTGAATCGATTGCGGCGGAATCGTCCGTGCGCCCTACCCTTGTGGTCCCGTCTCCTGCCGGCGAAGTCTTTCGCCAGGCGACGGCCTCCGAATTCGCCACGCTCGACCACCTCGTGTTCGCCTGCGGACGCTACGAGGGTATCGATGAGCGGGCGATCGAATGGGCAGGAGAGTCCTACGAGGTGCGTCCCATCAGCCTGGGGGACTATGTGCTGAACGGCGGCGAGGTGGCAGTGCTCGCCATGGTCGAGGCCGTGGGGCGGCTCATCCCGGGTGTCGTGGGAAATCCCGAGTCCCTGGTGGAGGAATCCCACGCTGACGGACTGCTCGAATACCCCGTGTACACCAAGCCGTCATCATGGCGTGGCCGCGACATCCCCGAGGTCCTGCTCAGCGGGAACCACGCGAAGATCGCCCAGTTCCGCCGTGCGGAGCAGTACCGGCGCACCGCAGTCCGCCGTCCCGACCTGCTTGCGTCGGTCGAGGCCGGGGCGCTGACCGGAGCCGACCTCACGGCTCTCAGCGGGGCCGGCTTCGTCGTCGTCGACGGGGTTCTGGTACGCAGGGACCCCGCCGGCTCCTGAAGGGCGCCTCGGCCCTCCGGGGAAACACGCTAGCTGCGATTCGCCGCTGTGCCGCAGGTATGGAATACTTGGTGCTTGTGTCTGCTGGGCTGGACCCTGCCACAGGGGGTGTGCGGCCAACAGTTCTACACACCGGCGTCCGGAGATCCGAACCGCCGGTACACCTTTTTCGGCGATGATTGCCGCGCTCCCTGCGAGCCGGCCTTGACCGCCGTGACCCACGTGAATGACCTGTGGCGTTCACCAGGAGAAGCACCATGCATATTCTCGACTCCGTCGATGCGGCCTCGGCCCGCACCGACATCCCGGCGTTCCGCGCCGGAGACACCGTCAATGTCCACGTGAACATCATTGAAGGCAAAAACACCCGTGTCCAGATCTTCAAGGGCTTCGTCCTTGGACGCCAGGGCGACGGCATCCGCGAAACCTTCACGGTCCGCAAGGTCAGCTTTGGCGTCGGCGTGGAGCGTACCTTCCCGGTGCACTCCCCGGTCCTTGAGAAGATCGAGCTTGTCTCGAAGGGCGATGTTCGCCGCGCGAAGCTTTACTACATGCGCGAACTTCGCGGCAAGGCAGCCAAGATCAAGGAAAAGCGCGACCCCAAGACGGTCAAGTAGCCTTTACGGGTGCCTGAAACATCCGCTTCCCCTCCTACGGCTGGGAAGCACACTCAACGCCGGTCCGCGATTACGGGCTGGCGTTTTGTGTTCTCCGCCGTGCTGCTCGCCGTACTCGTCGTCGGCGTGGTGCGGGCGCTGCTCGTCGATGTCTACTACATTCCGTCGGGCTCCATGGAGCCGCTCCTCGAGGAAGGGGACCGCGTGGTGGTCAGCAAGACCGGGAACTCCGCGGACGGGATCGAGCGGGGCGATGTCGTCGTTTTCGACGGCCGGGGATCCTTCGACCCCATCCATGACGACCGCAGCGTGACCGTGCGCGTGGTGGACGCCGTCGGGCAGTGGCTGGGCCTGAACGGCAGCGAGACGGTGTATGTGAAGCGGGTGATCGGGGTGCCGGGAGACCGGGTGGCCTGCTGCGACGACGACGGCAGGGTCACCGTGACCGGCGACGCGATGGATGAGCCCTATCTGTTCCCGGCCGACGCTCCCAGCGAAACGGAGTTCGACGTCGAGGTCCCGGAGGGTAGGTTGTGGTTGTTGGGCGATCACCGGTCCGTATCGATGGACTCGCGTTCGCTGCTGGGGGCACCAGGCGGCGGATTGGTAGCCGCTGATCGTGTGATCGGCGAGGTAGTGCACCTCGTCTGGCCGCCGGATCGGGCCAGCCGGATCGAGCGGACAGTCCAGGGCTGACACCGGGCCCTGGACAGCAGGCACGGTTTTTTGAAGGAACTCCGAACTACGCGGCGGCCGTACTACTGGCACCGGAATGACATTGAGGAACGCAGCAGATGGCACGAAACTTCCGCCGGAAGCCCGGTAACGACGCAGGCAGTCCGCAACCCTCGAATGCCTCGGAGGAGGCCGCCCCCGGACCCGATCGGGCCCCGGGCCCTCAGGACGGAACCGCTTCCGGCGCGGATCCCCGGAACCCGGAGGCGCCGGACCTGTCGGTGCGAGGGCGGGGGCGCCGGGGCGCTCCGAAGGAGCAGGACCGCAGTTTCGCCGGCTGGCTCAAGGAGATCGCGACGATCGTCGTGATTGCCCTCGTACTGTCCTTCCTGATCAAGACCTTCCTGTTCCGCGCCTTCTTCATCCCCTCCGGGTCCATGGAGCCCACCCTCGAGATCGACGACCGCATCTTCGTGAACCAGCTCGTTCCCCAGCCCTTCGCGCTCGAGCGCGGGGACATCGTGGTGTTCAGCGATACCGAAGGCTGGCTCGCGCCGGGGCAGCAGGTCGACAACAACTGGTTGAAGGAAGCGCTGATTTTCGTGGGACTCGCGCCCGACGATTCCCAGCAGCACCTCGTCAAGCGGGTCATCGGCATGGAAGGCGACCATGTGATCTGCTGCGATGCAGAGGGACGCATCACGGTCAACGGCGAACCGCTGGTCGAGCCCTACCTGTTCCCGGGTGCCGCGCCGTCGGACACACCCTTCGACGTCGTGGTGCCGGAAGGGAAGGTCTGGGTGATGGGCGACCACCGCAACGCATCGGCTGATTCCCGTGCGAACACCGAGAAGCCGGGCCGGGGTTTCATCGACGTCGACGATATCGAGGGGAAGGCCGCGGTGATCGCTTGGCCGCTCAACCGCATGGGCTTCCTCGGCAACTATCCCGAGGTCTTCGACGGTGTACCAGAACCGGCAGCCGCAGGTGCACCGGAGGGCAGGTGACGGCAGCACGCCGGAAGCGCTCTGCAGCGCCCACCCTGATTTTCGAGAAGTCCTTCTCCTCCGGGGGCCACCGCTACATCGCGGGCTGTGACGAGGTCGGCAGGGGAGCGCTGGCGGGCCCCGTGTCCGTGGGGATCGTCGTCGTCGACCTGGAGGCGTGCAAGGGCCTGCGGGGGGTGCGGGACAGCAAGCTGCTGTCGCCCGCCGAGCGCGAGGCACTGGTGCCGCGCATCCGGAAGTGGTGCCTCGCCTGCGGGGTGGGTCACGCGAGTTCAGCGGAGATCGACGACGTCGGCCTGATGGCGGCGCTGCAGGCTGCGGGAAGCCGCGCCTGGGAACAGGTGGCTGCGACGGTGCGGCCCGACGTTGTCATCCTCGATGGAAACCACGACTGGCTCTCCCGGCGGGGGCAGGACGTCCTGTTCGAGGAGCCTGGCGTTGTTCCTTCAGACGTGGTGCTCTCCGGCTGTGATGCTCCAGTGCACACAAGGATCAAGGCCGATCTGCAGTGTCTCAGCGTCGCGGCTGCCAGCGTCCTCGCGAAGGTCGAGCGCGATGCGCTGATGGTTTCGCTCGCCGTCGAGCACCCCGCGTATAGGTGGGACGTGAACAAGGGCTACGCGACGGCACTGCATCGGGCGGCGATCGACGCCCGAGGAGCCAGTGATTACCACCGGCGGTCCTGGCGCCTGGGAACTCCGGCAGAGGCCGGAACGACCGCGCCCGGGATTGGGGCAGAATGGGATCATGAGCGCCGAAGATCTTGAGAACTACGAAACCGACATGGAGCTCCAGCTCTACCGGGAGTACCGCGACGTCGTAGGGCTGTTCAGCTATGTGGTGGAGACGGAACGGCGGTTCTACCTCGCGAACAACGTGGACCTCCAGGCGAAGTCGGCCGACGGCGAGGTGTACTTCGATCTGACGCTGCAGGACGCCTGGGTCTGGGACGTCTACCGATCGGCCCGATTCGTGAAGAACGTCCGGGTCATCACCTTCAAGGACGTGAACGTCGAGGAGCTGTCCAAGTCGGACGACATCGCGCTGCCCAAGGACGGGGCGCTGGGGAACTAGCTTCAGCTGCTCGCTGCTCTTTGAAGGTCCAGGGCGGGTGCTGGGAGGCTAGCCGCGGTCGCCGGTGTCCTGGGAGTCCTCGTTCTCGGAGCCGTCCTCGGCCGCACCGTGCGGAAATCCGTCCTCGCCGTCGTCGGCTGTTTCGGCTGCCTGCTCCAGACGGTCTGCCTCGGATCCGCCCGTGCCCTCAGAAGGTGCCGGGTCGGCAGGGGAGTCGTCCTCCGACGCCGGGGTCTGCTGCTCGAGACGGTCTGCTTCGCTTCCGCCGGGAAGAAAATCGTCTCTTGAAGCCATGGAAACTCCTCCATCGTTGAACCAGATAATCGTCGGTGGCCTTACTTTATTGTTGCCGGTCCGGGCCCGATCCTCAATCAAAGCGCGGCATACTGGAAGGCATGAAACCACTACTTCCCGTCCTCGTTGTTGTCGCCATCGTCCTGTTGGTGTTGGGTTTGATCGTGGAGGCAGTGAAGTTCCTGCTGTATATCGGTCTGGTGGTCCTCGTTGCGGCGGCGGTGCTCCTGATCCTGAACCGGGTGAAGGGCAAGGCCGCACGGTAGGTTTCCCGCACGTCGTCCGGACGGCCCAGGTCCCTTCTCCGAGAAGGGGCCGGGGCCGTTTCTCGTGACAGGGTGTCCCATTTCTGGCTCCTTTGATCGATATTTCTCCTCCACAGGGGGTCCTGGGGGTCGACTTGCCCACATAGGGAGGTCTTCCCGTCGCCGCTGCTCCTTCTGCAAGCAGGCTGGGCATGGAGGTGGTGGACATGTTGGCGAAGGACCAGCTGGGGCGGCGCGGAGAGGCGACCGCTGCGGAATACCTGGAGCAGGCGGGGCTGCGCATCGTGGACCGGAACTGGCGGTGCAGCGCGGGCGAAATAGACCTGGTGGCGGTGGACGGGACCACGCTGGTGATCGTCGAGGTGAAGACGCGGAGTTCGGAGGATTTCGGGCATCCGCTGGAGGCGATCACCGCGGGCAAGCTGGAGCGGTTGTACCTGTTGGCGTCGAAGTGGGCGCGTTCCCATAACTGTCGGTTCTCCGGGTTCCGCGTGGACGCGGTGTCGGTGCTCGACGACGGCACCGGGAACCCGCGCATCGAGCATTTGCGGGCAGTTTTCTGATGGCACTGGGACGCACCTACTCGGTTTCCCTGGTGGGGCTGAACGGGTACATCGTCGAGGTCGAAGCTGATATCGGCCAGACACTCCCTGCGTTCGTGCTCCTGGGACTGCCTGACGCGTCGCTGAATGAGGCGAAGGACCGTATCCGGGCTGCGGCGCGTAATGCAGGGGTACCACTCAGTCGGAGGAAGATCACCGTGAACCTGATTCCGGCATCCCTCCCGAAACGCGGCTCGGGATTCGACCTCGCGATTGTCATGGCCGCCCTGGCGGCCGCCGGGGACGTCCGCAATTGTGAGGCGATCGTCTTCCTCGCCGAGCTTGGCCTGGACGGGCAGCTGCGCCCGGTCCGCGGGGTCCTTCCGGCGGTGATGGCCGCCGTCCAGGCGGGCCATGTCCGCGTGGTCGTGGCGGAAGGCAACCGCGCCGAAGCCGCACTGGTGCCCCACGCAGAGGTCCACGGGTTCGCCTCCCTCGCCGAGGTGGCCCTGGCCTTCGGAGCCGACGCCTCGAAAGTGCAGCTCCCACTCCCGACGGACGTCACCGGCCCGGAGCCGACTGATCCCCAGCCGCGAAGTGGTCCTTCCAGTGATATGGCCGACATCGCCGGTCAGGCGGAGGCACGCTTCGCCGTCGAAGTGGCAGCGGCGGGTGCCCACCACCTGATGATGGTCGGGCCACCCGGAGCCGGCAAGACGATGCTGGCGGAGCGGCTACCCGGAATTCTCCCGGACCTCACCGATGACCACGCCATGGAGGTGACGGCGATCCATTCGCTGGGCAGCGAGCACTCCTGCGCCGAGCTGCGGAGGCGGCCACCTTTCGAGAGTCCGCACCACACGGCCACGGCTGCGGCGATCATCGGCGGGGGCAGCGGCATACCGCGTCCCGGAGCCGCATCCCGGGCACACCGCGGCGTCCTGTTCCTCGACGAGGCACCGGAATACGAGAGGCGGGTTCTCGAGGCACTGCGCGAACCACTTGAAAGCGGGACTCTCGTTCTACACCGTTCGGCCGGTACCGCCTCATACCCCGCCCGCTTCCAGCTGGTCCTCGCTCTCAACCCGTGCCCGTGCGGACTGGCCAACGGAAAGGGGATCGACTGCCTGTGCACGGCCCAGCAGCGTCGCCGCTACTTCAACCGGCTCTCCGGGCCGCTCCTGGATCGTGTGGACCTCCAACTCACCGTGCAGCGGGTCGCGCTGCCCGATTACGTCGGCGGGGCCGCAGCCGAAACCACTGCCACGGTAGCGCGGCGCGTTGCACGCGCACGGCAGGCACAGGCTGCCCGACTCGTCCCCTGGGGGTACTCGACCAATTCCGACGTGCAGGGGAAGATTCTCCGCGAGGAACTTCGGTTGCCCCGCGCCGTCACTGGAGCCCTGGACCGGGCGCTCGACCGGAACCTCATCAGCGCGCGCGGCTGGGACCGTACGCTGCGGGTTGCCTGGACCGTAGCGGACCTGCAGGGCCATGACCAGCCGGAGGCCGACGACGTCGCCCTGGCGCTCGGCTTCCGCCTCCAGGAGCGTGCGGCATGAGCGGTGTCCCGGAGGAGATTCTCCTGTCCCGCGCAGCATTGTCGCGTTTGTTCGAGCCGTCGGATGCTGTGGGACTGGCGCTCACGGCAGTGGCAGGCGCTGTGGACGCGCTGCGGATAGCAACGGGGTCGCTCAAGGCCGGTGCGCAACTCCACCAGGAGGTTGCAGGCTGCCTCGACATGGATGCCGGCCCCCGCGATGTCCTGGCGGAGGCCCTTGAGCGGTGGACGCCGCGGCGAAAGGACCTCGCCCCCGAACGTGACCTCGCGACGATGGGCCGGTTGCGCGGCAGGCTAGTGGTGCCGGAGTCCCCGGACTGGCCTGAAGCCCTGGGCGACCTTCAGTTGGCCGCACCCCTGTGCCTGTGGGTCCGCGGCCCTGGCCAATTCCCGACGCCGAAACGGGTGGTGGCTCTCGTCGGCTCGAGGGACAGCACCAACTATGGAAACGCCGTCACCGCGGATCTGGCAGCGGGCCTCGTGGGACGTGGCTTCACCATTGTTTCCGGAGGGGCCTACGGTATCGACGCCCAGGCTCACCGGGCCGCGCTCGCGGTCGGCAGGAGCCCGGAGAGCATCCCGACGGTGGCGGTGATGGCAGGCGGGGTGGACCGCTACTATCCCGCGGGAAACGAGGAACTGCTGCGCGCTATCGCCGGGCAGGGGATCCTCATCTCGGAAGTTCCTCCCGGCTCCTCGCCCACCCGGTGGAGGTTCCTCCAGCGCAACCGGCTGATCGCAGCCCTGAGTGCGGTGACGGTGGTGGTGGAGGCCCGCTGGAGGTCGGGCGCGCTCAACACGGCGCATCACGCAGCCGGCCTCGGCCGACCGGTCGGAGCTGTTCCGGGATCGGTGCATTCCGCCAATTCGGCCGGCTGCCACCGTCTGCTGAGGGATGGCAGCGCGGTATGCGTCACGGATGCAACGGAAATCGCGGAACTGGCGGGGCCGATCGGCTCCGTATCGGAAGCGGAACCGGCGGTGCCCACGCTCGATCATGACGGGCTCACCGTGCAGGACATCCTGCTCCTGGACGCCCTCCCCGTCCGGGCAGGCTCCACTGTGGACAAACTGGCGTCCGTCGCGGGATTGAGTGCTCGTGAAGTCATCACGGGATTGTCCCGCCTTGAGATCGAAGGGCTGGCCGCGCGCGCCAACGACGGCTGGCACCGGTCGAAAAAGCATTGAACCACCGTTCATCCAACCACCGTTCATCCAACCAAGGAGGTCAGGAACCGTGAGATATCACTCCACTCTCAACAGCCCCATCGGGGGCCTTATTGTCGTAGAGGAGGACGCGGAGCTCGTGGGCGTCTACCATGCCGAACATAGTCCCTCCCCGGCTTCGGTGAAGCTCGGGACACCTTTCGCTCTGGCTGCTGGGGGAGGGAGTGCGCACCCTCATTCAGCCGTCAAGCAGGCGGAAGTGCAGTTGGGCGAATACTTCGCCGGGGCGCGGAAGACTTTCGACGTGCACCTCGGAATTACCGGCACTGCATTTCAGCTGCGGGTATGGCGAACCGTCAGGGAAATTCCTTACGGCGAGACGCGCAGCTACCGGGACATCGCGAGCGAGCTGGGGAACGCGGCCATGGGTCGGGCAGTCGGTGCGGCGATCCGGGCGAACCCGCTGTCAATCCTCATTCCCGGGCATCGGGTAGTTGCCGGAAACGGGGCCGTGACCGGGTATGCCGCCGGGGTGGAAGTGAAGCAGTTCCTGCTCGACCTCGAAGGAGGCAGGGCTGCTGCCGCTGAACTGCCCGGAACACCCGGACCCGGGCTGACCGGTGTGCCGCCTTTGCCCTGGCTGCACGGAAGTGCACAGTAGGAGAATACGGATCAGCACGGAAGGAGGATCATGGCCGAAGAAGCCGACGTACCTGTGACCTCCGGCGGCTGCCTCGGCGCCGGCCACCCCTTGGACTTCGACGGCGCATTGGCCCGTTACCGTTCCTACCTGACGGCGGAGCGGAACCGCTCCGCCCATACGGTCCGGGCCTACCTCGCCGACCTCGAACTCCTCTTCGCCTTCGTCCAGGGACAGGGCATCCACCGGCTCGACAAGTTGGAGCTCCGGCACTTCAGGGCCTGGCTCGGCGCACTCGATGCTTCAGGACTTGCCAGGTCCACCATCGCCCGGCGGGCGGCCACCGCACGCACCTTCATGGAGTGGGCTGTTCGGGAAGAACTGGTCGACGCGAATCCTTCCCTGCGCTTGCGTGCTCCGAAACGCGAGAAGACCCTGCCGCAGATAGTGAGCGGCGGGCAACTGGAGACGATGTTCACCTCGCTGACGGACGCTGCCGCTGAAGGGGACGCCGGAGCCCTTCAACTGAAAGCCATGGTGGAAATCCTGTATGGCACTGGAGTCCGGGTGGGGGAGTTGGTGGGGCTGGACATCGATGACCTCGACACGGAACGCCGCACGCTGCGGGTGCTGGGCAAAGGCAACAAGGAACGAACCGTTCCCTTCGGAGTGCCCGCGGCTCATGCGCTCGACGACTGGCTTCGCCGTGGCAGGCCCGCATTCAGAACGCCTACCAGTGGGGCAGCGGTGTTCCTGGGGCGGCGTGGGGGCAGGATCGACCAACGGACCGTCCGTGCAGCCGTCCAGAAAATCCTCGCCGAGCTGGGCGATACCGCAGCCTCAGGGCCGCACGCCCTCCGACACAGCGCTGCCACGCATCTCCTGGACGGTGGTGCCGACCTTCGGGCGGTACAGGAAATACTCGGGCACTCCAGCCTTGCCACGACCCAGCTGTACACCCATGTCTCGGTGGACCGGCTCCGCCGCAGTTACGAGCAGGCCCACCCGAGAGCCTGAGAATCCATCTCGGATCGAGTAGCCCTACTTGGGCCGCAGAAAAAAAGCAAGTAACACCAGTGGCGCAATCAGTCCGTGTGGGGCAGAATGTTCCCTAGTTCACAACCTGCAGCAACGCCAGTGGGCAGTGGCCGGAAAGCACCAGCAGAACAGCAGTTTTCATCACCTTGAAGGTCGTTGGGGAAGACGTACCTACAGCTATGGAGGATGGAATGTCTGTTGTGATGGCGCGCGGTGTTTTGTACGTGCACTCGGCCCCTTCTGCGCTGTGCCCTCATGTCGAGTGGGCGATCGGCTCGGTCCTCGACAAGCGCCCAGATCTCGAGTGGACCCCTCAGCCTGCTGCGCCCGGAATGTTCCGCGCCGAACTCTCGTGGGTCGGTCCGCAGGGGGCCGGTGCGCAACTGGCTTCCGCGCTGCGCGGCTGGGCCCATCTTCGCTACGAAGTCACCGAGGAACAGAGCGCGGGTGCGGACGGCGGGCGCTGGTCACACACCCCCGAGCTCGGGATCTTCCACGCCACTACGGACGTCCACGGCAACATCATGGTCTCGGAGGACCGTATCCGCTATGCCTACGAAGCGGGCGCCGGAAATCCTGCCGCTGTCTATCACGAACTTTCCCTCGCGCTGGGCGAATCCTGGGACGAGGAACTGGAACCGTTCCGGCATGCTGCCGAGGGTGCGCCGGTGCGCTGGTTGCATCAGGTGGGCTAGGCAGCCCGGGCAGGTGGGCTAGCCCATTCGGGCAGATCGGTCAGGCTACCCGG
>NZ_KI914801.1:22685-28128 GCF_000520535.1 Arthrobacter sp. H41
CAGGCTACCCGGGCAACCGAGCCAGCGTGCGGCGAACCGCCGGTCCGCCGCACGCTGACGAGCTGTCCTAGACGTTCTTCACGGCAATGACGGCGTTGTGCCCGCCGAAGCCGAAGGAGTTGCTGATGGCAACGATGTCTCCCGAGGGGAGCTTCCGCTCCGAGGTCACTACATCGAGGGGAATCTCGGGGTCCTGGTTGTCGAGGTTGATCGTCACCGGCACCGTGCGTTCGTAGACCGCGAGAACTGTCATGACAGCTTCGACCGCACCCGATGCTCCAAGCAGGTGTCCTGTCTGGGACTTGGTGGCAGACACCGCGACGTTGTCCAGCTGGGAGCCGAGGGCCGCCTTCAGCGCCACGTACTCCGGCTTGTCTCCCACAGGGGTGGACGTCGCGTGCGCGTTGACGTGCACCACATCCGAGGCCTGGACCCTTGCATCGAACAGAGCCGCCTTGAGCGCGCGGGTGGCCCCGAGGCCGCCGGGATCCGGTGCGGTGATGTGATAGGCGTCAGCAGTGACCGAGGTACCCGCGAGTTCGCCGTAGATACGGGCACCTCGGGCGAGGGCGTGCTCCTCCGCCTCGATGACGAGGGCGCCGGCGCCCTCGCCCATGACGAAGCCGTTCCGGGCCAGGTCGTAGGGGCGCGAGGCCAGTTCGGGCTCGTCATTGCGTCGCGAGAGTGCCTGCATCGACGCGAACGCGGCGATCGGCATGGGGTGGATGGCGGCCTCGGCGCCGCCGCACATGACGACGTCGGCCTTGCCGGATCGGATGAGGTCCAGGCCGAGGTGCAGCGCCTCGGTTCCCGAAGCGCAGGCGGAAACCGGCGTGTGTGCACCGGCGCGCGCACCGAGGTCAAGGCTTACCGCCGCCGCCGGGCCATTCGGCATGAGCATGGGCACGGTCATCGGGAGGACACGGCGGGGGCCCTTGGCCTGCAGGGTGTCCCACGCGTCGAGGAGGGTCCAGACTCCGCCGATCCCCGTGGCGAAGGCCACCGCGAGCCGGTCATGATCGAAGTCCTCGATGCCGGAATCACGCCAAGCCTCGCGGGAGGCGATGACGGCGAACTGGGTTGAAGGGTCCATCCGCTTGGCCTCGACGCGGGACAGGACCTCGCTGGCCGGCGTCGTCGCCTGCGCCGCGAAGGTGACAGGAAGCTCGTACTTCTGCACCCAGTCGGCCTCGATGGTTCTGGCGCCCGAAACGCCCTTGAGGGAGTTCGCCCACATGGTGGGTACGTCCCCGCCGATCGGCGTGGTTGCTCCAAGGCCGGTGATGACTACTTTGCGTGGCATGCTGTCACTCTTTCAAAGCTAGGCTGCGGCCCGGGTGAACCGGGGCACGTGGTGAAGAAGCGGCCGCCCGTGGACACAATGCCGAAGGCGGCCGCCGGGCTCCCTCAAGGAGCAGAACCGATGGAACTAGGACTGCGCTCCGGAGATGAAGTTCACGGCGTCGCCCACGGTCTTGAGGTTCTTGACTTCCTCATCGGGGATACGGACGCCGAACTTTTCCTCGGCGTTGACCACGATGGTCATCATTGAGATGGAGTCGATGTCGAGGTCATCGGTGAAGGACTTGTCCATCTCGACGGACTCGGGCGCAAGTCCCGTTTCCTCGTTGACGATTTCGGCCAGACCGGCCAGAATCTCTTCGTTGCTAGCCATGGGGGCTCCTTTTTTCGTTGATGCCGGCATTTCCCGGCGGGGTGGGTCAAACCGCGCTGATGCGGTCTGGTTTTGGAAATCTAGGGGAGAACAATAACCTGCGCGCCGAAGACGAGCCCGGCTCCGAACCCGATCTGCAGGGCGAGCCCGCCGCTCAGGGCCGGCTGTTCCTTCAGCAGACGGTGCATGGCCAAGGGGATCGACGCCGCGGACGTGTTTCCGGCGTCGACGATGTCGCGTGCCACCTGCACGTGTTCCGGCAGTTTCAGCTGCTTCACCATCTCATCGATGATACGGATATTTGCCTGGTGCGGCACGAAGGCGACGAGGTCGGCCGAGGTGATTCCCGCGGCGTCGAGCGCCTGCTGGGCGACCTTCGCCATCTCCCAGACGGCCCATCGGAAGACGGTCTGGCCGTCCTGGCGCATCGTGGGCCACAGCGCTGCCTGGGCCTCGGCAGATGCCGCCGACGTGCCCTCGCCGCCCGCTGCGGCAGCGAGCGAGTAGTCGCGGATCTCGAGAAGCGAGTGGCTCATGCGGATTGCTCCGTGCTTGCTGCCGTCCGAACCCCACACCGACGGCCCGATGCCGGCGGAGTCGGACGGGCCGATGACGACAGCACCTGCTCCGTCACCGAGAATGAAGGAGATGGTGCGGTCGCCGTTGTCGATGAAGTCCGAAAGTTTCTCGACCCCCACCACGAGGACATACTCTGCGCTTCCCGCGTGGACCAGGGCGTCCGCCTGTGCGATCCCGTAGCAGTATCCGGCGCAGGCCGCCGAGATGTCGTAGGCGGGTGCGGGGGTGGCTCCCAGTCGGTCGGTCAACTGCGCCGCGGCCGACGGCGTCGCGTGCGGGTGCGTGACGGTGGACACGAGTACTGCGCCGAGCTGCGAGGCTTCGATACCGGCGTCGGCCAGCGCCTCGCGTGCCGCTGCCTCGGCCATGTCGACCACGCTGACGTCGCGGGGCGCACGGCGGCGGGTCACGATCCCGGTGCGCTGGCGGATCCACTCATCGGAGGAATCGATCCACTGGCAGACATCCTCGTTGGTGACGACGACGCTGGGCCGGTAGATGCCAAGCCCGTGGATACGCGTGTGCTCGCGGAGGGATGCCTGCTTGATGACGGGAGTGCTCACGAAAGTCCTTCTGCGATAAGGGCTGGATCCAGGTCCGGCGTGCGGGAATGCTCGCGGATGAATACGCGAGCCGCCTCGAGGTCCTCAGGAGATTTTACGGCCAACGCCGCCGTACCGCGCATTCCGCGCTTGGCCAGCCCGGTCAGGGTTCCCGCCGGAGCGAGTTCGACCATGCCGGTCACGCCCATCGATTGCATCGACTCCATGCAGAGATCCCAGCGGACCGGGCGCGAGACCTGGGCTATCAGGCTGTCGAGGTTCGCCTCGCCCGTGCTGACGGGGCGGCCGTCGAAGTTGGAGAGCAACGTGCCCACCGGCTCCGACGGCGCGAGCATGGGGCGGAGTGTTTCGAGCGCCATGACGGCAGGGGACATGTGGTCGGTGTGGAACGCACCCGCGACCTTGAGCGGGATGACCCGTGCCTTCGCTGGGGGGTCAGCGGCAAGCGCGGCCAACTGCTCAAGGGTCCCCGCCGCCACTACCTGGCCGCCTCCGTTGGCATTCGCCGCAGTGAGCCCGAGCCTGCTCAGTACCCGGGCGACGTCGTCGGAGTCGCCTCCCAGCACCGCACTCATGCCGGTCGGCATGGTGGCAGCGGCGGAGGCCATGGCATTTGCGCGTACCCGGACGAAGGCGACGGCGTCGGCCTCGCTGAGCGCCCCGGAGATTGCGGAGGCGGTGAGTTCGCCCACCGAATGGCCTGCAACGACGGTTCCGGCGGTCAGGGGGCGTTCCTCGAGGAGTGCCCGTCCCGCCACGAGCCCCGCGGCGACGATCAGCGGCTGCGCCACCGCGGTGTCCTTGATGGTGTCCTCGTCCGAGACGGTCCCGTGCAGGATGAGATCGACGCCGGCCTGCTCACTCAGGGCGGCAAGGTGATCGGCCACTCCGGGCAACTCCAGCCACGGGCTGAGGAATCCTGGCGTCTGGGACCCCTGGCCGGGGCAGGCGATTGCGAGCACGTTTCCACCTTTCCAAAGGACGGTTGTTTTTCCGGGTGTTTGATTGCACGAAGCTGTTCGAGCCGCTTTGTAGGAAGTCTACAAGGTGCGGAGGTCGGTGGGCCGCTGGGGGAGACGCTCGGCCGGGGGCTTGACCGAATGGTAGAGCCGTCCCACCACGAGGGCGGTGTGGAGCACATAGGCCTCACGGGGGAGCAATGGATCCCAGCCGGTGACGTCGCAGACCCGGCGCAGTCGGTACCGGACGGTGTTGGCGTGGACGAAAAGCTCGCGTGAGGTCGCCTCAAGGGAGTGTCCGAGGGTGAGGTAGGCGGACAGTGTTTCCTCCAACCCGTTGGAGGCGTTTTGCAACGGTCGGTAGATGGAATGCACGAGTGACTTCCTCGCGGTGTCGTCGCCGGCGAAGACTCGCTCCGGCCAGAGGTCCTCGGCCGAGACCGGGCGCGGTGCGCCGGGCCAGGCGGCTGCCGCGGTCAGGCCGGCGAACGCCGCCTGCGCGGAACTGCTCGCAGCGACCAGCGATTCCGCTTCCGGGCCGTACACCACAGGACCTGCACCGAACAGTTCGCTGATCCGGCGGTAGGAGGAATCGCGTTCCCGTACGCCACCGAGCACGAGGATGAGCCGTTCCCCCTGGATTCCCACGAGCGTGTCCTCGGCAAGCCTGCCCGTGACGCGGCGCAGTTCCCCGAGGAAAGCGGCGTTCGGCTCCACTGGAGAACTGCCGACCATCACGGTGATCCGTGCCTGGGACTTCCAGCCCACGGCGGCGATCCGGGACCGCAGGGCGTCCGAACTCTCACCGCGCAGGATCGCATCGACAACAAGCGCTTCGAGCCGGGTGTCCCACGATCCGCGGGTCTCGGCGGCGCGCGCATAGACGTCTGCGGCAGCGAAGGCCACTTCGCGGGAGTAGCGGAGGACGGCCTCGCGCAGCGGCCCCTGATCGGCGGCGGGCGCAAGGAAGGGCACCTGGTCCTCGACAACCTGGACCACCACGCGGATCAGCTGCAGCGCTTTCTGGAGACTGATGGAGCGGGTGAGCTCGGTGGGCGCTGTTCCGAACACGTCGCTGAGTACCCAGGCGGGGGAGACGGGGCGCTGGTACCAGCTGACGAACGATGCGATGCCCTTTTGCGCCACGAGCCCCAGGGCCGAGCGTTCGTCGGGGCGAAGTCCTCGGTACCAGGGCAGGTCGGCATCGAGCTGCTTGAGCGTCGCCGTCGAGAGCGAACCGATTTTCGCCCGCAGCTTTTCCACAGTGTCAGGATCGGGCGGTACCTGCCCGTTGTTCCGGCTACCGTTTCGCGGGACGCTGGAGGAAACTTCTGGCGACGGCATGGTCCGAGCATACGTTTTTCGGGGACCAACCTCCATTTGTGGAATGGCTACAAAAACGACGGCGGGTGGGGTTTGGTGGCCCTGCCTGCCGTCGTCGTTGTTTTGTTGGTGTGGTTGGTGGGTGGTGGTTAGCTTTCGCCTCCGGTGGTGCCGGTGGTGCCGGCGTTGATGTCGTGGAGGGCGTATTTCTCGATGGCTTCGCGGGGTGCGGTGGTGTCGACTTCGCCGCGGCGGGCGAGCATTTCCAGGGCGCGGACCACGATGGAGTGGCTGTCGATCTTGAAGTAGCGGCGGGCTGCGGCGCGGGTGTCGGAGAAACCGAA
>NZ_KI914802.1:0-5710 GCF_000520535.1 Arthrobacter sp. H41
TGACCTGTCCCGCCGTCGCTGTACTGGTGAGTGCCGCCTAGCCCCCGAAGAGAGCCGAAGCCCTGGTGAGCGTCTGGAAAACGCCGTAGGCGAGGGGGACTCCTACGAGCGCCCAGACAGTTGCGATCCTTACTGCGGTCATTTCGTGCCTCCACGTGCTGGTTCTTTGCTTGCGCTGTTGACGGGTTCGTGGAATTTGGGATCCACGGGCTTTACCAGCAGGTTGGCCACGAAACCGATGATCAGCAGCCCCACCATGGTCAGGAGGGCCGGCTGGTAGGCGGCGGCGGTCAGCTCACCGGGGGTTCCCTGCGCGTCCAGGAAGCCGTTGATGATCAATGGTCCGGCAATGCCGGCCGCGGACCACGCGGTCAGCAGCCGCCCGTGGATGGCTCCCACCTGATAGGTCCCGAAAAGGTCCCTCAGGTATGCGGGGACGGTGGCGAAGCCTCCGCCGTAGAAAGAGATGATGAAGAAGGCCAGGACGACGAACAGCAGGGTGGTGCTCGCGCCGAACAGCGCCAGGATCGAGTACAGGACAGCACCTACACCGAGGTAGACCATGTAGATGCGCTTGCGGCCGATGATATCCGAGGTGGAGGACCACACGAAGCGGCCGCCCATGTTGGCGATCGACAGCAGCCCGACGAATCCACCGGCGACGGCGACCGTGACAGCAGTGGAGCCGTCGGCGCCGCGGAAGAAGTCCTGGATCATCGGGGAGGCCTGTTCGAGGATGCCGATGCCCGCGGTGACGTTGCAGAAGAGCACGATCCACACGAGCCAGAACTGCTTGGTCTTGATGGCGTTCTTCGCCGACACGTTGTCCGAGGTGACGAGCGCCTTGGACTTGAGCGTGGAGGGGTCGAACCCTTCGGGCTTCCAGTCGGCCGCCGGCACCTTGATGGTGAACGCGCCGAACAGCATGTACACCAGGTACACGGCTGCGAGTGTCAGGAAGAGCTTGCCCACCGAGTCACCGCTGGCTACCCAGCCCTCGGCGCTCGAATTCGGGTCGTAGAAACGCAGCAGCTGTGTGGACAGCGGACTCGCGATCAGCGCTCCACCGCCGAATCCCATGATGGCCATGCCGGTGGCGAGTCCCGGGCGGTCCGGGAACCATTTGATCAGCGTGGACACCGGGGAGATGTAGCCGATGCCGAGGCCGATGCCGCCGATGACTCCGTAGCCGAGGTAGACCAGCCACAGCTGGTTGGTGAAGATACCCATGGCGCCCACCACGAAGCCGGAGGTCCAGAACAGGGCGGAGGTGGCCATCGCCATCCGGGGGCCGTTCTTGTCCACCCAGGTGCCCATGACGGCGGCGGACAGCCCCAGCATCACGATGGCGATGGAGAAGATGATGCCGATCTGCGTCAGGCTCGCATCGAAGTGCTGCACCAACGCTGTCTTGTAGACGCTGGTCGCGTACGCCTGCCCGATGCACAGGTGCACCGCGAGAGCGGCCGGCGGAATGAGCCAGCGGTTGAATCCTGGGGGTGCGATGCTGTGGTCCCGGTCGAGCCAACTCATAAAAACTCCTTGTTACGTTGCAGCATGGATGGCTGCCCCCGAGCCATGGTTCATGAAGGCAATTATGGGGTGCGTCACACCCTGGAGGGAATTCGCAACGCCGGGCGGTAGCTCATGTGCGGTGAGCGGTAATGTGGTAGGAGCTTTTCATCAGCCTGCTTACTGAGTTTCGCTAGACTTCTCCAATGGCGACGACCGAGCATGCACCGGACACGAAACTCGAGCGCGGCATCACCGGCCCGCTGCTCTACCTGTTCATCCTCGGCGATGTGCTGGGCGCCGGCGTCTATGCACTGGTGGGGGTCATCTCGGCCGAAGTGGGGGGCGCCCTCTGGGTGCCCCTGATGGTGGCACTGGTCCTGGCGTTGTTGACCGCCGGGTCCTACGCCGAACTGGTCACGAAGTACCCGAAGGCGGGCGGTGCAGCGGTCTTCGCCGAGCGGGCCTTTCAAAAACCTTTCCTTTCGTTCCTCGTGGGATTCTGCATGCTCGCTGCGGGTGTCACCAGCGCCGCGGGCCTCGCGCTGGCTTTCACCGGTGATTACCTGGGTGCGTTCATCGACGTTCCGGCGGCGCCCGCAGCCCTGGTGTTCCTCCTCCTGATCGGACTCCTCAATGCACGCGGCATCAGGGAATCCGTGCGCAGCAATGTGGTGATGACTGTCATCGAGGTGTCCGGGCTCGTCCTCGTGATCGTCGTTGTCGGTTTCTTCCTCGCCGGAGGCGGCGGTGATGTCTCCCGCGTCACGGAATTCCCGGCAGGAGTGAGCCCGTCCGCCGCCGTGCTTGGCGCGTCGCTCATCGCGTACTACTCCTTCGTCGGTTTCGAGGTTTCGGCGAACGTGGCGGAGGAAGTCCGCGACGTGAGCCGCGTCTACCCCCGCGCCCTCTTCGGCGCCCTCCTGACGGCCGGCGTCGTCTACCTGCTGATCGGCCTCGCGTCCTCCGCGGCGATGCCGGCAGAGGACCTGGCGGGGTCGACATCGCCGCTGCTCGACGTCGTCGCGGCCACTGGAGCGGGCGTCCCGCCCTGGCTTTTCGGCCTGATCGCGCTGGTCGCGGTGGCCAACGGTGCGCTCCTGACGATGATCATGTCGAGCCGGATCACTTTCGGTATGGCCGAGCAGGGTCTTTTCCCCTCGGTTTTCGGCAGGGTCCTCCCCAATCGGCGGACCCCGTGGGTGGCGATCGTTGCAACAACGGTCGTGGCCATGGTCCTGACGCTCTCTGGGGACCTCGCCTCACTGGCTCAGACGGTGGTGCTCCTTCTCCTGTTCGTCTTCCTGAGTACCAACATCGCCGTCCTCGTGCTGCGCCGCGACAAGGTGGAGCACAAGCACTTCCGCATTCCTGCGGTGGTTCCCGTCCTCGCCGTCGCTTCCTGTGTCCTCCTCCTCACCCAGCAGGGAGGGGAGATCTGGCTTCGCACCGCTGTCCTGCTGGCCGTGGGACTCGTCCTGTATCTTCTCCAGAAGCTGGTGCGGAAACGGAGGAGCAACGGAACCGCTGCTCGAACCTAGAGCCGGGACGATCCTGTCACTGCCAGGCGTGGGAGGCCGGTTTGCGGGAACCGGGCAGCGAGTTGTTCCCGCGCCATTCGTGGATCCAGTCGGGTAGCACCAGGTCCGCCGGCGGCGCACCGAAAGCAGCGATGATCTCCTCGTTGCTCACCGAGCCGTTTTTCGAGACAAGACGGGTTGCGATGAAACCACGCGCGTAGATCTCGCCGTCGCTCACCATCCGCTGTTCGAAATAGACGGCCCGTTCGTCCATGCCGATGATGCGCGTCTCAATGGTGTACCGCTGGCCGAGCTGGAGCGACTTGCGGAAACTGATGGTCTCCCCCGCCGCCACCGGGCTCCAGCCTTCCGGCGCATGAGCTTCGGGACGCCGCTGCGGACCATCAGGTCGAAGCGGCCCAGATCCATCACCGAGAAGTACATGCCGTTGTTCAGGTGCAGCGCAATATCGATGTCCGTCGGAAGGACGCGTAGCGGTAACGAGGAACTCCCCCAGATACTGAGACCCGGACGCCTGCCCGAACGGAGAAGTTGGAGCAGGGTGCGGAGAATAAGATGCATCAACACATATTACTCAGCGGTAACATATGGCGGTCCGTAAAGCAGTGCCTAGACTCGGTGCATGAGACAGCCCTACCCCTACGCCCTTTCGTTCGGCCGTTACCGGGAACTGTTGTCCTCGGAATTTGCAGCGCTGGCCGCGTCGATCAATGGCACTCTCGTAACACCGGTGCCCTCCTGCCCCGGCTGGACCGGCGAGGACCTCGTGCGACACACCGCGATCGTTTATCTCCACAAGGCCGAAACCATCCGCACCGGATCGCGGCCGGGCAAGGGCTGGCCGCCCGTCAGTATCGGCAGCATGCCGCCCGATCAGCTCCTCGAGCACTGTTACCACCGTCTGATCGCGCAGTTCGACACCCATGCTCCCGAGGACGCCGCCGAGAGCTGGGTGCCGGATGACCAGACGGTCGGCTTCTGGATGCGGCGCCTCACGCATGAAACCGCTATGCACCGGTACGACCTCGAGCAGGCAGGAGACAGGCGGACCACCCCGTTCGATCAGGAGCTCGCCGTGGACGGCATCGACGAGGTGCTCTCGGTGATGCTGGGGCGGGGACGCGCCGACCCCGAGGCAAGCGGCGCCGTCGTTCGTGTGGAGAGCATGGGGCGTTCCTGGTCGGTGACCCTTGATCGTGCGGCCGCGCGCCTTGATCGAGCGTCGGCGCCCGGCGGCGCACCTGAGAGCGTCGCGACAATTTCGGGGGATCCGGAGGAGATCCTCCTCTGGCTCTGGGGGCGTGGCCCGCTTCCCTCCACCGCTGGGCCGGACGGAGCGATAGCCGAACTCCGCAGCCGCCTGGCCAAAACGCTTTGACCGTTTCCTCCCCACCAACCACGGAGTCCCATGACCCTGAAATTCGTGCCCACGGTCCAGTTGCGCAACGGTGCCGACCTTCCCCTGCTGGGATTGGGAACATGGCCGCTGAACGACGCCGAAGCAGCGGACACCGTTGCCACCGCCATCGACGCCGGTTACCGGCTCATCGACACGGCCGAGAACTACCGCAATGAGGCAGGCGTGGGCGAAGGCATCCACCGCTCCGGCATTGAGCGGGGCGAGCTGTTCCTCACCACGAAGTTCAACAGGAAATGGCACGGGCACGACGGCGTGCGGCAGGCCTTCCGCAACAGCAGCCGCCTGCTGGGCGTCGACTACATCGATCTGCTCCTGGTGCACTGGCCCAATCCGGACCATGGCCGCTACGTGGAGGCGGTGGAGGGCATCGCCGCGCTGGTCGATGAGGGACTGGTGCGGGCCGTGGGAACCTCGAACTTCAAGCCCTCCCATCTCCAGCGCGTCCTCGACGCCGGGGTGGTGCCCGAGGTCAACCAGATCCAGCTCGACCCCCGCCGTACACGGCAGGAAGTCCGCGCATTCCACGCCCGGCACTCGATAGTGACGGAGGCATGGAGCCCGCTCGGCCCGCGGAGTGATCTCCTCGAGACGCCCGTCATCACCGCGCTGGCCGAGCAATACGGGAAGTTCCCGGCGCAAATCGTGCTCCGCTGGCATGTGCAGCAGGGCGTCGTCGCCATTCCGAAGTCATCCCGTCCCGAGCGGCTCTCCCAGAACATCGATATCTTTGACTTCGAACTGACGCCGCAGGAGCTGGACAGCATCTCGGCGCTCGACACGGGCGGGTCCGAAATCACCGATTCGGACACTTTCGGCCACTGATACCGCTGCTTCGGCCGCAATCTCACCAAGGGGAACCGAATTGATCGAACTCGCCGTAATCTTTCTTGCGGGCTTCTGGGCCGGCATGATCAACGTCGTCGTCGGCTCGGGCACCCTGGTGACCTTCCCTGTGCTCCTGCTATTCGGCTACCCACCCATCGTGGCCAATATCTCGAACAATATCGGCCTTGTAGCCGGGGGCATCACCGGGTCGTGGGGCTACCGCCGCGAGATCGCTGCGAACAAGCGCCTGCTGCTGAAGCTGCTGCCGCTCTCCGCTGTCGGCGGCATCGCCGGGGCACTTCTGCTCCTCGTCCTCCCGGCCGAGGCCTTTCGGGCGATCGTGCCCATCCTGATCGTCATCGGACTCGTCATGGTGGCCGTCGCCCCCGCCGTCCAACGCCGCGCGGCGGCC
>NZ_KI914802.1:5810-17433 GCF_000520535.1 Arthrobacter sp. H41
CGTCCAACGCCGCGCGGCGGCCAAGGCAGGCGGGCCGTTGCCTCCCGCCAGCGAGTCCGCACCCGCGCGCCTCATCCTGCTCGCCGGCATCCTCGTGCTCGGGATGTACGGCGGCTACTTCGGTGCGGCGCAGGGTATCCTCATCGTCGGGCTCATGAGCGTCGTCACGCTGGAAAGCCTCCAGAGGATCACAGCGGTCAAGAATGTCCTGACGACGGTGGTCAACGGCGTCGCCGCCGTGACCTTCATGCTGGTCGCCTGGGAATCGATCGACTGGCGGGTCACCGCTGCCATTGCGGCCGGAGCTACCCTCGGCGGCCTGGGCGGAGCCAAGGTGGGCCGACGCCTGTCACCGAATGTCCTGCGGGTGACCATTCTTGTCATCGGCACTATCGCACTCGTCCGCATTCTCTTCTTCGACTGACGACGCACCGCCCCCTCACGGCCAGAGCAGGCTCGTGTGCCACCCGTCCCCGAACCGCGTGTACAGCAGCCGGGTATGACGCCGTTCGGGGTCTGCCTGCCAGAACTCGACGGCGTCGGGCGCAACGGTATACACGGTCCAGCCCGGCGAGCCGAGGTTTCCCTGCTTTCCGACCAGCTCGAGTTGGGCGGCGACTCCGGTATCAAGCTCCTCCCTGCCCTGCATCCTGTCGCTCTGGTGTCCGGCCAGCACCAGTGCCCGGGCTACCGGGTGGCGCCGCTGGAAATCGGCGTCGTTCTCCTCGGCGCTACCCGGGGACACTGTGCCACGCACCCGGATCTGCCGTCCGGAACCGGGCCAGAAGAAAGTCAGCGCCGCCACCGGATTCACGGCCAGCTGGCGGCCTTTGGGGCTGTCACTGCTTGAAGCAACCGACCACCCGTACGCACTCACGTCCTTCAGGATCACCACGCGGGCATCCGGTGCACCATCATCGCCCACCGTCGCGAGATTGACGGCGTGCGGGGCACGGATTCCCGCTTCCACGGCGGCCGTAAGCCATTCAACGAAGAGGTCGATCGGTGACTCCGGCGCACCGGCCGGGTCGAAAGTGGGCATCGATTCCGGAAAGGCGGGCACTCCACTCAGCAGGTCGCGGACCAATCCGGGGTTGCTCATGCGGACACCCTATCGTCGATTCCGGGTCCGTTGGCGGTCTCTTCAGCAGATGCCAGACAGCGAGCCCACACTCTAGAGTCGGAGGATGCCCTCCGATCACGAAGACCACCGGATAGGCCCTCGGGATCTCACGCGCTGGGGTACCCCCCTGGGTCGCTGGCTGGTGAGGAGCGTCCGACCGCTCGGTACCTGGCTCGGGCCGCACTGGGTTCTTCTGCTCATCATCGCGATCGGCGGCGGCCTTGCCGCGGCACTGACGGCGGCGTCGGCCGAAGTCTACGAAGCGGTCGCGGAAGCGGACGGCGTCGCCGCCCTCGACCAGCCGGCCCTGAACCTCGCTCTCACCCTGCGCGAGCCGTGGCTGAACAGTCTGGTGACCGCCTACACCAATGTCGGCGGACCAGTGGGCATGCCCATCCTCGCGGTGTCGGTGATGGTCCTGCTTGCCGTTCGACGCAGGTCCTGGACGCCCGTGATCCTGGTTCCGGCAGCGGCGTTCGGATCCCTCCTGATGACCGTTGCCGGGAAGGAAGCCATCGGCCGCCTCCGTCCCGCCCTTGAGTTCGCGGTGCCGCCCTACGAACGCTCACCGTCCTTCCCGAGTGGACACGCACTCAATGCGCTGGTGATCGCAGGTATCGTGGCCTATCTGCTGGTACTCCGCCAGCACCGCAAGCGGACCCGCACGCTCACGATCGGCCTCGCCGTCGTCTTCGCCGTCACCATGGGTCTCAGCCGCGTGTACCTGGGGCACCACTGGCTGACGGATGTGCTGGTCGCGTGGACGCTGGGGATCGCCTGGCTCTCCCTCGTGGTCACGGCGCATCGCTTGCTGCTCACGCTGCGCCGTCCAGCCGCCGGAATCGCCACCTAGCGGCGGGCCTCCGACAGCTCCTTCAGCTTTCCGAGTGCCCGGGGCCAGCCTTCGTTGAACATCGCGGCGTACTCGTCGGCGCTATCCATCTCGACGTCGACGGTGGTGACGCCGTCGGACTCGGTGAAGGTGTAGTTCTCCTCGGTTCCGCTGATCTGCCGGGCCACGTCGCTGGTGACGTGATCGATCCCGTTCGCGACCTGCCCGTGATACCGGATCGAAATGTACTCATGGCTTTTGTTCTCCACCACGGTGCCGACCAGGCCTTCGAAGCCACCATCCTCCCTGGGACCCAGGAAACGGATAGTGCTCCCTTTCTCCCACGTGCCCTGGAAGTGGGATCCCTCCTGGAAGACCCCGGCCCACTGCCGGTAGGTCTCGTCGCCGAGCATGGCACTCCAGACCACGTTCACGGGAGCCTCGATCGACACGGAGAAACGCAACTTTTCCATAGCGAATTGTAACCCCGTACAGTCCCGGTGGAGCTTGGGCCACAATTGAAGGATGACGGACTACGCCGCTTCCCTCCTTCCCCGGGAACGGAGCGAACCTGCGTCAGGTGCTGTCCATGTCCCCGACTGGCTTCCGCTGAAGCTGCAGATGGATCTGGTCGTGGCATGCCGCGGTTGGGCTACGGCCCCGGTACGGATGCGCTCGGTCACCATGCCGAACGGAGGCACCATGTCCGTGAAGACCGCCTGCCTCGGCTGGCACTGGCAACCCTATCGATACAGCCGGACGGCCGACGACGCCGGTGGGGGCACAGTGGCTCCCTTCCCGGACTCGTTGAGGCGGTTGGGACAGGATGCCGTTGCCGAGGCGTTCGGTCCCGGAACCGCGGCCGACTATCGCCCCGATGCGGCGCTGATCAACTTCTACGACGCGGCGGCCAGAATGGGAATGCATCAGGACAAGGAGGAGCGTTCCGCTGCGCCGGTGGTCTCCCTCAGTCTCGGCGATTCCTGCCTGTTCCGCTTCGGTAACACCGAGAACCGCAATCGACCCTGGCGCGACCTGCAGCTGCAGTCAGGGGACCTCTTCGTCTTCGGCGGCCCGTCAAGATCTGCCTATCACGGAGTTCTGAAGACGATCCCGAACACCGCGGATCCGATCCTGGGACTTGCAGGACGCCTCAACATCACCCTTCGGGTCACTGGTCTGCCCGGCTGATCAGCGCCGGGAAGACCCCGGCTTATCCGGGCCCGCGCGTCAGGCTTCCTGCTGCGCCGCTTCTCTGGCGGCAGTCAGGAGCTTGAAGCGCCGGCGCTGCTTGGTGGGGATGAGGGACAGAAACTGCGGGTGCGCCAGAAGGAAGTCCTGTGCCTCCGGGCAGTACGGCATGACAGCGAGCCGACGCCGATGCGCGTTGAACAGCACCGCCTGCATGAGCACGGGCTCGAGTCCCATCCGCCGGAACCTCGAGTCGATCACCGCCTGGAGGAGCAATACATCGCCGCCACGCATCTCGTACTGCACGTACCCGGCCATCACCCCGTTGCGGTACAGCTCGAAGCGTGAGAAAAGGGCGTTGTCCCGGAACTTCTCCCGAGTGCCTTCGGGCTCGGCAGGAGCCTCGGCAGCCGACTCTCGGCACTCGAGCTCCTCCACCAGGGCCTCGTAGCGGTCGCGGGTCTCCATCGAGGGGTAATCGGAATCCAGCAGTTGGTACGTGCGGTTGCACAGGGTACGCAGTTGCCGCGTGGAGACCGCGGAAAGGTCGGTGGGGAATGAGGGTTCCTCGGCACTACGCGAGGAAGCAGGAGCGGGACTCGGGGTCCTCGACCAGTCGAAGGAGTGTGTCGCTTCGGCTGAAGGGGTCTGGGGACGGTCAAGTACTTGGGGAAATTGTTCCATGGTCTACTCCACATAGTGGTTCCATGGCCTGCTTCTCGACCAGTCCTTGAAGTCTAGGGGAGAAGCTTCAAAATCGAAAGCTCAGCCGACTGACTATTCCTGAAGGTCAGCCTCCCGGTAGAACCCCTCGATATGCCGAGGGCGACATGGAAAAACGCATCGAGGACGAGGAAGCCCCGGGCCTCGATGCCGGGGCGGTCCATATCGTTCCTCCGCCGGTGCCCGAGCCGACGCCGGCTTTCAGCACGCCCAGGGCCGCGAGTACCCGGATGCCTTCCCTCACCGCATGCCCGCTTTTCTGAATAGTAACTCAAGGACAGGACGGCCATCGTCCTCGATACGGGGATCGCGAGTGGCGGAGACATTGTGGCCACCCTCGCACTGGGTGCCGATTTCACGCTCATCGGCAGGGCCTCCCTGTACGGGCTGATGGCAGGCGGCCGGCCAGGATTGGACCGTGCCAGTGAAATCCTCGCCACGCAGGCGGCCCGCACCCTGCAGTTGCTCGGGGTCGACAACATCGAGGACCTCAACGCGGACCACGTGAAGCTTCTGCACTGACCGGAATGTTCGTTCCGTCTCATTCTGGTATCGGACGGCCCGAATGGCGCTCGGTGGAGTTACTATTCAGAAAAGCGGGCATGCCGGGGGGCGGAGCCCTTTAGTGCTGGGGTCTCAACCTATGAAGCGTGAACGCATGCATTACCCGTTGAAATATCGGCGCGCGCGCACCGTGCTGTTCGCCGTCGGGCTCTTCTGGCTGTGGGCACTCTTCGGCAGTGCCTCTTTCATTTCCGGCCTCGGCGACTCGCCGGTCTACGCAATCATCGCCCTGTACGGAGTGGCCGTCGCCATCCTCGTGTCGATTCCGGTGGCTTTCCTCGCCGTGGCGGGGATGCTGCTCGATCCACCGCGAGCGGTGCGGGACGACGTCGTCCGCCACCTGCCGCTGGAGCCCGCCGCCCAACCACCCAGGAGTTGGCACAGCAGGCATGTTTCCTGAATCAGCCCTCGCACTCGTTGCAGTAGACCAGGCCGTTCTTCTCGAGGGCGATCTGGCTGCGGTGGCGCACCAGGAAGCATGAGGAGCACGTGAATTCGTCCTCCTGCGGTGGGATGACCTGGATGAGGAGCTCCTCACCGGACAGATCGGCGCCGGGAAGGTCGATTCCCTCGGCCGTATCCCCATCCTCGATGTCCACCGATGACGACTGCGCGCTGCTGCCACGGTTCGCCTGGAGCGCTTCCAGGGATTCGGCTTCCTTGTCCTCGTCAGTGTTGCGTGGTGCGTCGTAATCCGTTGCCATGGCGGTGCCGTTCTTCTGGGTGTCCGTGGTGGTGAAGCGTGTCGCAGCAACCGAGTCTAACGTCAAATAATCGGGGCATTGACACGATCGACCTGATATGCCGTGATGCCTGTCATACGCTGGGACAGGCATCAGAACACTCTGCAGGCAGGGAACCCAATGCGCGCGAAAACAGCAGCGGAACCCGGGCGCGGCATCAGCCTCCGGCGAAGTATCGTCAGTGGGCTCCTGTTCGGGTGTGGCCTTGTCGCATTCGTCGACGAAGCCGTGTTCCACCAGCTCCTTCACTGGCACCATTTCTACGACCGCTCCACCACCGCTGCCGGGCTGGTGTCCGACGGCGTCTTCCACGCTTTCAGCTGGGGAGCAACAGTAGGTGCGCTGTTCCTGTTCGCCGACCTCCGCCGTCGCCACGCGCTCTCGCTTCCGGCCTGGACGGGTGGCGTCCTGCTGGGGTCCGGGATCTTCCAGCTGTACGACGGCGTGGTGCAGCACAAGGTGTTCGGCCTCCACCAGATCCGCTACGGCGTGGACCTCACGATGTATGACCTTCTGTGGAACCTCACCGCACTGGTCCTGATCATCAGCGGTGCGGTGGTGCTTCTGGTGCATCGACGGCGGGCGGGGCGGACAGTCCGGGCAGACGGGTAGGCCCGCAGTGTCACCCGCCCTGCTTCCCGCTGCAATTCCCGCCGGCGCCACGGATACCGCCGTCGTCGTGTTGTGGCTGATCCCCGGCGCCGCCTATTACGCGGCAACGCGCCGGCCCGGCCTGGTCTGGCCGCGAAGGAGGACGACCCTCTGGTGCGCCGGTGTGCTCCTGGGCGCCGCAGCCACCGCCGGCCCCGTCGCCACGGCCGCCCACGCGAGCTTCGTCGCGTCCATGGCCGTCCACCTGCTGGTGGGGATGGTGGTCCCCCTGCTCTGGGTTCTGGCCGCGCCGGGAACGCTCGCGCTGAAATGGCTGCCGGTGCGCGTCTCCCGCCGGATGACACGGATCCTGCGCTCCGCTCCCGTCCGCGTACTGTCCCATCCGGTGACGGCGGGCCTGCTCGTCACCGTGCCGCTGTGGGCGCTCTATGTCGGAGGCCTCTACCCTCAGGTGGTCCACGAACCGGCAGCGATGGCACTCCTCCACCTGCATTTCCTGCTGAGCGGCCTTCTCTTCACCTTCGCCGTCATCGGCATCGACCCGAATCCGCACCGGTCGAGCGCAGTGGTGCGGGGGTTCGTGCTCCTTGCCTCCATTGCAGCCCACGGGATCCTCGCCAAGCTGCTCTATGCCGCGCCACCGCCCGGCTTCATCGCTTCCCAGGCCGACCCGGGGGCGCTGCTGATGTACTACGGGGGCGACGCCGTGCACGCGGGAATGCTGATCATCTTCGGCTGGCAGGTTTACTCGGCCGCCCGGCAACGGGACGTCCGGCGCGGTGCGCGGCATGCGCGGGAGGCGCGGCAACGCGCCGGGACGCGCCGCCCGAGCTAGGATCGAGGAAGAATTGAAGGGGGAACTCCGTGACATCCGAGCCATCCTGGGTGCAGCACGCCATCTGGTGGCAGGTTTATCCACTGGGATTCGTGGGAGCCGAGAAGGACGCCGGCCCTGCAGGCACTCCCGCAGCCCATCGGTTGGCCCGCCTGGCCGATTGGCTCGACTACGCAGTGGAACTCGGTGCGTCCGGGCTCGCCCTGGGGCCCATCTTCGCGGCCGAGACGCACGGATACGACACCACCGACTACTTCCGCGTGGACCCGCGGCTGGGCGACGACGACGATTTCCGCCAGTTGATCGACGAAGCCCACCGTCGTGGGCTCCGGGTCCTGCTCGACGGCGTCTTCAACCACACCGGCCGTTCGTTCCAGCAGTTCCAGGACGCCGTGCGCCTTGGCCCGTCCGCGCCGACCGCCGGCTGGTTCCGCTTCCACTGGCCTTCCGACGGGGGTTTTGGGGACGACGTTTCCGGCAGTGATAGTTCCGGTGGTGAGATTGCCTATGACGATTTCGAGGGCCACCATCATCTCGTCGCACTCAACCATGGGGAGCCGGAGGTGGCACGCTTCGTCGCCGATGTGATGAAGCACTGGCTCCGCCGCGGCGCCGACGGCTGGAGGCTCGACGCCGCGTACGCCGTGCCGTCGTCGTTCTGGTCCACCGTGCTGAGCGAGGTCCGGAGCGAATTCCCCGACTCCTACTTCGTGGGTGAATACATTCACGGCGACTACGCCGCCGACGTGCACGCAGGCGGGCTCGACTCCGCGACGCAGTACCAGTTGTGGAAAGCCGTTTGGAGCGGCCTCAACGACGCCAACTTCTTCGAGCTCGCTGCCGCGCTCGATCGGCACAACGCCCTTCTTGAGACCTTCGCCCCCTTGACCTTCGTGGGGAACCATGACGTCACCCGGCTTGCCACCCAGCTCACCGAGCCGGCTCTCCTCGCCCATGCCCTGGTGGTTCTTTTCACTGTCGGGGGCACCCCGTCCATCTACTACGGGGACGAGCAGGCGTTCCGCGGCCTCAAGGAGGACCGGGCGGGTGGGGACGACGCCGTGCGTCCTGAGTTCCCGTCGTCGCCGTCGGATCTCGCCACGCCGGGCTGGCCCGTGTACCACCTTCATCAGCAGCTGATCGGGCTCCGGCGCAGGCATTCCTGGCTGCACACAGCGCGCACCCGGGTCCACACGCTGAGCAATGAACACCTCGTGTACGAGGCCCATGGAGGGGGCGCGTCGATCGTCGTAGCCCTGAATCTCTCGGAATTCCCTGTCACGCTCGACGTTCCGGCAACCGCCGGCGCCGTTCTCGAGGGGGAAGCCGGGCTCGACGCCGGTGGGCACCGGCTCACGCTGCCGCCACGGGGCTGGGCGGTTCTGGGCGAATCCCATTAGCCTTGAATCCCGCCGGGGAGCCCTTCCGGCGACGTGTATGGAAAACAGCCGGCGAAGGGACACAATGGGCGTCAGGAGGAACCATGAACCCCAACACTGACAACGTCGACAACGCCGGCAAGACCGACCGATCCGAGCCGGGATTCACTCCCTGGCCGCGACCCCTTTCGACCCAGGCCCTCGGCACGATCAAGAAAGCGCTGCTCCTGGTCGTTGTGCTCGTTGGCGCCTACCAGATTGTGCCTGCGGGGAATTTCGGGGCCGCGGTGAGCCAGGCCTTCACGCTGCTGGTGATCCTGTCCTGGCTTGGGCCGGCCGGCAGGATGCTGATGCAGCTGTCCAGGAACCGCCGGGACCCGCGGCAGGAAGAGCCGCCTGCCGCCTAGCGGAGCACCCACCCTTATCGGCCTGTCTGGAAACCCTGTGCGAGGGCTGATGGCACACTGGAGCCATGACGGCAATCCTGCTTGGCTGGAATCCCGATGCCTCGAACGACTGGGAGCCGAATTACCCCTCGGCCCGTGAAGAGCTCCGCCGATTCGGGGTGGTCAGGGCACGCTGGACCGTCGGAGGACTGACGCCGGTTCCACCGGGCACCGATGCCTGGCTCGTCCTGGAGGGCAGGGGTGCCCGCGGACTGATCGGCCATGGAGTCGTGGCATCGGACGTTTTCGAGGACGCCGGCGGCCGTTGGATCGACGTTGAATTCGACGCCCTCCTGGAGCAGGGCGACCACCTCCAGGCCGCAGTGCTTTCCGCCCTGGTGCCAGGAGTCCCGTGGGAAGCGGAAGCGGCTTTCCGATCGGCGCGTTCCGTCGCGGAAGCAGACGGAGCGGCGATCCGGGACGTGTGGGCAGGGCATCGGGCTCTGGATGACATCGATTCGATCCTGCCCGTTCCGGGCACCTACCCGCAGGCTGCTCTCTCGAGGGTATCGGTCAACCGCTATGAACGGGACCCCGAGGCCCGGAGGATCTGCCTCGCCCAGCACGGGCTCTCCTGCGCCGTGTGCCGTTTCGACTTCGAGGCCGTGTACGGGCCGGAGGGGCGGGGCTTCATCTCCATCCACCACCTCGTCCCGGCGTCGCAGCTTACCCCCGGCTACGAACTGGACCCCGTTCGCGACCTTCTGCCGTTGTGCCCGAACTGCCACTCCATGGCGCACCGCAGGAGCGTTCCCTTCACGCCCGCCGAACTCCGCCGCATGATTTCCCGCGCAGGATTCATCGAGGGATCGATGGTTCCGCAGGTTCAGCTAGACTCCCAAGCTGACGCCCGAAAGCTTCTGGGCGAGTCAAGCGCTCTTTAGTCCTTGACCCGGCCGCTTGGCGGTCGGGCATCATGGGAACAACCGCAACCGCAAAGGAAACACCACCATGATTGGCTTCATCATCGCCGGCCTCGTGATCGGCGCGCTCGCACGGCTCATCAAGCCCGGCAAGCAGAACCTCGGCCTGCTCGCCACCCTCCTGCTGGGCCTCGTGGGCTCGATCATCGGCGGAGTCATCGCCAGCCTGCTGGGCACCGGAAACATCTGGGAACTGAATATTCTGGGATTCATCGTCGCCGTCGTCGCCGCCGTGCTGCTTATCGGGGTTGCGGAAAGCGTCGCCGGACGCCGCCGCGTCACCCGCTAGTCCTACCGGGCCGGCATTCAGGATCGCGTGAGAGTATAGCGCTCGCCCGCCGCGCGTAACAGAGCGCGGAATAACCAGCGCCCTGTGTCGGTTGTGGCGTTCACATGTACGCTATAGCGCGTCCATCAGAAGGAGAAGCTCGCCCCATGGCAACAGATTACGACGCACCGCGCGTCGCCCAGGAAGATCAACCGGCCAACGAGTCGCTCGAAGCGATCCAGGCCCAGCGAAGTGCAACAACGCAGACGTCACTCATCGACGTCGAAGACAGCGATACCGCGGAGGGATTCGACCTTCCCGGTGCCGACCTGTCCCACGAGGAACTGCTCATCCAGGTGGTTCCGGAGCAGGAGGACGAGTTCACCTGCATGTCCTGCTTCCTGGTGCACCACCGCAGCCAGCTGGCCCATGAGAAGAACGGCAACAAGTACTGCACGGAGTGCGAGGGATAAGGAGCCGCAGCCGCGTCGACGGCAGCACTCGTGGGGTGAACCTGCGTTGTGATCCGGCACCGCTGAATCCAGTCTGCTTGCTGGAAACCGATTGATGTCGCACTCCGTGATGAGCTCGACGTCGGCATTGCACGGCCCGGCCGACCCAGACGTGGGAGCCGATGACCAGCGACCGCAGCGGAACCACCGTTGCAGGTTGATCGGGGTCATCGGCATCCTCGGTCGGGCAGGTGACAAGCATCGCCTTCCGCGCGTGCAGGATGCCGCCCCGTGGCGTCCATACGCGGTTAGGATGGGGTGTCTTGATCTACCTGCCCCAGGGGAACCTTTTGAAGAAATCACTGCTCGCCGTCGTCCTGCTGCTCGCGCTCACAAGCTGTGGCGCCGCGCCACTGACCACGAAAAACCTGCTGACCGAGCAACTGTCGACGGAGGACACCTGCACGGAGGCCGACGCCATCGTCGCTGCGGCGGGTGGCGAGTCCGGAGACGAGGGATTCCAGGCTGCATCCGACCAGCTCGGCGAACTCTCGGAGAGTGCGTCGGATCCGCTGAAGGATGAGCTCAAGGTGCTCTCGGAGGTCCTCGAAGAACGGGTCGAGGACGCCGAGGGGCTCGAACAGGATCCCGAGCGCCTCGCCGAGCTGGAGGAAGCGGTCGCCACGGTGGAAGAGGTCTGCGGGTTCTAGTTCCGCAGCTCGGTGGACACCGGGCTGCAAGGTAGCGGACATTCTGCAGCCCTTGCTGAAAGTGGAGCTTAGGGGAATCGAACCCCTGACCTTTTCATTGCGAACGAAACGCTCTACCAACTGAGCTAAAGCCCCAAACACTCCATACTGTATCCAATAACCGCGGTGTTGCTCAAAGTCGGCCGGCAGGAGCAGTCGCCACCTGAGCGTCAGTGTGCCGGAGTAGGCTTCTTCCCATGCCCCCGAAAGAACACGCAGTACGTTCGCCGACCCCTCAGTCCGGAGATCTCCGCCCCTGGCCGGCACTGTGGTCGCTGGTGATCGGTTTCTTCATGATCCTGGTCGACTCCACGATCGTCTCGGTGGCCACCCCGGCCATCATGGAAGCCCTGGGTGCCGGCATTGACAGCGTGATCTGGGTTACCAGCGCATACCTCCTGGCATTCGCTGTACCACTCCTCGTCACCGGGAGGCTCGGTGACCGGTTCGGCCCGCGACGCATCTATCTGATCGGGCTGGTTGTCTTCACCACCTCGAGCGCTTGGTGCGGCCTTGCGGGGTCCATCGAGGCATTGATCCTCGCGCGGGTACTCCAGGGCCTCGGCGCAGCACTCATGACCCCTCAAACCATGTCCGTGATCACCCGGATCTTCCCGCCCGAGCGCCGTGGAGCAGCCATGGGCCTCTGGGGGTCCGTGGCAGGTATCGCCACGCTGATCGGGCCCGTCCTCGGTGGGGTACTGGTCGACTCAGCGGGCTGGGAATGGATCTTTTTCGTCAACGTACCCGTGGGGATCGTCGGCTTCGTCCTCGCGGCACGGC
>NZ_KI914802.1:17533-24000 GCF_000520535.1 Arthrobacter sp. H41
CGGCTGGTTCCCCGCCTCGAAACCACCGCCCGGCGCTTCGACCTGCTGGGGGTCTTCCTCAGTGCAGCCGGCATGTTCTGCCTGGTCTTCGGCATCCAGGAGGGTGAAACCTACAACTGGGGAACGATCTCGGGACCCCTCTCCGTCTGGTCGCTCATCATCACCGGGCTGGTACTCCTGACGGCTTTCGTGGTGTGGCAGCGGGTCAACCGAGGAGAGCCGCTCGTGCCGCTGAAGTTGTTCCGGGACCGGAACTTCTCACTGGCGAACACCTCCATCACGGCCATGGGCTTCTCGATCACCACCATGTCCCTGCCGTTGATGCTCTATGCGCAGACCGTCCGCGGCCTCTCCCCCACCCAGGCGGCGCTGCTCCTCACCCCGATGGCCATCATCTCCGGAGTCCTGGCGCCCTTCGTCGGGAAGTTCGTGCAGCGCAGCAACCCGAAGTACATGGCGGTGGCCGGCTTCGCCGGGATGTCCACCGCCCTTTTCTGGCTGGGCTTTATCCTCACCCCCGATGTGCCCCTCTGGCAGCTCCTGCTCCCCATCTCCCTTCTCGGACTGGCAAGTGCCGGCATCTGGGCACCTGTCTCGCTGACAGCCACCCGCAATCTGGCGCCCTCGCTCGCCGGCGCTGGGTCAGGGGTCTACAACACCACGCGGCAGGTCGGTGCGGTACTGGGCAGTTCGGCGATCGCCGCCATCATGCAGTCACGGCTCCTCGCCAATGTGAGCGGTGGAGGCGTCAGCGCTACCCCCGGCAGCGCGTTACCTCCCGAGGCGAAGGCGGGCTACGCCCTGGCCATGGGTCAGTCGCTGTACCTGCCGGCCGCCGTCGTCCTCATCGGATTCGTCGCAGCGCTGTTTTTCGCGAAGCCCGAGCGGAACAACGCCTGGGCAGCGGACCACGCAGCGGCGAAGGCCGCGGCGTCGACGTCGACGTCGGGTAAGGATGTCCGCGCCGAGTCGTAGTCGTTGCCTGCATCAACCAGCTGTAGTCTCTTGTCATGGCTGATGAGACGACTGACACATCGAAGGACACCACCCCTGCCCCCGCGAAGGACGTGAGTGACGACTTCGTCACGCGCAGCCATACGTCGCCGTCGGGCCTGAGATATACCTCCACCACAGGCCGCCTCGTGCTGCGCCTCGAGGAAACCAAGGACGGCAAGGCCGACGGCTTCAAGCCGAAGGCGGAGATCTTCCTCGTGGCCTACACGAAGGACGACGCCGAGGAAGCCCGCCCCGTCACGTTCGCCTTCAACGGCGGCCCGGGCTCGGCGTCCGTCTGGCTGCACCTCGGGCTGCTCGGCCCACGCCTCGTGAAATCCGGGGATGTCGGTTCCATGGCGTCTGCACCATTCGGGCTCGAGGACAACGCCGAGTCACTCCTGGAGTCGAGTGACCTGGTGATGATCGACCCCGTCAACACGGGCTTCTCCCGCGTAGTAGAGGGCGGAAAGACGGACGAGTTCCATGCCTTCGTTGAGGACCGGGACCTGGTGGCCGAGGTGATCCGGCTGTGGACCACTCGCAACAACCGCTGGCTGTCGCCCAAATACCTCGTGGGCGAGTCCTACGGAACCCTGAGGGCCGTTGCGGTGGCGGGGCGGCTCTTCGACGCCTACGGCATGGCCGTCAACGGTTTGGGCCTCATCTCCACCGTCCTCAACATGTCGACGTTACGCTTCTTCCCCGGAAGCGACCTCCCCTACGCGCTCCACCTGCCCACCTACGCCGCCATCGCCCACTACCACGGCCGCCACGAGGGCCGGGAGCTCGTCGAGGTGGTGCGCGAGGCCGAAGAGTTCGCCGCTCGGGACTTCGGGTACGCACTCACCCAGGGGAACCGGTTGTCAGCGGAGGAGTACGACGACGTCGTCGCTCGGCTGCACGCCATCACCACCCTTGACGAGGGCTTCATCCGACGTACGAACCTGCGCTGGGCGTACCACGAGTTCGCCGCGGAACTGCTGCGCGACGAGGACCTTGCGGTAGGCCGCATCGATGGGCGTTTCACCGCTCGGCCGGAAAGCCTCCAGGCTTCCGACTCGCATGACGACCCCAGCATCCGCGCCATCACGGGCCCCTACTCGGCGGCGATGAACCATTATGTCCGCGCTGAGCTGGGATACGAGAACGATCTTCCCTATGAGATCCTGACCGCGCGCGTCCACCCCTGGAGCTACCGCACGTTCGAGGGCGCCCCCGTGGACGTGTCGGGCGTCCTCGAACGGCTCCTTGTCCACAACGCCCATCTCCGCGTGCATGTGGACTACGGCTACCACGACGGCGCCACACCGCACTTCGCTACGGAGTACGTCTGGGCGCACATGAATCTGGACGAAGGTGCCCGGGCGCGTTTCACGCATCATTATCACGAGGCCGGACACATGATGTACCTCAATCCAGTAGCACGCCGGGCGCAGCTGCAGGCGCTGCAATTATTCGTTTCGAACGCCCCGCGCAACTCCCAACAGTAAGTATGATGATGAATATCCCCATCAACCTCGTCGGATAGGACTACCCATGCTGAAACGAATTCTTTGGGCTCTCGCCCCCGTCATCGCATCGAAGATCATGGCCAAGCGCCGGGGCAGCCAGGGAACGCGTGCCGAGAAGACCCGCTACAACAAGAAGCGCGGCCGGTAGCCTGTCCGTCGGGGTCCGGCCGGGGACTTTGCCGGACCGGGATCAGGACGGTTTCGTCGACCTACGCTCCTATGCGGCGATCGGTGACGGCCGCACGGTGGCGCTCGTTGCCCACGATGGTTCGATCGACTGGTATCCCACGCCCGACCTCGACTCCCGTCCCGCGATCGCCCGGCTCCTCGATGCGCGCCACGGGGGCTCGATCGAGTTGCGCCCGGACGCCAACTTCACCGTGGAGCGGGCCTATGTCGAGGGCACCAATGTCCTGACCACCGTCTACACCACCGCAGAGGGATCGGTGCGCGTGACGGACTCCCTCAACACAGGAGTCGCCGGGCGGTTGCCGTGGGGGGAGTTGGCCCGGCGGATCGACGGCCTGTCCGGCGCCGTCGCGATGACGTGGTCCGTGAACCCTGGGAACTGCTTCCAGTACGCATCACCATGGACGGAGTCGCAGGGAGAAAATCCAGTCCTCAGGGTGGACGGAACGGCCCTGGCCATCCGCGGCATCGCCCACGGCACCCCCGTCTCGAGCGACCGCAGCGTCTCCGGGGCGTTCACCACGTCGCAAGGGTCCCGGCACCTGGTGGCGGTGGTCTCCACACACCGTGAACCGGTTCCCCTGCCCGATCCAACAACCATCGACGAGGGAATCGACCGCACCATCGCCAACTGGCAGCTGTGGTCCAGGAATTTTTCCTACGACGGCGACTACCCGAACGAGGTGCTCCGTAGTGCGCTGGCCCTGAAACTTCTCCTCCACAGCCCCTCCGGCTCGATCGCCGCGGCCGCCACGACCTCACTTCCCGAGAGCAAGGCCGGCGGGAAGAACTGGGACTACCGTTACGCCTGGGTGCGCGACACCGCCTACACCCTCCACGCCCTCACCCGTGCCGGGCTGCGCGAGGAAGTCCATGCCGCCGTCTCCTGGATGCTGAAGAACATCCGCGCGCAGGGCGACGACCTCCAGGTGTTCACCCGGCTCAACGGCGCTGTACCCGGGGGCACCCGCCACCCGGACTACTCCGGCTGGCGCGGCATCGGGCCGGTGGTGGACGGCAATCCCGCCGCCGGCCAGCTGCAGCTCGGGGTTTTCGGTGATGTCTTCGACATCGTCTGGCAGTACGTGCGGGCCGGCCATTCCCTGGATCCGGAGACCGTGCGGCAACTGGCCGGCATCGCCGATCTCACCTGCGACATCTGGCAGCGGCGGGATGCAGGAATGTGGGAACTGCCCGAGGAGCGGCACTACATCACCTCGAAGCTGGGCTGCTGGAACGCCCTGCACTGCGCGGTCAAGCTTGCCGAAGTCGGCCAACTCGAGGGACCGGTGGACCGGTGGCGCGGGGAGCGCGACCGCATCCGGGCCTGGGTCGAGGACCAAGGGTGGTCGGAGGAGCGCCAAAGCTATGTGTGGTACCCGGGATCGAACGAACTGGACGCCTCGATTCTGCTTCACGCCCTGAGCGGCTTCGACACCGGACCCCGGATGTCATCCACGATCGACGCCCTGCGGGATGAGCTCGGCGCGGGTCCCCTGCTGTACCGCTACAGCGGCATGCAGAAGAAAGAATCCAGCTTCGTCGCCTGCGCCTACTGGATGGTATCGGCACTCGCCGCGGTGGGCCGCCAGAGCGAAGCAGCCGAACAGATGGAGGAACTGCTGAAGCTGACCAACGACGTCGGAATGCTCTCGGAGATGATCGATCCCGGGAACCTGGCCTTCATGGGAAACCTTCCGCAGGGCCTCAGTCATCTGGCGCTCATCACGGCTGCGCTCTCACTTTCCGGTGAGGCCTGACCCCGCACGAGCTCACCGCGTCAGGAAATGGATCCAGACGCCGACAATCCAGGTGCTTCCGGCGGCGAACGCGAGTCCCAGCTCCGCGAGGATGCCCAGACCGGCGGCCTTCAACGCATGGACGCTCGACTCCAGCGCCGGTTGAAAGCTGCGCTGGCGAAGGTACTCACTGCCGAACAGTCCCAGTGCGAATCCCACGAACAATCCGACCACGGGAATGGCGAACATACCCACCACGCCTGCCACCAGTCCAATCGTGATCGATCTGGCGGGGATGCGCCGGCGCTGCAGAGTTCGTCCTGTGAGGACCACCCCGGCGACCAGACCGGCGAGCGCGAAGGCCGAGCCGACCCCGAACACTACCCAGCCCACGGGACTGCCCACCGAAAACGCCCAGAGTAGCAGTGCACCGATGATGAGGATGCTGCCGGGCAGGATCGGCACCACCACTCCGGCAGTTCCCACCGCTATCAGTACTGCGGTCAAAATCGTCATCAGGATCTCGGATTCCATCTGGCCAGTCTCCCATTCCGCACCGATCCACGGCGTCGCGTCGCGAGACTCCGCTGCGAAGGAGTGCGAGCTCGTCGAATCACGCCCCGGGGGACGGCTAAGGGATGCGAACCTGATCGTGCTGCCGGCGCACCATCTCGGCAATCCAGATCGGAGCGAACGGAGAAGTACAGTTCGGCGGAGTCGGGTAGTCCTTGAGCACCTCCAGTCCCTCGCCGAGGTCGATGGCACGAGCGCGGTGCTCGGCGTGCTCGATTCCGATCTGGGCCAGGCAGTGGTTCATCGCCCACTGCAGTCGCTCCGGGGCGTTCTTCATCTCCGCCTCGATGACATCGAGCAGTTTCTCGAGGTCCAAGCCCTCGGGCGTCTTCGCCACGCGTTCGCTGGTCAGCGCCCAGCCGGCACTGGCGACCACGGGATCCGGATCGGTGAACCAGATTGCGCGCAGCTCTTCGACGTGCGGGCTTTTCTTGACCACGTGGTTCACGAGCCAGTCATGCACCTTGGGGATGCGCGCCCCGCGCAACATGAGATCCAACTCCGGCTGGTCGAAAGCCTTCGGCCGGCAGATCAGGATCGCCAGCAGTCTCGCCGCGGTGTCTTCCGTCTCCCAGAGCTGGCGTGCGAGGTCCTGCTGCGTCTTCAAGCGCTTCGCGATGGCCCGCAGTTTGCCGAGGTTCACACCGTGATCGTCACCATGTTTCTCGTTCACCGCGCGCGCTTTCGGGTCCTCGAGCGCTGCCAGCTCGGCCAGAACCCCATCCACCGTTGCCTCGGCCACCTCGGCCTCCTGTTCCTCGCGTAGGAGATTCAGGCTACTAGCGTTCAAGGGGATTGCGGCGCGAAGTTGTTCGCGTACTCACCGGGCGCTCCGAGTGCGGAGGTCCTTTGCCCAGGATGGACAATTCTGCAGCGGGAACTCCTCTCAGCTTGCCTGAATCCGCTACGAACGGCAGGATCGAACTCGTGTTCGAATCAGGGCGGAGGAACAGCCGATGTACCGTTCCTGACGACGACGGGCGGCCATGCGACCGCCCGGTCGGCGACTCACCTTTCGCACTCTGTTCAGCCCACCTGGCCCTTGTCGCCGAGTGGGTGGACAACGAGGTGGGTACCACCGACGCGATGCCGGGACCCTGCCGGGCATGTGGATCGCGGATCGGCGTGCGGTATCCCTCCGCCTGGGTATGCGCTGCATGCGAATGGCGCGTCGGGGACGTCCTCGACGAAGGGCTGCCATCCCCGCGCGTCGACGTCGTCTACTACATCCGCTTCCGGAACCGAATCAAGATCGGTACAACCGCCAATCCGCGCCAGAGGCTCGCACGGCTCTGGCACGATGAAGTCCTGGCCTTCGAAAAGGGTGACCGGCTCGTCGAGCACCGCCGTCACCTCGAGTTCGCCGCCTGGCGACTCGACCGCTCCGAGTGGTTCCTTTCGGCGCCCACACTCGAGCAGCACATCGACCGACTCGCCGCGGGTGTCGACGACCCGTGGG
>NZ_KI914802.1:24100-27488 GCF_000520535.1 Arthrobacter sp. H41
CCCGTGGGCGCGCTACGCCCGCTGGGTCGGAGAGGCCGCCGCCCTGCGGGGGTGAGCCCCGGCAGGTGGAGGCCGACGCCGCTGGAGTGATGAATCCTCGAAGGTAGGACGATCACGCCTGGCATCGCGTCGCCGTCGTCCCCGAGCCTGCGATACTAAGTAGACTTATGGCTTTACGGCCCTGACATCAGGAGGACAAGTGAGTACACCAGGAACAGGGAATACCGAGGGCGGAGACCGGGGACTCCGCAGCGAGGGCGACCAAAGTGCCACCCGGACCCCTGCTGCCGGCGCAAGCAGCATCGGTGAGGCACCGAACCCGGACACCACCCCCATCCCGGCCGGGAACGGCAATCCCCGGGGGAACGACGACGATGCCACGCGCGAACACACACAGGTCTTCCCCGTGAGTCATACCAAGAACCCAGGCTACGATCAGGACGCCGGCCATCGCCTGGACCCCGAACGGAACGCCTCACGCGGCCGCAAGCACCACGACGCCGGCGATCATCGCGGCCGGGATGCAGTACCAGCCGCCGCCGACCGGCACGCGCTGCACCAGCGCGAGAAGGAGAAATTCGGCGGCATGAAATTCGGCGCCGCTTTCTTCGGCTGGCTCACCGCGACAGGAATGGCCGTGCTTCTCACGGCGCTCCTGGCCGCTGCGGGCGCGGTGTTCGGCCTGTCCACGAACACGAATCTCGGTGAAGCCACGAGCCAGGCATCGCAGGATGCGCAGACCGCCGGAATCATCTCCGCCGTCGTCCTGCTGGTCCTGCTGTTCCTCTCCTACTTCGCCGGTGGGTATGTGGCCGGTCGCATGGCCCGGTTCGACGGCGTGAAGCAGGGCATCGCCGTCTGGCTGTGGGCCGTCATCATTGCCGTCGTGGTGGCGGTTGTCGGGCTGATCGCGGGAAGCCGGGCGGACATCTTCGCCGATATCAACAGCTTCCCGAGCCTTCCTGTCAACGAGGGCGATCTCACGACGACCGGAATCATCGCCGTACTCGCAGCAGCCCTGACGGCCCTGACCGGGGCTGTGCTCGGCGGGCTCACCGGCATGCGTTATCACCGCCGCATCGACCGGGCGGACTTCGACGAGGCGCGCAACTAGAAGCCCGCGTCGGCCGGCACAAGAACGCCCGGCCCCCGATGGGGAGCCGGGCGTTCTTCTACCCTGGGTGCGGCAACGAATCAGGGTGCCGGCATGCCGCCGTTGACGTTCAACGTCTCGCCCAGCACGTAGCTCGATTCGGGTGAGGCAAGGAAGACGTAGGCGGGGGCGAGCTCGGTGGGCTGGCCGGCGCGGCCCAGCGGCGTGCTCTTCCCGAATTCCGGCAGGGCTTCCTTCGGCTGCCCGTCGGACACCTGGAGGGGAGTCCAGATGGGACCGGGGGCCACAGCATTGACGCGGATGCCCTTGGGGGCAAGCTGCTGGGCCAGGCCCTTCGTGAAGTTGTTGATGGCCGCCTTGGTGCTCGCGTAGTCGAGGAGCGTAGGTGACGGCTCGTACGCCTGGATGGAGGTGGTGTTGATGATCGCGGACCCTGGTTGGAGGTGCTTGAGCGCTTCCCGCGTCACCCGGAAGAACGAGTAGATGTTCGTCTTGAAGGTATGGTCCAGCTGTTCGTCGCTCAGCTCCTCGAGTGATTCGACGGCCACCTGCTTGCCTGCGTTGTTGACGAGGATGTCGAGCCCGCCGAGTCCCTCGGCCGCCTGACGCACAAGTGCTATGCAGTACTCGGGGTCCTTCAGGTCACCCGGAATCCGAACGGCCGTGCGGCCTGCATCCTCGATGAGGGCGGCGATGGTTTCGGCGTCGGCCTCCTCTTCCGGCAGGTAGGAAAGGGCGACGTCGGCACCTTCCCTCGCGAAGGCGATGGCGACTGCTGCGCCGATACCGGAATCCGCCCCCGTGATCAGTGCCTTTCGACCGGAAAGGCGCCCCGTTCCGCGGTAGGAGGTTTCACCGCGGTCAGCCTTCGGCTCGATGTCCTGGTCCAGGCCCGGTTCCGGCTGGTCCTGCTTGGGCGGAGCTATGCTTTCGAAGCGCGTGACGGGGTTCTGGAAGGTGTACTGGTCCGGAGTTCCTGCGGAGTTTTCGGATGTCATGAAGCTCTCCCGTTACCGATAGGTGGTGGCTGACGCCCAGCACTCAATGCTAAGCCTGCTTACTACACTAGGCGGTGGGTTCGGGAGAGACAAGGCACTTTCCCGCGCCCGTTCAGAGAACAGTCGAGAAGAAGCCCGCTCCGACGGAAAGAACCATGGCCGCCACAAGGAGCCAGACAATGGGGATTCGGTATTTGTTGATGAAGCGCATATCAAGCAAGTCTAACGGGGCCGGTGCTCGTCGACGCGCCCGGTTAGGCTGTTCCCATGCGCCGAGATTTCCTCCCATCCGCTGAGCAGAGCCGCGATTTCTACCGTTTCCTGACTGCTGTGGTGGTTCCGCGGCCGATTGCCTGGGTTTCCTCACGGTCCGCTGAGGGGATCGACAACCTGGCTCCGCATTCCTTCTTCACTGTCGCCTCGGTCGACCCGCCCATCGTCCAGTTCACTTCCGTGGGGCGGAAGGACTCCGTGCGCAACATCGAGGCCACCGGGGAATTCACGGTCAACTTCACGCCCGAAAGCCTTTTCGAGGCAGTGAATGCCACTGGCACGGCCTTTCCACCGGAGGTCAGTGAGTTCGACGCCGTCGGACTTACGCGCGAGGCGAGCCTCACCGTCGCGCCGCCGCGCGTCCTCGAATCGCCCGCCGCGCTCGAGTGCAGGCTCCATTCAATGCAACAGATGGGGAACTGCACCCTGGTCTTCGGCGAGGTGCTGCACGGCGTGGTGTCCGAGGAGTTCCTCGACGGAAACCATCCCCTGATCGAGGCTCTCAAACCCCTGTCGCGCCTCGGGCTCGACGAGTGGGGAACCGCAGGAAACATCCGCCGCATCCGACGTATTCCTCTCAAGGAATGGGCGCAAGCTCATTATCCGGACGTCAGCTAGAGTCGTGAATGGGGGTTGACCCACCCGTGGCTGGAAGGCCGCCCCGACTGCAGGGATGTCCATGAGCCTGACCGCCGCCACCGGCCGCAAAGTACGCATCAGTAAGCCGAACGACGTCGTTGCGTCCTACTCCGTCCTCCTGAAACAGGTTCGGAAAGAGGGTCTGCTCACCCGGCGTCGGCGTTTCTATCTCTCGGTATTCTTCTTCCTCGCCTTGGCCATGGCGGCAGCGTGGACGGGATTCGCGCTGCTGGGGGATTCCTGGTTCCAGCTCCTGATCGCCGCCGCCCTCGGCGTCGTCCTGACGCAGGTCGCGTTCCTCGCCCACGAGGCCTCGCACCGACAGATCTTCACCACCCGCGGCGCCAACGACTGGTCGGGGCGT
>NZ_KI914803.1:0-2987 GCF_000520535.1 Arthrobacter sp. H41
CCCCGCCTGGAGGCGGCGCGGGTGCGGCTTCAGCGGCGGTACGGCGCGAACCGGCCCATCGTGGGCGTGAACATCGGCAAGACGAAGAACGTGGACCTCCGCCGCGCGACTGCTGACTATCTGGCCAGCGCACGGGAACTCGCGCCCGCCGCCGACTACCTCGTGGTGAACGTCAGCTCACCGAACACTCCGGGCCTCCGCCTGCTCCAGAACGTAGCCTCGCTCGAGCCGCTGCTCACCGCGGTGCGGAAGGCTGCGGACCACGCCGCCGGCCGCCATGTCCCGCTGCTGGTCAAGATCGCGCCGGACCTGACGGACTCCGATATCGACGACGTCGCCGAGCTGGCGCTGAAGCTCGGCCTCGACGGCATCGTGGCGACCAACACCACCATTACCCGGTCCGGCCTCCGCACGGACGCCGAGGCCGTGATCGCGCTCGGCGTCGGCGGCGTGAGCGGCGCACCGTTGAAGGCCCGCTCGATGGAAGTCCTCAAGAGACTGCGCACCGCGGTGGGCGAGGACCTTGCCATCGTGTCGGTGGGCGGGGTGGAGGACGCCGACGACGTCGAGGCACGCCTGGCTGCCGGGGCCACCCTGGTGCAGGGGTACACGGCGTTCCTCTACGAGGGCCCGTTCTGGGCCGCCCGCATCAATCGGAGCCTTGCAAAGCGCCTCCGCTGACGGATCCGCCGGGGCGCTGACCCTTTCCCTGGCGCACTGAACCTTGGGCGCTGACCCTTGGGGCACTGACCCTGTCGAATCGTTCTCAGGCGGGGTAGTCGCCGCGCTTCACCTGCGGCTTGGGCAGGCGCAGGCGGCGCAATTGGAGCGCACGCGTGATGCCGTACCAGAGATCACCGGACAGCGGACCGCCGAACTTCGCGGTGAGCTTGGCCTTGAGCTTGCGCCGGAGGAGGACGCAGTCGAGGATCACGGCCATGATCAGCACCCAGAAGGCGAAAAGGACCGCGCTCTGCACTGCGAGTGACTGGAAGAAACTGAGGACCACGAAGACCAGCGCCGCGATCATCAGGAATTCCCCGATGTTCCACCGGGCGTCGACGAACTGGCGGATGTAGCGCCGGTTGGGGCCCTTGTCCCGCAGCGGGAGGTAACGCTCGTCGCCGGTGTCCAGGGCCTGGCGCATGCGCGCGCGGTCGTCGCGCGCAGCGGTTTTGCCCTGCTCGCGCGCCGCCTTGCGGTCGTTGGGAACCAGGGGCCGCTTCCGTGCCGCTTCCTGGACGCTCCGCTTGGGCGTGGGTGCTCCCTTGCCCGAAACGCGTGTACTCCCTCCCGCCGCGGGACGGGTACTGTCGATTACTTCCTGCGCCGCTGGGGCGTCTTTCTTTCGTCCAAACACCCTCTCAGGATACCCTCAGCCCCGGCACCGCCATTCCACCGGCGCCGGCTGGGCAAGCTCGGTGGGCGGTGAATCCGGGCTTCGGCGTGTGTAGGGTCGATGCCATGGAATCCTTTGAACAGGCCGCTCCGACGGCCCACCGCACCCATCCGAGCGCCTCGGCACTCAGCGCCCGCGTCGACGCCGATTTCCCCCGGATCGTCGAGCAGCTGACCGCCCTGGTGAAGATTCGGGGCATCGCCTGGGAGGCTTTCGACCCGAGCGAGCTCGACCGCAGCGCCGAAGCCGTCGCGCAGCTCATCCGCGACGCCGGCATCGACGACGTCTCCATCCTTCGTGTGGACAACGACGGCGTCCCCGGCGGTCCTGCCGTCGTCGCCCGCCGTCCCGCAGCGGAAGGCCTGCCGACAGTGCTCCTCTACGCCCACCACGATGTCCAGCCACCGGGGGACCCCGACCTGTGGGAGAGCGAACCGTTCACGGCCGTCGAGCGGAACGGCCGCCTGTACGGAAGGGGTGCGGCCGACGACAAAGCTGGGATCATGGCGCATGTCGGCGCACTGCGGGCGCTCACCGAAGTCCTTGGAACGGACTTCGGTGTGGGCATTACCCTCTTCATCGAGGGCGAGGAGGAAGCCGGATCGCCCACGTTCCGGAAGTTCCTTGAAACCCACCGCGACCTCCTCACCGCCGATGTCATCGTGGTGGCGGATTCAAGCAACTGGAAAGTGGGAGTTCCCGCCCTGACCACGAGCCTGCGCGGTCTGGTGGACGGCACCGTCGAGGTCCAGGTGCTCGACCATGCGGTGCACTCGGGAATGTTCGGAGGTCCGGTACTCGACGCGCCGACCCTGCTGGCGCGGCTGATCTCCACGTTCCACGACGACGCCGGGGATGTCCGCATCCCGGGCCTCGAGGGAAGCGACTCCGCCACCGTGGACTACGACGAGCATGACTACCGCGCCGATGCCTCTGTGCTCGACGGCGTCCGCCTCGCAGGCACGGGATCCATCGCGTCGCGGCTCTGGCACAAGCCGGCTCTGTCCATCATCGGCATGGACATCCCCAGTGTCGCGCTCTCCTCGAACACCCTCCTTCCCCGGGCGAAGGCGAAGTTCAGTCTCCGTCTCGCTCCGGGCCAGGACCCCGAGAAGGCCATGCGTGCGGTACAGGACCATGTGGAGGCCAATGCTCCTTTCGGTGCCCGCGTCCTGTTCACGGCGGGGGAGACGGGCAGCCCGTTCTCGACCGACACGTCCGAGCCCGCCTCGCAGCTTGCCCTCGCCTCACTCGAGGAGGCATGGGGCGTGCCCCCCGTCGAAGCCGGCATGGGAGGCTCCATCCCGTTCATCGCCGACCTGACCGAACTGTTCCCGACGGCCCAGATCCTGATCACGGGGGTGGAGGACCCGGACTCCCGGGCCCACAGCGCCAACGAGTCGCTGCACCTCGACGAGTTCCGCAAGGCGGTCCTCGCCGAGGCGCTCCTGCTGGCCCGCATCAACGACGGCGGTCTGCGCCGGAGGTGATCAGGCAGATGTAGCTTGCCGTGCATGGTTCCCCGTGCGTCCTACGTCGCAGGACGTGAGTGGCAGGAAATGAAATGGCCCCTCTCCGCGTTGTAGGA
>NZ_KI914803.1:3087-26705 GCF_000520535.1 Arthrobacter sp. H41
AATGGCCCCTCTCCGCGTTGTAGGAGGTGCCGAGCCGTTGGCAGGATCGGCGTACCATTGGACCAACCCGCGCACTTCGACACCGTGGACGGAACCGACGCGGACGTTTCAGCAACGGATCCGAGCTAGGAGAGACACAATGAGCACTTCCACCACCGAAACCGGCACCGACCAGGTAGGGGCAGACCTTGCCGAGCACGAGGTCAAGCTTTCCGACGTCGCTGCAGGGAAGGTCCGCAGCCTCCTCGAGCAGGAGGGCCGCACCGACCTGCGCCTCCGCGTCGCCGTCCAGCCCGGCGGCTGCTCGGGCCTGATCTACCAGTTGTACTTCGACGAGCGCGTACTCGACGGCGATGCCGTCAAGGATTTCGACGGCGTCGAGGTCATCGTGGACAAGATGAGCGTCCCCTACCTGTCGGGAGCCTCGATCGACTTCGAGGACACCATCTCCAAGCAGGGATTCACCATCGACAATCCCAACGCCGGCGGATCCTGCGCCTGCGGAGACTCCTTCCACTAGCACTCCATTAGCACGCCTCGAGGGCCGTTCCAAAGCACCGATTACGGTGCGGGACGGCCCTCTTGCTTGTCACGGAATGGTCCCGACTACGGGTAAGCTCTACAGTGAGTAGTAAAACTGGATGTGCACCCCGGACTGCAGCAGACTGCGGGTGGCAACACGCGTAGAGAAGGAAGGTCCGTCTGTGAGTTCGCAGGACCGAACCGGCAGCAGGAAAGCCAGGATCGCGAAGATCTCCAGCGTCTCGCTGGGCGGTGCACTGCTAGTGTCGGGATGTTCAGTCGAAGCCCAAAAGGGCTGGTTGCCCGCCGAGCGCGACAACACCAACCACACGGGAATCATCATAGACCTGTGGGTCAACTCGTGGATCGCGGCCCTCGTGGTCGGCGTCATCACCTGGGGACTGATGCTCTGGTGCATGGTGGCGTACCGCCGCCGCCGCAACGACACCGGTTTTCCCCGGCAGCTGAGCTATAACCTGCCCCTCGAGATTTTCTATTTGACCATTCCGATCTTCATGGTTCTGGTCTTCTTCTACTTCACCGAGCGCGAGCAGAGTGCCATCGACGCAAGGGTCGCGGAGCCGGACGTCATCGTCGATGTGCGCGGCAAGCAGTGGTCGTGGGACTTCAACTACGTCAACGAGGACAAGTACTCCGTAGGGGTCCAGGCCAACCTGACCGGTGAGCCCGGTGTTCCGGAAACCCTTCCCACGCTCTACCTGCCGGTCAACCGGTCGGTCGAGCTTCAGCTGAATGCCCGCGACGTGCAGCACTCCTTCTGGGTACCGGCATTCCTTCAGAAGCGCGACCTCTACCCCGGACGCACCAACTACATCAACCTCACCCCCACCAGGGAGGGGACGTTCGACGGCAAGTGCGCTGAGCTCTGCGGCCAGTATCACTCGGAGATGCTCTTCAACGTGGCGGTTGTCTCCCAGGAGGAGTTCGATCGCCAGATGGCACAACTTGAGGACGGTCAGCTCGGCGACGAGTACGATCGCGATTCCTATCCGGAAGCGGACCCAGACTTCGACCCCGCCAGGAGCAGCTGATGTCGACCTACGAATACACTCTTGAGGAAGCCGGCACAGTAGCCGCTCCGCGCGTGGTACCCCGTTCCAAGGGCCGGATAGTGGTCAGCTGGCTGACTTCCACGGACCACAAGACCATCGGGTACATGTACCTGATCTCCTCGTTCGTCTTCTTCTGCTTCGCCGGAGTCATGGCGCTCATCATCCGCGCTGAACTCTTCGAACCCGGCATGCAGATCCTTCAGACGAAGGAGCAGTACAACCAGCTGTTCACCATGCACGGCACCATCATGCTCCTGATGTTCGCCACGCCCCTGTTCGCCGGATTCGCGAACGTGATCATGCCCCTGCAGATCGGCGCACCCGACGTCGCGTTCCCGCGGCTCAACGCCCTGGCGTTCTGGTTCTTCCTCTTCGGCAGCACCATTGCCGTCTCCGGCTTCATCACCCCGCAGGGAGCGGCGTCCTTCGGCTGGTTCGCCTATGCGCCGTTGTCCAGCACCACCTTCTCGCCCGGCATCGGCGGGGATCTCTGGGTGTTCGGCCTGGCACTGTCCGGCTTCGGCACCATCCTCGGATCGGTCAACTTCATCACGACCGTCATTTGCATGAGGGCCCCCGGAATGACGATGTGGCGCATGCCGATCTTCACCTGGAACATTCTGGTGACCGCGATCCTCGTACTGATGGCCTTTCCGCCGCTCGCGGCCGCGCTCTTTGCCCTCGGTGCCGACCGTCGCTTCGGTGCCCACATCTTCGACCCGGAGAACGGCGGGGCAATTCTCTGGCAACACCTGTTCTGGTTCTTCGGGCACCCCGAGGTGTACATCATCGCGCTGCCGTTCTTCGGAATCGTCTCCGAGATCTTCCCGGTGTTCAGCAGGAAGCCGATCTTCGGCTACAAAGGCATCGTTTACGCGACGATCGCCATCGCTGCCCTGTCCGTCACGGTCTGGGCGCATCACATGTACGTCACGGGAGCAGTGCTCCTGCCGTTCTTCGCCTTCATGACCATGCTGATCGCCGTGCCCACCGGGGTGAAGTTCTTCAACTGGATAGGGACCCTGTGGCGAGGTTCCCTGACCTTCGAGACACCGATGCTGTGGAGTCTCGGTTTCCTCGTGACGTTCCTCTTCGGTGGGCTGACGGGCATCATCCTGGCGTCACCGCCGCTCGATTTCCACGTTTCGGACACCTACTTCGTGGTCGCCCACTTCCACTACGTGGTGTTCGGTACCGTGGTCTTCGCGATGTTCGCGGGCTTCTACTTCTGGTGGCCCAAGTTCACCGGGAAGATGCTCAACGAGCGCCTCGGCAAGATCCACTTCTGGCTGCTGTTCCTCGGCTTCCACGGCACCTTCCTGATCCAGCACTGGCTGGGCGTCATCGGCATGCCGCGTCGCTACGCCGACTACCTGCCGGAAGACGGGTTCACCGCGATGAACCAGTTCTCCACGATTGCCTCCTTTGTCCTCGGTGCATCGCTCATCCCGTTCTTCTGGAACGTGTACATCACCTGGAGGAGCGGCAAGAAGGTCGAGGTGGATGATCCCTGGGGGTTCGGTGCCTCTCTCGAGTGGGCCACCTCCTGCCCGCCGCCGCGGCACAACTTCACCTCGCTGCCCCGGATCCGCTCCGAGCGGCCAGCCCTCGACCTCCACCACCCGGAACTGCAGCAGACCCACACCCCCGACGGTGCGGCTGGGCAGGCGCTGGGTGCTGCCGACCGGACGGACGCCTAAAGCATGCGCATCGAAACCAAGCTGTTCCTCTACATGGTGCCCTTCTTCGCGCTGGTGGCCACCGTCTACGGTGTCCTGGTCGAATGGCAGGAACCGGTCGGATTCCTCGGCCTCTACCTCACTGCCGGTCTCGCTGGCATGATCGGCTTCTACATCGGCTTCACCGGGAAACGGGTGGGCCTCCGCCCCGAGGACCGGCTCGACGCCGAGATCCACGAAGGGTCGGGGGAGCAGGGACACTTCAGCCCCTGGAGCTGGTGGCCACTCGTGCTCGGCATCGCCTGCGCGACCAGCTTCCTCGGCATGGCGATCGGCTGGTGGATCCTGTACATCGGTGCGGGGCTGGCAGCAGTCGCGCTCGTGGGATGGGTGTACGAATACAGTCGCGGAGATCACGCCCACTAGAAGCGTTCCAGCGCGGTGGTCCGAGCGCCGACCGGGCGTGAACGAGATCGCCGGGAAGCTGGAACAGAAGGGGTGGCGAGGGTGCCGGCGGTCAGGCTGAAGGATGTCGCGCCCCTGGACGCCGCTTCTCCCACGGCCAAGCATGTCCAGCTCCGCGAGATCCTGCGGAACTACGTGCGTGACCACGGGGAACCCGGTGCAGCCATCCCCTCCGAACGGCAGTTGACCCTCCACTTCGGCGTGGCCCGGATGACCGTGCGCCATGCCATCGACGCGCTGGTGGCCGAGGAAGTCCTCGAGCGCATCGTCGGTCTGGGGACCTTCGTAGCCCATACCAAGCTGGACCTCCAGATGAAGCTGACCTCCTATAGCGAGGAGATGCTGCGCCGGGGCATGGTGCCGGACGCCCACGTCCTCAGCTTCGAACAGATCGCGGCGAGTCCGCACGTGGCCCGGGAGCTGCAGGTGGAGCTCGGGCTGCCCGTGGTGCGCTTCCGACGCCAGCTCCTCGCCGACGGTGAGCCGATGAGTGTGGACGAGAATTTCATCCCGGCCCATCGAGTGCCGGGCATCCTCGATCATTCGCCGCCGACCTCGCTCTACAACGTCCTCAGCGAGAAGTACGGGCTCGTCATGGAGTGGGGGGAAGATACCATCGAGGCAACAGCAGCATCTCCATCCATTGCACGGCTGCTCAACGTCGAGATGGGTGCGCCGCTGCTCAAGATCCAGCGCCACGCCTACGTCTCGCGCACCATGGTGGACTTCTCGGTGTCCTACTACCGGGCCGACCGGTACAAGCTGTGGGTGCCGCTCCAGCGGCCCGGAGTCCGGACGCCGCGGGGGTACAGCTCAAAGCGTCTGGGCTGAGAGAACCCGCCTGCAGAATTCCGTCCACGCTGCCTCCGCCCGTGCGGGAAATCAGGCGACCAGCGTCAGGTACAGCAGCGCGATGCCTCCGCCGACGATCCAGCCCGCCAGGACCTGGGCAGGAGTATGTGCGCCCAGCACTATTCGGGACCAGCCCACTGCAACCGGAATGCCCAGTGCCGCGATGCCTGGTGCACCCATGAGGAACACGACAATCATCGAGAAGAACACTGCCACCGCCGAGTGTGCCGAGAGCTTCCAGAACAAATTGACGACGAGAACCGTGACGATTCCCGCGACGGAACTGAAGACGGCCCGGATCAGGTCCGCCGGCGCGTCGATCACCTGAAGGATCCACACCCCGAGGGCGATGGACACGAGCGAACCGCCGAGGATCGGAGCGCGCTGCCGGCGGTCGCTGATGTGGTGGTCGGTGACCTTTCCCGCGCGGACCAGCAGGATCACGGCTCCCAGCGGGAGGCCTGTGACGAAGAGGACGGCCAGCAGGCCGGGACCGATGCCTTCAGGGAAGCCAGCGGTGTGGACACTCACGATCACCAGCAGTGCCGAGAGCAGCACAGCGGGAGCGAAGACCTCGGTCACCACCTTCGCGGTGACGCTGACGGCTCGGGGAACTGGGATCACGGGGTGCATGGGAGAACCGAATCTGTGGTTGCCGGATGAAACTGGAGAGGGTCCGGACAGCTGAGCTGTCCGGACCCTCTCCAGTCGTCGTGTGACGCTAGTGGCTCGCGATCGATTCCCGGTCCTGGGCCTCGGCGATCTCACCGTGGTGGCCGGCGTGAGCGGCATTCAGCTCGGAGGGGGTCACCGGAGCCACGCGGTCCTCGAAGAAGAACCGGGACGCCCTGCTCCTGACCTTTTCCGGAAGGCCGACCTTGCCGTTGGCGTCCACCGCCGGCAGGGCCACCTCGGGGGAGTCGAAGCTTACGAGCCGGTACAGCTTGTACTCGTCCACCGGCTCATGCACTTCGATGAACTCTCCGTGCGGCAGCCTGACGATCCGGCCCGTCTCCCTGCCGTGCAGGGCGATCTCACGATCCTTGCGCTGGAGGGCCAGGGCGATACGCCGAGCGACCATGAAACCGAGAATCGGTCCGGCAATCGCCAGGAAGCGCAGCCAGTAGGTGACGTCGTTGAGCGACACCAGGAAGTGGGTGGCGATGAGGTCGGAGCTCGCGGCGGCCCACAGGACGCAGTAGAACACCACTCCTGCTACGCCGATCCCCGTGCGGGTGGGCGCGTTACGTGGCCGGTCGAGGAGGTGCTTCTCGCGCTTGTCTCCCGTGACCCAGGCTTCGATCCAGGGCCAGGCGAACATCAGCATGAAGACGATTCCAGCCGGGACGAGGGCCGGGATCAGGACGTTCAGCGACAGCGTGTTGACACCCCAGGGGAACGGGATATTCCATTCGAAGTCGAAAGCGCCGATCGTTCCCGGCATCAACCGCAGCGCGCCGTCGACCCACCCGATGTACCAGTCAGGCTGGGTGCCGGCCGAAACGGGGGAGGGGTCGTAGGGGCCGTAGTTCCAGATCGGGTTGATGGTGAACGCAGCGGAGATCGCGGCGACGATTCCGAAGACGATGAAGAAGAACCCGCCGGCCTTCGCTGCGTAGACCGGACCGACCGGGTAGCCGACGACGTTCGTGTTGGTGCGGCCCGGGCCGGGGAACTGGGTGTGCTTGTGCAGGACCACCATGAAGAGGTGGATGCCGATGAGCAGCAGGATCAGCGCGGGAATCAGGAGGATGTGAAGGACGTACAGCCTGCCGATGATCGCTGTGCCGGGGAATTCCCCGCCGAAGAGGAAGAAGCTGAGGTAGGTTCCGACCACGGGGATGGCTTTCATCACGCCGTCGATGATGCGCAGGCCGTTCCCGGAAAGCAGGTCGTCGGGGAGCGAGTACCCGGTGAAGCCGGCAGCGAGGCTCATGATCAGCAGAACGCAGCCTACGACCCAGTTGAATTCCCTGGGCTTGCGGAAAGCGCCGGTGAAGAAGACGCGGAGCATGTGGACGGCCACTGCGGCGACGAAGAGGAGCGCGGACCAGTGGTGTACCTGCCGCATGAACAGTCCACCGCGGATGTCGAAGGAGATGTCCAACGATGACGCGTAGGCCACCGACATCTCGACCCCTCGCAGCGGCAGGTAGCTTCCTTCGTAGTGCGTCTCCGCCATCGACGGATCGTAGAAGAAGGTCAGGAATGTTCCCGAGATCAGGAGGATCACGAAGGTGTAGAGCGCTACTTCGCCGAACATGAACGTCCAGTGGTCCGGGAAGATCTTCCGCCCGAACTCCTTGACCATTGCGGATCCACCTACGCGCGAGTCGACATAGTTGGTGACTTTGCCGACACTCGTTTTCGGCTCATAAGCCGGTGTCGCAGTTGAGCTGCTCATGGTCAGCCTCGCTCCCAGAAACTAGGTCCTACGGGTTCTTGGAAATCGCTCGTCGCCACGAGATAGCCCTCGTCGTCGACATCGATCGGAAGCTGCGGAAGCGGGCGGGCCGCAGGGCCGAAAATGACCTTGGCCTCCTGCGTCACGTCGAAGGTCGACTGGTGACACGGGCACAGCAGATGGTGGGTCTGCTGTTCGTACAGCGCTACCGGGCAGCCAACATGCGTACAGATCTTCGAGTACGCAACAATTCCCTCGTAGGCCCAATCCTCGCGGCCAGGGGAAGGATTGAGTTCTTCGGGGTCGAGACGCATCAGCAGGACGACTGCCTTTGCCTTCTCCTCAAGCTTGTGTTCTGCTTCGTTCAGTCCCTCGGGAATGACGTGGAATGCGGAGCCGACCGTGACGTCGGCCGCACGGATCGGGGTGCCGCTCGGGTCACGCGTGAGGCGCGTCCCTGCCTCCCACATGGTTTCCCGGAGGACGTCACCAGGGAGGGGACCCAGGTCGCGGAAGATGGCGATGGCGGGCAGGGGGGCGAGCACCATCGCTCCGAGGAGGGTGTTCCGGATGAGCGGCCGGCGCTTGATCCCGGTTTCCTCGAAAATGTCGCCGATGATCTTCTCCGCGTCCGCGCGGTCCTTCTCGGGGCGAATCTCGTGGCGGCTCTCGGTGACCTCGTGATCGGGCATGAGCGTCCTCGCCCAGTGCACGATCCCCACTCCGATTCCCAGCATCGCGAATGCCGTCCCAAGGCCCAGCATCAGGTTCTGCAGCCGTAGCCGGGCGATGGTGTCGTTCAACGGAACGAAGAAATAGCCGACGAAGAACAGGAGGGTGCCGATGATCGAGATCACGAAAAGCAGCGCAACCTGACGTTCGGCCCTCTTTTCCGCGCGCCGGTTCCGGTCTGCAAGGCGCGGACGGTGCGGCGGGAGGCCAGGGTTCTCGAACGTATCGACGCCGCCCTGGCCCGGCTTAGCTACGGTGGCCGAGGTGTTCGGACTGCCGTGACTACTGTCGGCCATGATCCCTCTCAACTTTCTTTAGTTACTTCATTCGCAATTCGTCAACAAACCGTCAACCCCAGGGGGTTGGAAACTAGGAGGATCTGGACGTCAGCCAGACAGTGAAGGCAATGATTACGCCGAGTCCGGCGATCCAGGTGAACAGGCCTTCCGATACCGGTCCCAGTGCACCGAGGTCGGCTCCACCCGGGGAGCCCTGCTCATTGATTGTGTCGAGGAACGCGATGATGTCCTGCTTGTCCTCGGGGGTGATGTTCGCGTCACTGAAGACAGGCATGTTCTGCGGGCCGGTGACCATCGCTTCGTACACGTGCTTCGGGCTCGTGCCGTCGATCGACGGTGCAAACTTTCCACGGGTGAGTGCGCCGCCGGCGGCTGCTGCGTTGTGGCACATTGCGCAGTTGACGCGGAACAGCTCGCCGCCGTTCGAGGAATCTCCCTCCGAAGGATCGAGGATGTCCTCGCCCGGGATCGCGGGTCCCGCTCCGAGTGAGGCCACGTAGGCCGCCATCTGCCGGATCTGCTGGTCGGTGAACTGCACCGGCTTGACCTGGGCCTGGGGACCGTCCATCTGCATGGGCATGCGTCCGGTGCCGACCTGGAAGTCCACGGACGCTGCGCCCACGCCGATCAGCGAGGGAGCGGCGTCGGTGCCCGAGGCACCGAGGCCATGGCAGGAAGCGCAGTTCGCGACGAAGAGCTTGCTGCCCTCTTCCACGTCACTCTCGGAGAACGAGGTGGTTTGGGCCTTGGCTTCGTTGGCAGTACTGGCGAAGGCGTAGACGCCGCCGGTGACAAGCAGTGCCAGCAACAGCAGCGCTACTGCTGCCAGTGGGTGACGCCGGCTCTGTGATAATGCCTTCACGCGATGGTTCCTGTCTGCCGTATTGCCATAGCTTCTGAATTTCTTCCTTGAATTCTACCGCTAGTAGAAAAGTCTACAGGAGGATCACTTCAGGAAGTAGATGATGATGAAGAGACCGATCCAGACCACGTCGACGAAGTGCCAGTAGTAGGAGGTGACAATGGCCGAGGTGGCTTCGAAGTGACCGAATCGCTTCGCCGCGTAGGCCCGCCCGATGATGAAGAGGAAGGCGATCAGGCCGCCGAGAACGTGGAGTCCGTGGAAGCCGGTGGTGATGTAGAACGCTGAACCGTAGGCATTGGAGGACAGCGCAACGCCTTCCGACACCAGCATCGCGTACTCGTAGGCCTGTACCGCGACGAAGATCCCGCCGAGCACGAAGGTGAGGAAGAACCATTCGACCATGCCCCAGCGGAGCGGCGAGAACAGCCCACCGGTGCGGCGTGCCTGGAGACGCTCGGCAGCAAAGACGCCGAACTGGCAACTGAAGGAGCTGGACACGAGAATGATCGTGTTCACGAGTGCGAACGGGACATTGAGCTTGTCCGATTCGAGTGCCCACAGCTCGCCCGAAGTGGAGCGCAGGGTGAAGTACATGGCAAAAAGGCCGGCGAAGAACATCAGTTCGCTTGACAGCCACACGACGGTTCCGACGGAAACCATGTTGGGGCGGTTGAGCGCGGGATGAGCGGCGGCGCTGGGGGCTTGAGTCGCAGATGTCACAGGTTCATTATGTCTCTAAGATCGGCAGGATCACCAATGCAAAAAGGGGTGGGTCGGGGGCCATGCCCCGTTGATGATCAGGAGTTCCCTTTATTCACGCGGAAGAACAGGCGGGATGACTTTCTACAATTCGTAGATAACCTAGGGGAGTGACTGCGATTTCCAGCTCCCATAGCCCTCGTCCCACGTGGCCTCTGCTCTTCGGCACCCTGATCGCGCGCCGGGATCTGACGATCGGACAGACGCGCTGGGCGATGGACAGCATCATGTCGGGGGAGGCTACGCACTCCCAGATTGCGGGGTTCCTGCTCGCGCTTCGTGCCAAGGGTGAATCGGTGGATGAACTGGTGGGTCTTGTCGAGGCCATGCTCGGGCGAGCGAACCGCATCGCGGTCTCCGGGAGAACACTCGACATCGTGGGCACCGGGGGAGACGGGCTGGATACGCTGAACATCTCGACGATGGCTTCGCTCGTCGCGGTGGGCGCCGGCGCGAAGGTGGTCAAGCACGGCAACCGTGGTGCGTCGTCGTCCTCGGGTGCTGCCGACGTCATCGAAGCGCTCGGTGTGCGGCTCGATCTGGCTCCGGCCGAGGTTGCGATCACCGCTGAGCAGGCGGGGATCACCTTCTGCTTCGCCCAGGTGTTCCACCCGTCGATGAGGCATGTGGCAGTACCGCGCAGAGAGCTGGGCGTCCCGACGGCGTTCAACTTCCTTGGGCCGCTCAGCAATCCAGCAGGGGTTGCCGCGCAGGCGGTGGGTTGCGCCGATGCCCGGATGGCGCCGCTGATGGCAGGAGTCCTCGCGGCACGTGGCATCACGGCCCTGGTGTTCCGGGGGAGTGACGGCCGCGACAAATTGACCACGAGCGGATCCTCGGCGGTCTGGGAGGTGCGGAACGGGAAGGTGCAGGAGTATCTGGTTCATCCTTCCGAATTCGGCGTGCCCGTCGTGGACGTGGACGCTCTCCGCGGTACGGACGCCCAGGGCAATGCCGGCGTGGTGCGGCGGCTGCTCGCGGGCGATCGCGGGCCGGTGCGCGACGCCGTCGTCCTCAATGCCGCGGCCGGGCTCGTTGCGCTCGATGAAAGCTCCGAGGGCGCACTCATTACCCGTATATCGGCCGCTATGGAGCGGGCGCGCGGGTCGATCGATTCCGGGGCGGCAGCACGGGTGCTGGACCGCTGGGTCGCGGTGAGCGGGTCGTTCTAGCCGCCGGTGCGGCGGCGCTCCTTCGGGGAGTCCTGCTAAGTGTCGAAGCCGAGGGAGAAAGCGGCATCGATATCGTGCCGCGAGTAAGAGCGGAACGCAATCTGCGTCGTCGTGGATTCGACGCCCTCGACCTTCGATAGGCGGTCGGCGATGACATCGGCCAGATCCTCGTGCTTTGTGACCCGCGCAACAGCAATCAGGTCCCACTCGCCGGTCACCGAGTACACCTCACTGATGCCCTCGATCTCGGAGATCTCCTGGGCACATTCCGGGATCCGGGAGGCATCGGTCTGTATGAGGACGAAAGCGGTGATCATCGGTGCCCTTTCACGGGGATGGGGTTCTCCAACACCGTACCTCCCTGAGCGCGTCCCGGAGCACCCGGTCCCGGAGCTCCCCCACCGAACCGGTGGGGGAGCATTGCCGCCAGCCGGGGCAGGAGGAGCAGTACGCCGAGGGCAGCAAGGGTCACCAGCTGGAAGCTCACCGCCATCCCGCCACCCGTGGCGAATCGCAGCAGGAGTCCGAGTGCTGCGGTGATGATCCAGATCCCGACGCCGGTGGGCCACACCCGGCTGGGCGTCCGCCAGGCCCGCACCACCAGCCATGCGGTGGTGCATGCGATCAGGAAGGGGGCAGCGGTAGCGAGGATTCCTGCGGGGGAGAGGCCGGATTCATGGGTGTTTCGTCCGGAAGCAGCGAATCCGAGGATCAATACCAGGTCCACGGCGAACCAGCCAAGCCAAGGAAAGGTGGAACGGGTGGGAGGAGGTTTCGGCATACCTCCAGCCTAGGTCTTGATGGCGCAGGGCGCGTGGACTAGCGTCGGCGCTGAACAATCATCCGACGACGACGACGACGACGACGACGACAACGGCGCGGACATGCAGCCCGGAAAGGAATTGGTCATGAGTGCTATCACGCCCTGCCTCTGGTTCGAAAGTGAGGCAGAAGAAGCTGCTGCCCTTTATACGGCTGTGGTGCGCAACTCGCGGATTCTCACTGTCGCACGGTCCGGAGCCGGCGACGATGCTCCGGCCGTAAGTGTGTCCTTCGAACTCGACGGACGGCCCTTCCTCGCCCTGAACGGTGCCCCTGCGGCGGCTTTCAGTGACGCTGTATCCTTTCAGATCGGCTGCACCAGCCAGGACGAGGTGGATCACTATTGGGATTCCTTGACAGCCGACGGAGGACAGGCGGGTCGATGCGGCTGGCTCAAGGACAGGTACGGAGTGAGCTGGCAGGTCGTGCCGACCGCCCTGCCGTCGCTGATCGGCGGTGAGGACGCGGCCGGCGCCCAGCGTGCACTGGCCGCGATGCTGACGATGGAGAAGCTCGAAATCGGAGTGCTGGAGCGCGCGTACTCAGGTGACTGAGTCGGCCGCCGCCAGCGAATCGAGTAGGTAGGTAGTGCGGCAGGTCGAATTCGAGTGGTGAGTACTCGTGTGTGGGGAGGAGCGTCCTCCATAAAGTCATGGGAGTGAGTTCGGCGTCATCCAACACCGATTCACCTCACTGCTCACCAACCCGATACCAGGCCCCGATCGGCCCGTGAATCGCGTCGGCGTGGCAGTCCCCTATTCGAGAGCCGGCGGCGTTGTGCCTCCTGAGACCAGGCACCCCCCAGCCGCCGCCGGCTCTCTTCTCCCGTGATCCTGAGCGAACCATGACCCGATGTGTGCCCGGATTCGACGTTGACGCTGATTCTGTGCTTGACCTGGGAATTTCAGCCGGCATCTCGCCTCCACCGTGCCCGGACATCTGCCACTCCCGCGCACCAGTTCCCCCCGGCATAACGCGCTGACCGGGTGGGATAGGTATTTCCTATACGTGTAAGAGGATTTCTGTCTGCGACACGAAGTTCTGGCGCGATTAGTCTTCACTGCATGGCCGCGTCCGGCGCGACCCCTACGGTGGTACAGGGCTGGCACTTGTTCACGTGCCAGCCGTACGAACCAGCACTGCACGACATGATCAGCGCTAACGCTTACCAATGGAGGTAAAGATGAAGAGCCGTCGTATGTTCACTTCTGTCATCGGAATGGTCGCCCTCGCTCTGGCAGCAACGGGATGTGGTGGTGGTGGTGGCGGAGCTGCCGCTGAGTACCCGCAAAAGCGAATCGACTACGTTCTTCCCTTCGATGCCGGAGGGGAATCCGACATCACCGCACGGCTGCAGCAGGAAAAACTGAGCGAAATCCTTGGTCAGACTGTCAACGTGTCCTACAAGCCCGGTGGCGGCGGAGCGCTCGGGTGGTCGGAGCTGACCCGTACCGCGCCTGACGGCTACACGATCATGGGTAGCAACCTTCCGCACATCATTCTGCAGCCCATGCTGCGCGGCGACGCGGGGTACACTACCGAAGACCTCAAGCAGGTGTATATCTTCCAAAGCACGCCGAATGTCCTGCTGGTGCCTGCGGACAGCGATATCCAGACCCTCGATGACTTCATCGCTGCGGCCGAGGAAAATCCCGGAGCGATCTCCGTGGGCGGTAGCGGTGACTTCACGGCGAACCATATCGGCACCCTGATGCTGTCGGACATGGCCGGTATCGACCTCACCTACACGCCGTTCTCCGGCACGGGTACGGCAGTGCCCGCTCTTCTGGGAGGGCATGTGGACGCGCTGATGTCCTACACCCCGCAGATTTCGCAGCTGGGGGATCAAGTGCGGGCCATCGCCGTGGCAACTGAGGAACGGATGGAAAGTTTCCCTGACGTGCCGACATTTGCCGAGCAGGGCTACGACCTCGTGGACGGCGCGTACCGTGGGGTCTCCGTACCCAAGGAAACGCCTGATGAGATCGTCCAGACCCTCGCGGACGCCTTCCAGGAGGTGAACGAGGACCCCGAACTCATCAAGGCCTTCGAAGAGCAGGGATTCGTACTGGAAAACTACGGGCCCGACGAGGCAGCCGCACTCACCGAAGAGCGGACGGCCGTCTACGAGGACCTGCTGACCAGGCTCGGAATGGTCCCCTGACATGTTCGAAGCACTCGGGCAAGGCCTGCTGGCCAACCTTGCCCCCTCCATGCTGCTCCTGGTGCTGATCGGCACCTTGAGCGGCATGGCCCTCGGGGCAATGCCTGGACTCAGCGCGACGATGGGTGTCGCGCTGCTCGTCCCCTTCACCTTCGCGATGGATCCGACGCCGGGACTGGTCCTGCTCGGTGCCTTCTACATGGGCGCAATCTACGGCGGCGCGTTCACGGCGATTCTTGTCAACGCCCCCGGGACGCCGTCCTCGATTGCCACAGCCTTGGACGGGTACCCTCTGACCCGCCAGGGCCGCAGCGAGTACGCGATCGTCGGAGCAACAATGGGCTCATTCGTGGGTGGGATCATCGGCGTTGTCGCATTGATCTTCCTTGCGCCTCCGCTCGCATCCTTTTCCTTGCGGTTCGGTCCCCAGGAGTACTTCTGGGTTGCGATGTTCGGCCTCACGATCATCGCGAGTCTTGCCTCGGGGTCCCTCCTCAAGGGGCTGATCGGCGGCCTCATCGGTCTGCTCATCGCAACGATCGGCATTGCTCCCGTCGGAGGTGACGTCAGATTCACCTTCGGCGACCCCATGCTTCAGGGCGGAGTTCCACTGGTGCCGGCGCTCATCGGCCTCTTCACGGTGCCGGAAGTCATCCGCCTTATTGCGTTGCGGACCCGCGATGCTCAAATGGCTGACGATAACGGCAAGAAGGCCGGCCTGTTCGGCATGGTGAAGGACATCCTCGGCCGACCGGTGAACCTCCTGAGGTCGTCATTGATCGGCACCGCCGTCGGAATCCTTCCAGGAGCCGGTGGCAGTGTCGCGAACCTCGTCGCGTACAACGAGGCAAAACGGGCCTCGAAGCATCCTGAGACTTTCGGCAAGGGTGAGATCGACGGTGTCATCGCGTCGGAGTCGGCAAACAACGGAACGGTCGGCGGCGGGTTCATTCCCACCCTCACCCTGGGCGTACCGGGAACGCCGCCCGATGCGATCATCCTCGGGGTGCTGCTGCTGCACGGCTTGCGTCCGGGCGCTGAGCTCTTCGAGACCTCGGGAACACTGGTGTACACCTTCATCCTTGCCCTGGCAGTGTCGGCCATCATGATGGTTCCCGTGGGTCTCATTGCAGGACGAGGGCTTCAGCGCGGAGTCATGGCCCTGCCTGTCCGCTATCTCGCCCCCTCGATCACAGTCCTCTCCATCATCGGCGCCTATGCCATCAGGAGCTCGGTTTTTGACGTGTTCATCATGCTCGCACTCGGGATCGTGGCGTACCTGCTGCAGCGCGTCGGCATCGGGGGAGCGGCGATCGTCCTCGGTCTGGTGCTCGGATCGATTGCTGAGACCGGCCTCGTACAGGGCATCCTTACGTCGTCGGGTGCGGACATGCCGTGGACAACGTTCTTCACGCGGCCGATCAGCCTCATCCTCATTGCGATGTGCCTGATCTCAGCGGTTTGGCCGATGGTGCAGAAGAGACGAGCCCGAAAAAACCTCCCAGAGGCAGCACCGGCTGTCGCTGCCGATCGAGCAGAGAACGATTGATATGGGAAACATAATTGGCGGCTTCGTCGTCCTGATTTTCTGCTTCATCTTCTGGATCCAGCGGGATTACACCAGCGATTACGGGGGGCTTTTCCCCGACGTGGTGATGGCCGTGCTCGCATTGCTCAGCGTGATGCTGATCGCCCGCGGTGTGCTCTGGCGGCACGAGAGCGGCTGGGACACCACCGGTCGGCTGGGATATCGGGACCTGGGCCGGGCCCTCCTTCTCCTGATCGCCTGGGTCATCTCGCTTCCTGTACTCGGCTATCTCATCGGTGGCATCCTCTTTTTCACCCTGGTCGCCGTGATGATGCGCACCGAACGGCCCACGCTGAAAAATATCGCCCTGGATCTGGGCGTGGCCGTCGCCGTCGTCGGGGCTTTCTACCTTGCCTTCACCCAGGTCCTGTACGTCACCTTGCCCGAACTTTCCCTGTAACCCCGGAGGTACCTCATGACAACACCGAACTACCACATTGCCGTCATCCCTGGTGATGGAATCGGCACCGAAGTGATGCCGCCGGCGCAGAAGCTCCTCGAACTCGCGGGCCAAAGGTACGGCTTCTCCTTCGAATGGGAGGAATTCGACTGGGGATGCGAGTACTACTCCCGTACGGGTCGGATGATGTCCGAGAACGGCATCGAGCAGCTGGCGGAGTGCGATCAGATCTTCCTCGGAGCAGTGGGTTTCCCGGGAGTGCCCGACCACGTCTCGCTCTGGGGACTGCTCATTCCCATCCGGCGTGCCTTCCAGCAGTACATCAACCTGCGGCCGGTGAAGCTTCTTGCCGGAATCGAGAGTCCGCTGAGGAAGATCCCCGCTGGGGGCATCGATTTCCTCGTGGTGCGCGAGAACAACGAGGGGGAGTACTCCGAAAGCGGAGGACGCCTGTACCGGGGGACTCCCCAGGAACTCGCCATCCAGGAGTCGGTCTTCACCAGGTTCGGCGTCGAGCGCGCTATGCGCTACGCCATCAATCTCGCCCAGCAGCGCAAGGGAATTCTGGCCTCGGCAACCAAATCGAACGGCATCATCCACACCATGCCGTTCTGGGATGAGATTTTGAGAGAGCTCGGAGTGGAACACCCCGACCTGAAGATTTCCGAGTATCACATCGATGCCCTCGCTGCGCTGTTCGTGCTGGACCCGGCCCGCTTCGACGTCGTCGTTGCATCCAATCTCTTCGGTGACATCCTCACTGACCTCGGCGCCGCCATCATCGGCAGTATCGGCATAGCTCCGTCGGCGAACCTGAACCCCGAGGGAACGTTTCCGTCGATGTTTGAGCCCGTCCACGGTTCAGCGCCCGATATCGCAGGTCAGGGCAAGGCCAACCCGATGGGCCAGGTATGGGCCGCCTCCATGATGCTTGACCATTTGGGGCAGGAGGAAGCAGGGAAGGCGCTGCTTGACACCATGGAGCACGTTCTCGAGAAGACGAGTGTGCGGACGGCCGACATCGGTGGTTCCTCAACCACTGACGAAGTATCCGACGCGCTCGTGGCAGCGTTTGATCAAGTGTCGAAAGCAGGAGCAACCGCGTGAGAATCGTTGAAATCCGCGAGGAAACCCTGCCCATCAGCTCGTCGATCCGGAATGCCTTCATCGACTTCAGCAAGATGACATTGAGCCTGGTCGCAGTAATCACCGATGTTCAGCGCGACGGACGCCCCGTGGTCGGCTACGGGTTCAACTCCAACGGTAGGTACGGGCAAGGATCGATGATGCGGGAGCGTTTCATTCCGCGGGTGATGGCCGCTGATGACGCAGACCTGCTCGATGACACGGGGGAGAACCTCGACCCCAGCCGGATCTGGGACGTCATGATGGCGAATGAAAAGCCGGGCGGACACGGTGAACGGTCGGTCGCCGTCGGAGCGATGGACATGGCCGTGTGGGACGCGGTGGCGAAGATCGAGAACAAGCCCCTCTTTCAGTTGCTGGCCGAGCGCCACGGCAACGGGCGGGCGGACAACAGAGTGTTCGTCTATGCCGCCGGAGGGTATTACCAACCGGGTCGCGGGATTCAGGGGCTCCGTGACGAGATGCAGAGCTACCTCGACCGGGGCTACACGACGGTCAAGGCGAAAATCGGCGGAGCTTCCCTGGTTGAGGACATGCAGCGAATCGAAGCAGTGCTGGGGATGCTTCGCCCGGGGCAGCGGCTGGCCGTCGACGCCAACGGGCGTTTCGATGCACGGACAGCGGTGGAGTACGCAAAGGCGCTGTCGTCATATGACCTGTTCTGGTACGAGGAACCGGTGGATCCCCTCGACTTCGAGGCCCAGGCCGAGGTGGCCGGTGTCTACGCGAAGCCGCTCGCGACGGGGGAGAACCTGTTCTCGATGCAGGACGCCCGCAACCTCATCCGTTACGGCGGTCTCCGACCCGATAAGGACTGGTTGCAGTTCGACTGCGCGCTGAGCTACGGCCTGGTGGAATACCTGCGCACCCTGTCGATGCTCGACGAGCACGGTTGGTCCCGGACGCGCTGCATTCCCCATGGGGGACACCAGATGTCCCTGAACATAGCCGCGGGACTGGGCCTGGGGGGGAACGAATCCTATCCTGACCTGTTCCAGCCGTTCGGCGGATTCCCCGACGGCGTCGAGGTCGAAAACGGCTACATCACCATGCCGAACCTCCCGGGAATCGGTTTCGAAGGAAAAAGCGACCTCTACTCAGTGATGCGCTCGCTGAGCGGCTGACAGATCCCGGCATTGCCGACAGGAGACACAATGGAGATTCCGGAGGCGCCCCGGCAGCGCCGTCCCGTGGTCGCGGTCACGCGTTCGTCGCTGCCCGGCTCAGGAATAGAGCGCCTCCGGGAACACGCCGACGTCGTGTTCTGGCCCGACGACGAAATCGTCCCCGCGTCCGGGGCGGCACTTCGGGCATTCGCTCGGGACGCGGACGCTTTGCTCGCGGTCTACGCTTCGGTGGACCGCGCTTTTTTCGAGGCCGCATCGAATCTGAAGATCGTTGCGTTGCCGCATGCAGGGTTCGACAGCGTGGACGTCGAGGCCGCCAAGGATCGCGGGGTGATCGTCACGAACACCCCGAACGTCCTTTTCGAGACCACTGCAGACACCACCTTTGCGCTCATTCTCCTTGCCCGGCGGTTATTGATCGGAGCGAACGGGGACCTCCGCTCCGGTAACTGGCGGCGTACCCGATTCGATGAGCATCTCGGACTCGACGTAGCGGGGGCAACCCTCGGGCTGGCAGGGTTCGGCCAGATCGCGAGGGCCGTGGCTCGCCGGGCCGAAGGATTCGGTATGACCGTACTTCACAGCCTCTCCCGAACCGGCACCAACGAACTATCGAGCGCGGTTCCCTGGCACGAACTGCTCGAACGCTCCGACATCGTGTCGCTGCACGTGCCGCTAGCGCCGGAGACCCGGCACCTGATCGGTACGGCGGAGCTCAGCAGGATGAGGAACACCGCGACCCTCATCAACACCGCACGTGGACCGGTCGTGGACACCGCAGCGCTGCTTGCGGCCCTCGACAGCGGGCAAATTCACTCGGCGGGCCTTGACGTGTTCGAGACGGAGCCCCTCCGCGATCCGTCTGCGCCCGTCCTGCTCCACCCGCGCATCGCGGCCCTTCCACACGTCGGATCAGCAACGCACGCCACGCGCGAGCGCATGGCGAACCTTGCTGTCGACAACATTCTGGCCGTGCTCAGCGGCAAGGCCGCGCTGAGTCCTACACCGGACCCCGGATGACCGCTGGGTAACGTCTTTGGCAGCTCTCCATGCCCGCACCGAGGCTGCCGGCGCGGGCACGGAGAGCACTTCGATCTCCGCTTGCCGGCTCGTCCGGCTACCGGCGGCGGCTCAGCCTGCTAGACGGCAGCCAAGCTCCGGACGAGGGCCTCGACGACGGCGTCGGTTACTGCCTCGGTGCTGGTGTTGCCTCCCACGTCCTGCGTGAGGTGGCCGGCCGCCGTCGTCTGTTCGATCGCCGCCTCTACGAGGCGGGCTTCCTCGTGCAGGCCGAAATGGTCCAGCATGAGGGCGGCACTGGCGATCGCGCCGATCGGATTGCTGATGCCCTTGCCGGCGATGTCGGGTGCGGTGCCGTGCACCGGTTCGAACATGCTCGGGAAGCGCCGTTCGGGATTGAGGTTGGCGCTGGCGGCCAGACCGAGGCTGCCGGCAAGAGCTGAGCCGAGGTCGGACAGGATATCCGCATTGAGGTTGGATGCGACGACGACGGAGAGGTCTTCGGGGCGCAGGACGAACTTCGCGCTCATTGCATCCACCAGCACGCTTTCGGTCTGCACGTCGGGATAGTCAGCCGAGACCCGGTGGAAGGTCTCGTCCCACAGGACCATGCCGTACTGCTGCGCATTGGACTTGGTGACACTGGAGACTTTTTTCACGATACGGGTGCGTGCCAGATCGAAGGCGAAACGCATGATGCGTTCACACCCCTTCTCGGTGAAGAGCGCAGTCTGTAAGGCAACCTCGTTGCCCGGCCCACGACCACTCAGATTGCGTCCACCCAGCCCGGCATATTCGCCTTCACTGTTCTCGCGCACTACAACCCAATCGAGTTCCGTCGTGTCGGCCTTGCGCAGGGGCGACTGGATTCCGGGCAGGAACCTCACGGGCCGCACGTTGGCCCACTGGTCGAAGTTCTGGGTGATGTTCAGCCGCAGTCCCCAGAGGCTGATGTGGTCGGGCACGTTCTTCCAACCCACAGCACCGAAGTAGATGGCGTCGAACGCTTGAAGGGTTTCGAGCCCGTCAGCGGCCATCATCTGCCCGGTCTGCTCGTAGTATTCCGATCCCCAGGGGAATTCGGTCCAGTTGAAGGCGAACTTACCGGAGGAATTATCGGCCAGGGCGTCGAGGACACGCCGGCCTGCGGCCACGACTTCCTTGCCGATCCCGTCCGCGGGGATGGATGCAATATCGAATGTCTGGGTGGCGCCCATTGCCGACCTCCTGGGTTGAGTGTTAGCAGTGTGGGACTGCCGGTTCCTCAACAAGTAGACTTCCAGCCCCGAGCGGGCGTCCAAGACCAAGATTCGATACGGCAGATAGGCCCAACCTATCAACGGCAGTCAGTCCACCCGGGCGGACCGCCGGGCCACGGCGAGAAACGACTGCGCCGCGGGAGTGAGGTTCGTCAACCGGCTCAGGAGGGCCACATTCAGATACGACACGGGCTCGATGACGAGGGTCCGAAGGCCGGATTTCTGGGCCAGAGGGGCCCACGAGGACGGCATCACGGCATGGCCGATCCCGCCCAGGACCAGGGGAAGCACTGATGTACGGTGGGCCACCTCGACGACGATTTCCGTATCGACCCCGCGGGCAAGCGCATCATCCACCAGCCATCGCATCAGTGACCCGCGCTGGCTGGCTATCAGGCGGTGTCCGGCGAGGTCTTCCCGCTGGATGGCGTTTCCGGAGCCGAAGCGGTCAGCCTGTGGATTGACGATGAGGATCAGCGGCTGTCGGCCGAGCTCAAGGACATTGACCCCAGGCACTCGGATGGGCTCGTGGGAACCGGCAAGACCCAGTTCGAAGTTGCCGTTCCGGACTGCTTCGATCACGTCCTCGGGGGTGAACGCAGCTCCGATGTTAAGCCTGACCGAGGGGTGTGACCGGGTGTAGCTTGCCACCATCGACGTGAGTGGTTCGATTCCAGGGGACGGCATGGTGGTGATGTCCAACCGGCCGCTGCGGACACCGCGGAGAGCCTGGACTGCTGACTGTGCTGCGTCGAGGTCCCTCATGACGAGCCGGGCAGGACCCACCAGCTCCTTGCCTGCCTCGCTCAACACCACCCGTCGTCCAATCCGGTGGAACAGGGGAATGCCGAGGTCCCGTTCCAGGCCGGCGATCGTCTGGGAAAGCGATGGCTGGGCGATCAACAGGTGCTCTGCCGCCCGGTTGAACCCGTCGTGATCAACGACTGCCAGGAAATACTTCAGCTTCCGCGTGTCCAATATTGCTCCTACCGGGCGATCCCGCTCAGGTCGTGGCGGGTTGGGTGATCCAACCGTCGCATGGCCAAGCCTATCGATGGAACGTCCGTTGGCCTCGCCCGCCACCGGAGCAGCAGGCCGAAGCTTGGAACCCGTGCTTGAACCCGAGAACACTGATGCGCAACGGGCTACTGTTCGCAGCGGTGCCACGGACGGCCACAGAGCCGATGAACCGTTCGGGAACGGCAATATACGAGCAGGACCGCTTTTCTGCCAGAGCAGGCACGAAAAGCGCCCGCAGTCAGAAGTTTGCCGGGACACGGATCTACGGCGGTGCTACTGTCCCATCTAGAACATGTGCCTCAGTCAACACGTTCGTCACAGCAGGTACTGAACCGACAGTGCCTCGCTTCAGCTGGGATAGTCACTGAGGAGAACCCTTTGAACAGAAACACCCGAACCCGGGGGCTGCGGTGCGCGATGGCGCTTGCCGTGACCAGCGCCGTCGTCCTGACCCCGGTGAGCGCAATAGCGACACCCGGTGCCGCTACGGTCCCGCCCGCCGAATCGACCACCTCATCCTTCACCGCCTCGCCGAGTGCGGACGGCGCTGTCGCAAAGGCCGACGATCGCTCCGACTCCGTGGCCGAAGAATGCCGCGAGCTCAACCAGCAGGCCGTGGAAGAGGTCATCTCCGGTGAAGCCGAAGTGGAGGACCGCAACGGCTCGAAAGCAGTCCAGATCGCCCCCGGTCAGTGGGCGCAGTACGGCTTGCAGGAAAGCGACCAGATTCTCTCCTTCCTCGTCGACTTCGGGGACCAGGTGGATCCCCGATTCCCGGCTTCAGCGCCTGGACCGGAGCGCAACACCATCAAGGAACCGAACCGTGCGGTGGACAACTCCACTTACTGGTCGGACACGTTCGATCGCGAGCACTTCCTGGACATGTTCTTCAGCGAGGAGGACGAGTCACTCAAGGGCGTCTACGAGGAAATGTCCAGCGGCCGCTACACGGTCGACGGCGATGTCAGCGAGTGGGTGACCGTCCCCTACAACTCGGCAAGCTACGGTGAGACCGAAAGCCAGACGGACATGACCCGATTCGTCCAGGACACCGCCGACGCCTGGTACGACGCGCAGATTACCGGCGGCAAAACCCCTGCAGACATTGACGCATACCTCGCATCCTTCGATCAGTGGGACCGCTACGACTTCGACAAGGACGGCGACTTCAACGAGGCCGACGGCTACATCGACCATTTTCAGGCCATCCACGCAGGTGAGGGCGAGGAAGCCGGCGCAGCATCCTCGGCCATCTGGTCACACCGCTGGGCTGTCGGCCGGGCAGGGCACGGCACCTCGGGGCCCGCAGCAAACCCCTTCGGCGGGATCAGGATCGGTGACTCCGAGGTCTGGATCCGCGACTACACCACGGAGCCCGAGAACGTCGGCCTCGGCGTCTTCGCACACGAATACGGTCATGACCTCGGCCTGCCCGACCTCTACGACACGAGCGGCGGCGAGAACGGCACGGGCTTCTGGACGCTCATGAGCTCCGGCTCCTGGCTCGGTCACGGGGACGGCTCGATCGGCACCACACCGAACCATATGGGCGCATGGGAAAAGCTGCAGTTGGGCTGGCTGGATTATGAAGTGGCCACTGCCGGCGTGAAGTCGACCCATAAGATCGGCCCGTCGTACCATGCCACGAAGGCTCCGCAGGCCGTCGTCGTGAACCTTCCGAAGGACGCGGCCGGCAACAACCGCTTCTACATCGCGGAGAACCGCCAGTACGCAGGCTACGACGCAACCCTTGCCACCGGCCCCTACAACTTCGGGTGGGGTATCACCGCGCCGGACACGGTGGAGCACTTCGCCTACCAGGACGGGCTGAGCATCCCGTACTGGAACACTGCGCAGCGCAATAACAACGTCCGCCAGCACCCCGGCGCGGGCCTTGCCCTGCCGGTGGATGCGCATGCGAAGGCACTCATCTGGTCGGACGGCACTGTGGTGCGTAACCGTATCCAGAGCTACGACGCCACCTTCGGCAAGCAGGCCACCGATGCGCTTGATCTTCACCGCCAGCTGTCTGGTGGCATGACGACGCTCACCGCGCCGTCGCAGCCCGGGGTCGCCGTCTTCGACGACACCGACCCCAACGCCTACTATGACGCCGCCAACCCCGGCGGCTCCGTCGTCGTCGCCGGCACGGGCACGAAGATCGAGGTCATCCAGTCCAACTCGGTCGGGATGATGACCGTCCAGGTCGAGTAACACCGGTCGCGACATGGCCAGGAGCCGGGAGATACC
>NZ_KI914803.1:26805-30413 GCF_000520535.1 Arthrobacter sp. H41
CCCCGCCGGGCGTAGCATGAGCTCCATGTCCGAACGAGATTCCACGCAGCCCACCACCTCCCTCGGCCGCACCGGAGTGGAGGTCAGCCGCCTCTGCCTCGGCACCATGATGTTCGGGAACTGGGGGAACAAGGACCACCAGGAATCCATTCGGATCATCCGCCATGCGATCGATTCGGGGATCAACTTCTTCGACAGCGCCGATATCTACGCGTACGGGGAGTCGGAGGAGATCCTCGGGCAGGCGATCGCCCAGCACGGCCGCCGCGAGGACCTGGTGATCGCCGGGAGATACCTCCCGGCTCCGGGCCATGTCCGGAACCTCCGGCACCGCCCCCGCCGGGCGTAGCATGAGCTCCATGTCCGAACGAGATTCCACGCAGCCCACCACCTCCCTCGGCCGCACCGGAGTGGAGGTCAGCCGCCTCTGCCTCGGCACCATGATGTTCGGGAACTGGGGGAACAAGGACCACCAGGAATCCATTCGGATCATCCGCCATGCGATCGATTCGGGGATCAACTTCTTCGACAGCGCCGATATCTACGCGTACGGGGAGTCGGAGGAGATCCTCGGGCAGGCGATCGCCCAGCACGGCCGCCGCGAGGACCTGGTGATCGCCACCAAGTTCTTCAACGGGATGAAGCAACAACCGAATTACCGCGGCGGGNCCCGCCGATGGATCATGAGGGCCGTCGAAGACTCGCTGCGGCGTCTGGGCACCGACTACATCGACCTGTACCAGATGCATCGACCGGATGAGCACACCGACGTCGAAGAGACGCTCGGGGCGCTGGATGATCTGGTCCGGCAGGGCAAGGTGCGCTATATCGGCTCCTCGACCTTCCAGCCCTCCCAGGTGGTCGAGGCGCAATGGGCCTCACGCCAGAACCACACCGCGCGCTTCGTGACGGAGCAGCCGCCCTACTCCATGCTCGTGCGTGGAATCGAGGCTGACCTTCTTCCGACCACCCACCGGCACAGAATGGGGACCCTCGTGTGGAGTCCGCTGGCCGGTGGCTGGCTGAGCGGGAAGTACCGCAAGGGCCGGGACCTTCCCTCCACGCGCCGCGGTTCGCAGAAGGAGGCCCCCGACCTGGCTGACCCGAAGATCGCGGCCAAGCTCGACGCGGCGGATCAGCTCGGAGCCTTGGCGGACGACCTTGGCGTTCCGCTCGTCCACCTGGCTCTGGCGTTCGTGCTCCGGCATCCGGCGGTCACGAGTGCGATCATCGGACCCCGCACCATGGAGCAGCTCGAGTCGCAGCTCGATGCTGCCTCCGTGGAACTCGACCAGGCGACGCTGGACCGGATCGACGAGATCGTCCCGCCCGCCACCAACGTGAATCCCGACGACGCAGGCTTCAGCAACTACTGGCTCGACCCTGAGCGCCGCCGTCGTTGACCGAGGCGGCCCCCGGGCCCCTGATGCTCGTTTCATGAAAACAGGGCGAACATCCGCAGTGCCCGTTCCTGCGCAGGATGATCGCACGCTTCGTCGTTCGGAGAAGTCATCCCAGTGGTAGGGGAGTGGGGCCGACCCCGGCCACGTGGGAACTATCGACCCCAACCGTCGATTAAACCTTCAGCAGTTCCTCCTCTCTGACAGCTGGAGCGCTGCCATTCAATGAAAGGGGACGTCATCGTCAACAGAATCGCCGAACTCTGCGCTGGAATCCCGCCCAGGCTCCTGGGGCCACCGTCACCGGCACCCATGAGACCGTCGTGCGGCACGCGCGTGCACTCATGACGGAGAATGAGACGCAGGGAGGCCGGCGCCGCCCGCTTCGGCTGCTCCTGGGCCTTCTCCTGCTCGGGATGCTCGCGTCGGCGCTGGTGCTTCTCGGGCCCGGCTCACTGAGCGGCCTGCGCGCCGAGGGCGGTTCGCTGCTGCAGCGCCCGGAGTGCGTCGTCGAAACCTCCGAGGGAGAGGTCGAGCTCGACCGGGAGAAAGCGCAGCTGGCCACGACGGCTGTGGCGCTCCTGGCCCGTGGGATGGAGGCCCCGGACACCTCCGGCATCGATGAGGCTGTGCTTCAGCAATTGGCCGAGGGTCCTTCCGTAGACGCCGGCCCCAGTCTGAGCTGCCGGGGCTCAGCAGCCACCGACCTACAGGTGCAGCAGCTGACCGGCACCGGCTTGACCCCGCGCGCTGAGCGGCTGCGCGAGGCGATGACCGAGGTATTCGGTGACCAGAGCCTGGGCGGGTTCGCCCCGGGGGGAGTCGGTCAGGGGCATGGCGCTGATTCGACGCACTACGATGGCCGGGCCATCGACATCTTCTTCCGTCCGGTGACCGAGGAGAACCGGCGCGAGGGGTGGATGCTGGCCCACTGGCTCGTCGCCCATGCCGAGGACCTGGACATCCAGTACGTGATCTTCGACGACCGGTTCTGGAGCGTCCACACCTCTAGCGGGCGGTGGCACGATTACGACGCCCCTGAGCCCGGCAACGAAATTCTGCGGCATCTCGACCACGTGCACGTGGACGTACTGGGCGGAGGCTCCGACTGATACGTTACGTAAAATACATCCTCGAGCAGGACTGCTTGACGGAACAAGGAGGACGCTCTCGAGCGCTCCATGCAAGCACCAGGGGAGCACGAAGGACTGTGTCCGGTCTCACTGGAGCTGGCGACCCTTGCAACCTCTGACAAGGGTCGATGCCAACTCAATTGAGACGGAGCCGCGAGATTCGTCTCAATGTACATGGCATTTCCAGACTGCTGTTCGAGTCCACACCACAGCGGTGCCCGTGAGCTTGCTTTAGTCCCAGCCACCTTCGAGGTGGGTTCACGTTGCCCGGGGTCTGAAGCTTTCGCCTCCTACGACAGGCTTGTCGGTTGCAGATGAAGAGTCGAGGGGCGATCCGGAACCTTCACCAACGAAAACCACGACTTGGCGTGTGCTCCACTAGGTCACCCCGCATCTGGACGCTCCATGGTTCGTCTGATACCTGCTTTCCGCTGGCGGCGCCGACCGAATTTCCGATTGCCGACTCATGGACAGTTCCCTCTCGTCGGTCTCGACGTGAACTTCACATGGCTGAGCAACGAATCGCGATTACTCACCGACCTGTGACGAATAGCGGTTCGACCGCCAGGGACCCGGTGTCGGTCGATCTCAAGAGGACGGCATTGCCCTCCCGGTTCAGCTCCTTGCCAAGGACATGCACTCGCGTCTCAGTGCCCTCGGCATGCGTCATCGAATGCTGTCGGCGTTGATGCCAATGGCCGCAAAACACCACAGGTGGCCGGAGGCGTTCGATGACGGAGTCCAGCAACCGCCTTGTTTCCTCAGCTCGCTCCGCAATGTGCGGGGGCAGGTCGAATTCGCCCTTCATAGGAACGGAGGCCGGTACATCGTGGGCGAGCAAGACATCGACGGGCCCGCCTGCGATGAGATGCTCGGCTTCCTCCTGCGTGGGTTCCTCCTTGGGCCACTAGTTTTTTCCTGCTCTGCGCCAGCCTTGGTCGACGCTGTAGGCGCCCCCCGAGAGCGCCAATCACGAGACCATGGACGGTGGTGCGGCTACCGCGGGGAAGTATTCGGATCTGCTCCGTGAACTGGGCGGTACCGTCTTCGAGTACCGGCAGTTTCTGGATGGTGC
>NZ_KI914804.1:0-11315 GCF_000520535.1 Arthrobacter sp. H41
CCTTCGCCCTTGCGGGGCGATTGACCCGCCGGGACGTAGTCGGGGAAGAGGGACACCTGGTTCTCCCAGTCGCCGTCCTCGCCCGGGTGCTGGACGGCGACGAAGACGCTGCCGTCGGCGTCATGGATGATCGGCCCGCAGGTCTCGCCGTCACGGGGGACGGCGAGGAACTGCTCGACCCTCCCGCGCTCGGCGCCCTCGAGTCCCACCTTGAACAGGCCGTCGCAGTAGCCGATGGTGCCGGGCTGCCCGTCCGTGGAGATCCACAGGTTGCCCGCGGAGTCGAAGGCCAGGTTGTCGGGGCAGGATATCGGCGACACCCGGTCCATCGGGTAGCCGCTAAAGTAGGTGGTGGGATTCTTGGCGGGATCGCCGCACACCATCAGCAGGTTCCAGGTGAAGCGCAGCGCCGTGGCGTCCCCGCCGTTTTCCACCATCTCGACCACGTGGCCGTCGCGGTTCACCGTGCGGGGATTTGCTTCATCAGCCGCCGCGTTGGCTCCGGTACCCCGGTTGGTGTTGTTGGTGCAGGCGACATAGACCCTGCCCGTGGCGGGGTTCGGCTCGACGTCCTCGCACCGGTCCATCTTGGTGGGCCCCATCCTGTCCGCCGCCAGCCGCGTGAACACGGCGACCTCGGCGGCGCTCATACCCTCGACCACCGATTCGTTGTCGATGAGCAGCGGCAGCCACTCCCCGACGCCGTCGAACGCACCGTCCGAGGGGACCGCTCCGGAGCCATCGATCTCAGCAGTGGAATTTCCCTGGAACCGCGCCACGTACAGCGAGCCTTCCGAGAGCAGCTCCATGTTGGCGCGACGGGCCTCCGGCGTGTTCCCGGGCTGCATTACGTTCTTGGACACGAACTTGTAGAGGTAGTCGAAGCGCTCGTCGTCGCCCGAGTAGGCCACTACGCGGCCGTCGGGAGCCACCGAGATGTTCGCGCCCTCGTGCTTGAAGCGGCCGAGTGCGGAGTGCTTGCGGGGCGTGGAGGTCGGGTCGAAGGGATCCACCTCGATGATGTAGCCGAATCGGTGCTTCTCGTTCTCATAGCCCGGGTTGCGGGTGTCGAACCGCGCCTCGTCGGTTTCCCAGCCTCGTCCGGTCGGCTTGGCTGTCAGCCCGTAGCGGCGATCGCCGGCGCTGGTTCCCTCACTCACGAAGTATCCGTTGAAGTTCTCCTCACCCGACAGGATGGTCCCCCAGGGCGTGGTACCGCCGGCGCAGTTGCCGAGCGTGCCGAGGATGGTACGGCCCGAGGGATCATCGATGGTCCGGACCAACGCGGACCCTGCTGCCGGCCCGGTCAGCTCGTATGGTGTGGTGGTGAGGAACCTGCGGTTCAGCGGCGCTCCCTGGATGTAGCTCCACGGTTTGCCGGTGTTCTTGCGCTCCAGTTCGACGACGGACAGGCCGTGGGCCGCCTTCCCGATGCCCCGCACTTCCGGCGCGGGCGTGGTGGGAGGCACCATGATGTTCTCGTTGGTGTACTCGTGGTTGGCGAAGAGCACCGCGCGCCGGCCCTTGGTGCCGGGCAGCTCGAGAATGTCGGTGTAGTCGCAGTTGTAGCCGAACTGGAGGGACTGGGCTGCTGCGGTCTGCGCATCGGCGTCGAAGGTCGGGGAGTCGCGGAAGAGGGGATCACCCCAGCGGATGACCGGCTTCCAGCCGAAACCTTCCGGGACCGTCAGATTATCCACCATGGCGTCGACCGGGGCGATGGGGGTGAAGGTGAGCCTGCTCCTGGCTGCCTTTCCGCCCTGGTGCGAGACTGCCTGGGCAACCCCCGTGCCGGCGTTCGTGCCGACGAGCAGCGTGAGTGCGCCGGCCGCTCCCACTCCGAGCATGTTGCGGCGTGAGAACTCGCTGGAGACGATGTCCCGGAAGTAGTTGTTGTCGGTGGTGTTGCACACCGCGGCAGAGCACGCGTTGTCGCACTTCAGGGCGCACGTCACCGCGCTGCGCTTTCCTTTGGTGTGGCCGAGCATGGGCAACAGGCGGCGCGTAGCTTCACTCATGGGGTGCCTTCCAGATAACGAACGGGCGTTCGTCAGAAGACTGGCAAGGCAATTCAACGATCGCGGTACCGGTTCCTGAACGCATGGTGAACGAGAGCGAAATAAGCGAAACCGGTGCGCCCACAGCCGCGTCTCCTGTTCACCGATGCTTCGTGAAACTGCTACCTGTTGGCCTCCAGAGGCGACGATAGTTCCAAACCCCTCGTCTCCAGCCCCCTGGACCTCCTAGACTCGGGTGCATCAGGAACAGTCCTCCCGCCCGAGACAAGGAGTCCATCATGACAACGCCGTCAACTGGGACCGATCATTCGATTGCGCCGGGGATGCGCGCCCAGGCGGAGGAACCGCGGGTGGTCAGGCGCAAGCGCATCGGGCTTGCTGCCGGCGTCCTGCTGGCCCTGGTGGTGTATTTCCTCCTGCCGGCGGATCTTGCGCAACCGGCGCGGACGACGGCGGCGATCGCCGCGTTGATGGCGGTGTGGTGGATGACCGAAGCCGTGCCCCTGGCCGTCACCGCGCTCCTGCCCCTGGTGCTGTTCCCCGCGTTCAACGTGGCACCGATCGACGACGTCGCCCCACCGTATGCGAACCCCATCATCTTCCTGTTCATGGGCGGCTTCCTGCTCGCCCTGGCCCTGCAGCGCTGGAACCTGCACCGCCGGATTGCGCTGGCAACAGTACTGCTCGTCGGCACCAAACCGAAGATGCTCATTGCCGGCTTCATGATCGCGACCGGTTTCCTCAGCATGTGGGTCTCCAACACCGCCACCGCGGTGATGATGATCCCCATCGGGCTCTCGGTGATCACCCTCGTCACCGAATCCGGCGACGGCACCAGACCGCCGAAGAACTTCAGCATCGCCCTGATGCTGGGCATCGCCTACGCGGCGTCCATCGGATCCCTCGGCACCATCATCGGCACTCCCCCCAACGCGCTCATGGTCGGCTACCTCGCCGAGAACCACGACATCACGGTCGGCTTCGGGCAATGGATGCTGGTGGGTGTTCCTATGGCCGTCGTGTTCATGGCCATCGCCTGGTTCCTGCTCACCAGCGTGATCTACAAACCGGAAATGAACGAGATTCCCGGCGGCCGGCAACTGATCCGCAGTGAATACAAGAAACTCGGGTCGATGAGCACCGGCGAGAAACAGGTCATGGTGGTCTTCGTCCTCGCCGCTGCAGCCTGGATCAGCGTCCCCCTACTCTGGCCCGAATCGAACATCGCCGACGCCGTCATCGCCATGGCCGTCGCCGTCATCCTGTTCCTCCTACCCGCGGATATCCGGAAGGGCGTTCCGTTGCTGGACTGGTCGAGCGCGAAAGCGCTTCCGTGGGACATCCTCATCCTCTTCGGCGGCGGACTCGCGCTGTCGTCCCAGTTCGGCTCGAGCGGCCTCAGCGAATGGATCGGCACAAAAGTGGCAGGCCTCGAGGCCCTTCCCCTGGTCCTGCTCATCGCCGTCACCGCCGGGCTCGTCCTCCTGCTCACCGAGCTCACCAGCAACACCGCAACCGCAGCGACCTTCCTGCCCCTGATCGGCGGCGTCGCCATCGGGCTCGGCATCGACGTCATGCTTCTCGTCATTCCTGTTGCCATCGCAGCCACCTGCGCGTTCATGCTGCCCGTGGCAACACCACCCAATGCGATCGCCTTCGCCTCGGGCCACGTACAGATCTCCGACATGGTGCGTGCCGGCGTCTGGCTCAACCTCATCGCGCTGGTCCTCACGACCCTCACCACGCTCACCCTCGCCGCCTGGGTCTTCAGCCTCACCTACTGAGGACCGGAGACTTCCCGGGTGGCGTAGCCGCTTCCTACGTCAGCTCGCCAGCACCCCGTACACCCGTTCGAGCCGCTCGAGCCACCACCGGCGGCGCTCCACGGATGCTGCGTACCTGCCGAGGAGTTCGCCCGAGATTTCGACGGGCCGCACGGCGAGTGTGCCGCCGTCGGGCACCATCGGGCGCTCCGTGACATCACCGTCCATGAGCGACACCGTGGCGAGCCCGCAGGCGTACGGCAGCTCCGGCAGGGCCGCCGCGAGCGCGACTCCGGCCCGGATGCCCACCGACGTATCGAGGGCCGAACTCACGACGGCGGGCAACCCGGCCTGCGCCACGATCTCCACCGCACGCCGGACTCCGCCGAGGGGCGCCGCCTTGATGACCAGCAGGTCCGCGGCGTCCTCCCGTGCAACCCGCAGGGGGTCCTGTTCACGCCGGACGCTTTCATCGGCGGCGATCAGCACCGGGAGCTGCCTGCGCCGCAGCTCGTTGCGCACCCGGCGGAGGCCTGCGATGTCCGGAACCGGCTGCTCGGCGTACTCCAGGGTGAACTCCGCCAGGGCAGTAAGCGCCGCCACCGCCGCCTCTTCGCTCCAGCCGCCGTTCGCGTCGACCCGCAGGGCGGCATCGGGAAGCAGCCGGCGCACCTCGGCAACGCGGGCCACGTCCTCCGCGAGGGTCTGCCCACGCTCGGCCACCTTGACCTTCACTGCACCGACCGGCCCGAAGCGCGCCAGGACCGCCTCGACCCGGGATGCGGGCAGTGCCGGGACGGTTGCATTGACGGGAATGCTTCGACGCACCGGCGTCGGATAACCCCGCCACGCCGCTTCGATACCCGACCGCAACCAGCTCGCCGCTTCGGCGTCGTCGTATTCGGGAAACGGACCGAACTCCCCCCAACCGTGGGGACCCTCGAAGAGCAGCGCTTCCCGGACCATCAGTCCGCGGAACTTCACGCGCATCGGGATGGCCACCACGCGCGCCGAGGAAAGCAGTTCAGCCAGGGGAGGCAGGAGATTCACGGCGGAGGGATCCGCGGGCGGGCCGGGTGTAGTCACCCGCTCAGGCTACGGGAGCCGATGCGGCGCAGCGGCCCGGCTCCCGGTTCCTTCCAGCCTTCTGTGGAACAGTTGATGGGATGAACCCGCAGTTCTCAGTGACCCGGACCTCCCGGCCGACCCGTGCGGCGCGTAATCCGCTGCTGTTCGTGCTGGCCGCACTTGCCTGCTCGGTGGCGCTCGGGTGGACCTACTGGGGTTTCGTCCGGACCACCTCGGGACAGTTCGCCGACGAATCCGCCTGGGCCGAGGCCGGCGTCGCCGCGCCCGATTCGAAGCTGCCGTTCCTCCAGTTCCTCGACCACCTGCCCCTGCTTTCCCTGGTGATCGCAGCCGTGACCGTTGCGTTCGTCACCCTCGCCCGACGCCGGTGGCTGGCTGCCGCGATAGCCATCGGCTCGGTCGCCGGCGCCAACCTCACCACCCAGGTCCTGAAGAACCTCGTGTTCGACCGCCCTGACCGGGGGGTGCCGACGCTCGACTTCAACTCATTACCCTCAGGGCATACAACCCTTGCCGCTTCTGCCGCGGCGGCAGTCTTCCTCGTGGCGTCGCCCCGCTGGAGGCCGTTCGCTGCCGCTGCCGGCGGCGCATATTCGGTGGTGGCCGGAGCCGCGACGTATCTCAACCTGTGGCACCGTCCCGCCGACGTCGTCGCTGCCCTCCTCGTGGTGGGCATCTGGACCCTCCTGGGCGGCCTGCTCATCCTGCGGACCGGCAACTCCTGGAACGGCTGGTCCGGCTTCGGCGCACACTGGGCGTCCTCACGCTGGTGGCTGGTGCTGTGCTGGCTGACCGGGATCGCCGGGGTCGCACTGGCCGCCGCGCTCTACGCCTACGTACAGGCGATCGGCCCGGCACCTGAGCCCGGGAGCGCGAGAATACCGCTGTTCTTCTGGTCCGGTCTCTCCCTGATCGTCGGGGTGGGCTTCACCCTTTCCGGTGCCGCCGGCTGGTTGTTCGGAGTGCAGGCCCGGCGTCACCCAGAAAGGCCTTGACCCCCTTTCCGGCACGGTGTGAGAGTTGGTCCCATCATGCATGTCGTCGGGTGAGGTCGGTCGAGGAGGCTTACGTGCGAGCGATGGTGTACCGCGGTCCCTACAAGATCCGCGTCGAGGAAAAACCGATGCCCACGATCGAGCACCCCAATGACGCGATTCTCCGCGTCACGACCGCTGCGATCTGCGGCTCCGACCTCCACCTGTACCACGGGCTGATGCCGGACACGCGCGTGGGCACCACGTTCGGCCACGAATTCATCGGCGTCGTCGAGGAGGTGGGATCCTCCGTCCGGAACCTCGTGCGCGGCGACCGCGTCATGGTCCCCTTCAACGTCTACTGCGGATCGTGCTACTTCTGCGCCCGTGGCCTGTACTCGAACTGTCACAACGTCAACCCGAACGCGACTGCGGTGGGCGGCATCTACGGCTACTCGCACACGTGCGGCGGGTACGACGGCGGGCAGGCGGAGTTCGTGCGCGTGCCCTTCGCCGACGTCGGGCCCACCATCATCCCCGAATGGATGGACAGCGAGGACGCGGTGCTCCTCACGGACGCGCTGGCTACCGGGTACTTCGGCGCGCAGCTCGGCGGGATCGTCGAAGGTGACACCGTGGTGGTGTTCGGTGCCGGCCCCGTCGGGCTGTACGCGGCGAAGTCGGCGTGGCTCATGGGGGCCGGGCGCGTTCTCGTCATCGACCACCTCGAGTACCGGCTGGAGAAGGCCCGCTCCTTCGCCCATGCCGAGACCTTCAATTTCGCGGAGTACGACGACATCATCGTCGAGATGAAGAAGACGACGGACTTCCTGGGGGCGGATGTCGTCATCGACGCGGTAGGAGCGGAAGCGGACGGCAACTTCCTCCAGCAGGTGACCGGCACCAAGCTCAAGCTGCAGGGCGGCTCCCCCATCGCCCTCAACTGGGCCATCGACTCGGTGCGCAAGGGCGGTACGGTGTCGGTCGTCGGGGCCTACGGGCCCATCTTCAGTGCCGTGAAATTCGGTGACGCGCTCAACAAGGGCCTGACCCTGCGGATGAACCAGACACCCGTGAAGCGGCAGTGGCCCCGCCTGTTCGAGCACATCCGGAACGGTTACCTGAAGCCCAACGACATCGTCACCCACCGGATACCCCTCGAGGACATCGCTGAGGGGTATCACATGTTCTCGGCGAAGCTCGATAACTGCATCAAGACGCTCGTCATCGCGCACCCGAGCTAGGAGACCACCATGCCGTCGACGCCCTACATCGCGAACAAGCCGAAGGACATCCCGACGCCCGACGAGCTGCGAGCCCGTATTCCTGGCTGGGGCGTGGACTTCGATCCGAAGGACCGTCCCTCGTATCCGAAGGAGGTGTTCGATCCTGCCGGGACCGGGGCGCACTGGGACTATCCCGAGGAGCAGCAGAACAGGGAGTGCCGGGAGCGGTCTATCGAGCACGAACGACTGACGCCGGTCTTCGGGACGAGCGCGCCGCTGCACGGAGTCTCCGGCGCCATCCGGCGCTATGCCTACCGCTACAGCGAGGGCCGCGCCGCCCACTGGCTCATCCTCATCTTCGCCGACCGCGTGGACGCCTGGGTGTCCCACGGAAAGTCGCTCGCCTCCCTGCGGCCGGACAACCCGATCACCGAGACGGGGGTGCTCTCCGAGGGACGCAGGCACGGCATCTCCTCCCGTCTGGGGAAACGGCGGGCGGACGTCAACCATGCCTGGCTCGACCCGATCATCGTTGCCGGGCCGTGGGTGGCCGCGGGCGGTGTCGCCGTCGTGGCGGTCAGGACGCTCGCGCGGCGGTTCCGCAACTGAGGACCGCGGTCGGACTCATCGGACCCGGCTGGCCTCGGCTGCAGGCGGAGCCGCCCTGGGAATCCAGAACCACAGGACGAACGCGCCGAGGAACCCCAGGAACGCTGCGGCCCAGATACCCACGGACAGCGACACCGCGGCGGTCATGACGGCGAGCAGACCCGGCCCGGACATGGTGCCGATGTCACTCAGCAGGCGCCAGACTCCGAGGAATTGAGGCCTGCCCGGCGAGGGTGAGAAGTCCGCGCCGAGGGTCATGACAATTCCTGAGCCTATGCCGTTCCCGAATCCGATCAGGAGGGCGGCCAGCAGCAGCCCGGTGACCGAGGAGGTGAACGGCAGCACCGTAAGCGCCGTGCCCATGATCAACAGGCAGGGCACGGCAACCCAGCGGCGGCCCTTCAGGTCCATGACTCTCCCGGCAGGATAGAAGACGAGCATGTCGATCGCCCCTGAGAGGCCGTAGATCAGCGCGGTGGTAGCGGCGTCGAGCCCGATGCTCTGCGCCCACAGTGGCAGGACCGCCTGCCGGGTCGCACGGACCGCGGCGATGAGCAGCACTCCGATCCCGACGGTCAGGAAGATCCGTGAATGGCTGCGGATCGTCGAGCGCACGGTGGGCGCCGACGGCAGAGAACCGATCCCGGTGGCCGGTCCTGGGCCGCGGGAAACCCCGCGTTTCGAAGCACCAGGCACCGGGACGGCGAAGCTGAGGATGGCCGCGCCGATTGCCGCAACACCACCCACCCAGTAAGCACCGTCGAGCCCCAGGACGCTCATGGCCAGCGCGGCTGCGAACGGACCGAGAAAGACGCCGATGCGCGTCATCCCGCCCAGCGTCGAAAGAGCGCGGGCCCGGAAGAGGATCGGTACCGCCTCCGTCAGGTAATTCTGGCGTGCCAACCCGAACACTGCATCGGACATGCCGACCATAAAGATCGCCGCTCCGAAAACGGCGAGGTTGGGCGCGAGGAGGGCAAGGAACATGGCGGCAGCGCCCCACAGTGCCGCCCCGATCAGGGTCTTCCGATCACCGAAACGCGTGGCAACCAGCGTCGCGGGCACGTTGGTGACCAGCGATCCGATGCCGGTCAGCGTGATGATGAGGGCCGCGGTGGCAAGGTCAGCACCAAGATCCCGGGCCGTGAGCGCGATGACCGGAAGGATTGCGCCCGTCGCCACCCCATACAGGAGTGACGGACCGTACGCGCCAACAGCAATCGCCTTGAAGCTGAAGGTTTCCTTGGGCACCCTTCCACTCTAGTTCCCGGTTTCTCGGATTGGCGGGTGCCCCCGGGCTCTGGGACCATATGGCATGGCCAGAATCTTCGCCCGCATGGCGTCCCTCGGAATAGCTGTCACCCTCCTCAGCGCCGGCTGTTCAAGCGAGCCGGCCGAGGACACCCCGGACACCACTTCGGCGCCCAGTGTTGCGGCTGCCCCGCCGGCGTCGACGCCTCCCCCGGAGCCGCCGCAGCCCGAAGCAACGCCGGGCAAGGGGCCGGAGTGCGGCACCGACCGGTGTTTCAGCGTCACCGTCAGCGGTGATCTGCTCGTGCATCCGCAACTCTGGGAGCAGGCGGCCACCGATGCGGCTGCAACCGGGAAAGGTCCGCTGGACTTCGAACCACTCCTCGCCGCGCAACGTCCCTACCTCGAGAACAGCGACCTGGCGCTCTGCCACCTCGAGACACCGGTCGCCACTCCCGACGGTCCCTTCAGCGGCTACCCGCAGTTCAATGTGCCTCCCCAGATCGTGACCGCGGCGAAGGAAGTGGGATACCAGGCGTGCACGACGGCCAGCAACCACACCATCGATGCCGGGACCGAAGGGCTGCTGCGCACGCTGGACACGCTGGATGCCGCGGGGCTCGACCACACGGGCTCCTATGCAACCGAAGCCGACGCCCAGCGCCTGATGATCCTTCAGACGCCGGCCGCCCGGGTGGCGGTGATCGAGGCGACCTACGGACTCAACGGGCTGGTACCCGATGAGCCCTGGCGCGTGGACATGCTGGATGTCCCGACGATGATCGCGAAGGCCGAGGCGTCACGCGCACAGGGTGCCGACGTCGTCCTTGCTGCGCTCCATGCCGGGGACGAGTACGCGTCGGTGCCCAACGAGCAGCAGGTGCAGGCGGCACATGCGCTGGCGGACAGCGGCACCGTCGACTTCATCTACGGGCATCACACCCACTCGGTGCTGCCCATCGAGAAGTACGCCGACACCTGGATCGTCTACGGCCTCGGCAACGGCGTCACCGAGTTGTCGCCCACCTATGACGTCAACAATGAAGGCCTGACGGTGCGCGCGCAGTTCGCCCAGGACGACGCCGGGGCCTGGGGCGTCAGCGACCTCGCCTGGGTTCCCTCGATGATCGTGCGCGACCCGTACCGGTGGTGCTCCCTCGCCCCCGACCAGCCCGCCGGGTCCTGCACGACGCCGGAACTCGAGGACGCCGCAAGGGAGCGGACCCGCTCGGTCGTGGAGTCCCTCGGAGCGGCCGAGGAAGGCGCGCACCAGTGGGATCTGACGGCGGAGGCACCGGCCCCCTGAGGGTCAACCGTCGCCGTGCGCATCCTCCGGATCGGCCGGGGATGCCTCGCGCCGCTCCTGGATCAGCTCCTTCGTCCGGACGAGCCGGAGGAGCGTGACCAGCACGATTCCGCCCAGCACGTTGAACAGGAGCGTATAGCCGAACCATCCGAGCCACTGCAGGTAGGTGACATCCGCGCCCGAGTGGATCGCCGCGAAGATGAGCAGCGAATCAAGGATCGAGTGGAACAGCTGGAGCCCGGCGAGAAGGAACCCGCCGATCACCGTTGCCACGATCTTCGCCGGATCCGACTGCGTGCCCTGCTGCATCCGGCTCATGAGCGTGATCGTGCTGCCGCCCAGGACTGCGAGCGTCACCGTCTGGAGCGAGATCGCCGGATCCACGTAGTGGTGGGCTGCTTCGCTCACAGTGTCACTCCACTGGGGGAACGCCTGCATCACGATCCAGACGAAAACCCAGCCGCCCACGAGGTTGCCGAGGAGCGTGCCGCCCCACAGCTTCCCGAGTTGCCTCAAGCTTCCCTCGCGGGCGACGACGGCGGCGACCGGCATGAGGAAGTTCTCGGTGAAGAGCTCACTGTGCGCGAGGAACAGCGCAACGAGTCCCACGCTGAAGGCGAGCCCTGCCAGCAGGTGGTCGCCGGTCTCATACAGCACCGCGAGGTAGGCCATGATGCCCAGCCCGATCTCCAGGCCCCCGAACAGCCCGGTGACCAGGACGTTTCGCCCTGTACGGTTCAGGCGCTCGGCGCCCTCGGTGATGGTCTCGTCGAAAGACTCGCTGAGCTCTTCCTCCACAGGCGCATCCGATTCCCCCAGTTCCCTGCGACGCTCTTCGCTCATGTGCAATCCCCTGGTTGTTCATTTACTGCCGGTCAAGGCAAGTGTAGTGATCCTCCTTCCGCGCGGGCCGATGAACCGCCCGTCGGGCGGCGCCTGTGCGATCCGCTGCTTTTGGTGCAATGCTGGGCACATGATGTTGGGGGAAGGTCTGCAACGGGCTGCGGAAAGCACAGGATCAGGAGGGCCCGTCGTCGTCGGCTTCGACGGCTCGCCCGCGAGCACGGCCGCGCTGGACT
>NZ_KI914804.1:11415-26432 GCF_000520535.1 Arthrobacter sp. H41
CGGCCGCGCTGGACTGGGCCGCGCGGCGGGCCGGCGCCCTGCAGTGTCCGCTGCAGCTGGTGCACGCCGTCCATGAATACTGGCTGATGCCCCAGGCCACCCACTACGACGCGGTCATCGGGGCTGCCCGCCGGCTGCTCCAGTCCGGTGCGGAACGGGCCCGGTTGCTCGTCCCCGGCCTGCACGTCAGCACCCATGTGCACAGCGGTGAGGTGGTGGGTGCGCTGAGTGAACTGTCCGCATCAGCCCGCATGGTGGTACTTGGTACCGACAAGAAGGACGCGGACTCGGGGGAGCTGACGGGAGCAGTCAGCCAGCAGGTGGCCGTCATGAGTCTCGCGCCGGTAGCAGTGATTCCTCCACAGGCTCTGCCCACGGCCACCGGAGTAGTGGTGGGAACCGATGGCTCGGCCGAAGCGCGCCAGGCTGTTGAGGCCGCCGGGGCAGAGGCCGCACTGGTCGGCGCGGACCTGCTGATCCTCACCTCGTGCGCTATCCCGCCCACCGAGGCGTGGACGCAGGAACCCGGCGGCGCGGAGTACGAGGGCGTCATCGATGCGTCCCGGCGCGTTCTGGACGAAGCGGTGTCCTTCGTAGCCGCTTCCTACCCGGATCTTGCGGTGCGGAGCCGGCTCGAGACCCAGTTACCGGCCGCCGAAGCACTGATCCGTGCGGCGTCGGCTGCCCAGCTGCTCGTGGTGGGAAGCCTCGGTCGCGGCGCGGTACGCCGCATGCTGCTCGGTTCGGTCAGCCATAAAGTACTGCTGAATCCGCCCTGCCCCACGCTCATCACACGCCTTCCCGAGTAACCGACCCACCAATCTGGAGAGATTCATGACGCAGCAACCCGACAACGGCACTTCCGACAACAACGCCCCCGTGGTGGTGGGGTATGACGGCTCGGAGGTATCCGGGGCTGCAGTCCGGTGGGCCGCGCGCTACGCCGCGAGCAGCTCCTCAAGGCTGGTCATCGTGCACTGCTGGCTCTGGCCGCTGATGACCCACAATCTGGGGCCCGTCAACGGAGTGGCGGACAGCGGCCTCAAGCATGCGGCGGTGACCACGCTCGCCGACGGGCGAAAGGCAGCCCTCGCCGAGGCACCCGGACTCACCATCGAGACCCGCCTGGAGGTCGGGTACCCGGCAGAGATCCTGACCCGGTCATCGGCCGACGCCGCCCTCGTCGTGACCGGAAGCAGGGGCCTCGGAGGCTTCCTCGGGCTCCTCATCGGATCCGCAAGCCTTCATCTGGTGGCGTCCGCCCGCTGCCCGGTGGCGATCATCCGCGACGCCGCCGCGGCCTCCGGACCGGTGGTCGTGGCAGTGGACGGATCGTCCTTCAGCAGGAAATCCCTCACCTTCGCCTGCAATCTGGCGCTGGCCCTCGCCTCGCCGCTGCGTATCGTGCACGCGGTGCCGCAACCCAAGTCCGGGCCCAGGGTTCCTGCGCTCGCAGAGGACGGGCAACGGATCCTCGACGAAGCGGCTGCCGTCGCGAAGGGCGCCGGCCTGGAGGAGGGTTTGGAGGTACGGCTGCCGGAGGGCCGCTCGGTGCCTGAAATGCTGCTGCACGAAGTGGCCGACACCCAGTGCCTGGTCCTCGGCTCGAAGGGTGTCAGCGGCCTCGCCGCCCGATTGGGATCGACTGCCCACGCTGTACTGCACCATTCCAAGGGAAATGTGATTGTGTGGCGTGGGACAGCAACTGATTAGCCCGCCGCAGGAAAGGACTCGTTCTGCTCATCGTCCTCACGGGAATTGACGGCGCCGGAAAGACCACCGCTGCCCGCGCCGTCGTCGACGCCGCCCGCGCCTCCGGGCAGCAGGCCTGCCTCCTGCGCAATCCGGCGGGGCGCGTGTCGATGGCCTCGATGTGGGCTCGATCGGGCATTCGGCCGTCGCCTCGGGTGGAGGATCTCCTCGAGTCCTCCGTGCGCATCTGGAACGTGCTGATCAATACCGTTCGGGCCCGCCGCCGTTCCGGGCTTGTAGTCCTGGACCGTGGACTCGTCTGCCAGTTGGCCCTGCGCCGGATGAGGGGCCTGCCAAGGGGGCACGTGATTCCCTGGCTGCTTGCGGTGCTGCCCCGGCCCGACGCGGTGGTCCACTTCGAACTGGATCCTGCCCTCGCACTCAGGCGCATCGACCGAAGAGCCGCGGATACCGAGACACTGCAGGGGCTGACGGACTTCCAGGCCGGGTACGCCTCCCTCCCCGAGTACGCCACGTTCACGGTCCTCGATGCTTCACGCCCTCCAGCCGCCGTCCGGGCCGACCTCGCAGCGATTGCGGGAAGAGGCTCCGGAGGCGACCCACACCTGAATCGCAATTCGTCATGGACCTGCCGACGGTGCAGGCCGGGACCACACCCGGTCACCCAGCTGGATAGCTCGGTGGCATGACGGCATCGTATCGATATGACGTGGAGGTCCTGCACCTGCTCGTGTCACCGGCGCATGCCTACTTCGGCCGCGCTCGCGACGGCGCGGCGGATGTCCCCATGACAGATGCCCACCGGGTGGAGCTGGTGACCGGCAAAGGGATCGTCGGAGACCGGTTCTTCGGCAAGGCGGCGCACATGGATGCCGCGGTGACCCTGATGGCGGTCGAGGCACTCGAAGCCATCGCCGAGGGTCTGGGGGTCGCGCCCTTCGACCCGCTGCTGACGCGGCGCAACGTGATTCTTCGGGGCGCCCAACTGGCTCCGCTCGTGGGCGAGGAATTCGCTCTGGAATCCCAGGGTGACCTCGTGCGGATCCGGGGTGGACGGCCTGCCCATCCCTGTGCCTGGATGGATCGGATGCTGGCTCCTGGGGCGCACGCCGCGATGCGGGGGCGGGGAGGAGTGCGCTGCCAGCCGCTTTCGGATGGGATCCTGCATCGCGGACCGGCTGTGCTGATCAGCCCGGTCCCCCTCGAACCGGACCAGGCGCATCTTCCCACGCTGCTGCGGCCGTCACGGCTCCCATAGCCTGGTACCCGGGTTCTCCCTGAACTCCGTCTCGGCGCGGCGCTGCCGCAGATCCAGGGGTCCGGGGGCCGCAGATCCGAGGGTCCGGCCGATGGCACTGGCCTGGCGCCTGGTCTACAAGGCCATGATCGTCCAGCCCGTCCAGTGCGTCTCCCCGGGCGCAAGCACCACGAGGTCCTCGCCCGTGTTGAAAGCCTCCGGCGGGCACGTCATCGGTTCGACGGCGAGTCCGAGGCGCGTGCTCTCGGGCTTCTGCGGGAGGTCGGCCGTGTGGATCTGCACCCATGTGCAGCTCTCGTCCCAGACCATCGCTGTTCCGCTGCCGTGGTGAGGATCCGCGACCCGCACCGTGGCCAGGCCGGCGTCGTCCCGAGCGAGGTCCGTGAAGGCGTGGTCGATCTGCACGTCCCCGAGCGCATCTGCCGCGCGGAAGTCGAAGGATGTCCCTATGACGGGCCGCTTCGCCACCGGCAGCAGGCGGTCCGGGGTGACCGTCAGCACCGTGGCGGCGGGGAGTTCGAGCACCCACTCGTCGAGCGGTGACGGCCCGGCGACGAGGTACGGGTGGGGGCAGACACCGTAGGGCGCGCGGTCCGATCCCGTGTTGACGGCGGTGACATCGGTGCGGAATCCGCGGCCGTCGACGCTGAAGCGCACCTCGAGGGAAACCCTGAAGGGGTAGGCCGCGATGGGCTCGATGGCGCAGGAGAGCGTCACCGAGGACGCCGCGTGGTGCACCAGGTCCCACGGGACATCGAAGACCAGCCCGTGCAGGGCTGTTCCGCGTTCGGTTTCATTGATCGGCAGCACATAGTCGGAGCCGTCGAAGGAATAGCGTCCGTCCTCGATCCGGTTGGGCCAGGGCGCCACGAAGGCGCCCCGGAAGTCGGGCATCTCCTCGTCGGCACCGAAGCCGACCACGAGGGGCCGTCCCTCGTGGGTGAGTTCGCGGACGGCGGCACCGAGACCGAGGACGACGGCCGCGTACCCGTTGCCCTCGATCACGTATTCGGGGTGGGTCATGCGAGGGATACGGCCGTCCAGGACACGGGAGGAAGCGTGATGTTGACTACGCCGCCGTCGAGCTTCGCGGAAGTGTTGGGCCTCATGGTGACGCGCTCAGGCTCCTCGAGGGTGTTCTTGGCATACACGTCCGCATCGTACAGCGACTGCGCGTCCACGGTGCTGAAGCCGTTGAGCGCCGTGATGTCGATGGTCACGGTCGTCTCTTCGGTCTGCGAGCGGTTGACGAGGAAGACGGCGGTGGCACCTGTCTCGTCGTCGTGCGTGGCCACGGCATCCACGAGCGGCACGACGCCGTACTCGCTGGTCTGATACGTCCCGGCGTCGAGCTTGAGCTCGAGCACGGAGCCCTGCGCGAGTTTCGAGGTGATCGAGAACGGGAAGAAGGTGGTCTGGCGCCAGGCCGGACCGCCCGGCTCGGTCAGAATCGGGGCGATCACGTTGACGAGCTGCGCCAGTGACGCCGAGGTGACGCGGTCGGCGTGCTTGAGCAGCGAGATCATCAGGTTGCCGAACACGACGGCGTCCGCCACCGAGTAGCAGTCCTCGAGCAGGCGTGGCGCCACGGGCCAGTTGTCGAGGCCCTCGATCTTGTCGACGTTCTCGAAGCGGCTGATGTACCAGACGTTCCACTCGTCGAAGGAGATGTTGATGGTCTTCGAGCTGCCGCGGACGGCCTTCACATGGTCGGCGGTGGCGACCACGGATTCGATGAAGGAGTCCATGTCGACGGCGGAAGCGAGGAAGGAGGCGAGGTCACCGCTCTTCTCCTCGTAGTAGGCGTGGCAGGAGATGTAGTCGACGACGTCGTAGGTGTGGGTGAGCACCACGCGCTCCCACTCGCCGAAGGTGGGCATGTGGGCACTCGAGGAGCCACAGGCCACGAGCTCGATCGACGGGTCGAGCTGCCGCATCGCCCTGGCCGTGATGGCAGCAAGCTTCCCGTAGTCCTCGGCGGAGCGGTGACCGAGCTGCCACGGGCCGTCCATCTCGTTGCCGAGGCACCAGATCTTGACGTCGAACGGGTCGGGGCGGCCGTTGGCCATGCGCTGGTCGGAGAGGGCCGTACCCTTGGGCAGGTTCGAGTACTCGAGGAGCTCGAGCGCCTCGGGCGTGCCCCTCGTTCCGAGGTTCACCGCCAGCATGAGGTCGCTGCCCACCTTCTGCAGCCACGAGGCGAACTCGTGCATGCCCACCTGGTTCGTCTCGGTGGAGTGCCAGGCGAGATCCAGCCGGGTGGGGCGATCCTCGCGGGGTCCCACGCTGTCCTCCCAGCGGAACCCGGAGACAAAGTTGCCGCCGGGGTAGCGGATGGTGGAAACGCCCATCTCCCGGACGAGTTCGATGACGTCCTGACGGAAGCCCTCGTCGTCGGCGGTGGCGTGGCCGGGCTCGTAGATGCCGTCGTAGACGTGGCGGCCGAGGTGTTCGACGAACCCGCCGAAGAGGTTGCGGTTGATCCGCCCGACCGTGAAGGAGGGGTCGAGGGTGAGGCGTGCGTTCTGCATTCAACTACTTTCTGTGCGTGGTGGTGTGGGCAGGGAGCGGGGTGCGGGCTACTTGAGCGAACCCAGCGACAGCCCGCCCTGCCAGTACTTCTGAAGGGAGAGGAACGCGATGATCAGCGGGATGATCGAGAGAAAGGCTCCCGTGGTGATCAGGTTCCAGAGCGCTTCACCGCCGCTGCCGGCGTTGGACAGTGCCTGCCAGCCGTTGAGGCCCACGGTCACGGGGAGCAGTAGCGGGTCGCTGAGGACCGCGAGCGGTAGGAAGAAGTTGTTCCAGGTTCCGACGACGGAGAGCAGGAGCACCGTGACAACGGCCGGGCGGAGCAGCGGCAGGGCGATCTGGAAGAAGGTCCGGATCTCGCCCGCGCCGTCGATCCGAGCGGCGTCGAGCAGTTCGTCGGGTACTGCCTCCTGGGCGAAGACCCTCATCAGGTAGACGCCGAACGGGCTGAGCAGCGAGGGCAGGATGACGGCCCAGATGGTGTTCACGAGTCCTACCGAGCTCAGGAGCACGAAGGTCGGGATGACCAGCGCCGTCAGGGGCACCATGACCGCGCCGAGCAGGATGCCGAAGAAGGCCCCCCGTCCGCGGAAGTCGTACTTCGCGAACCCGTAGCCGGCGAGGACCGCGAGGATGGTGGCTCCGACGCCGCCCGAGATCGCGTACAGGAACGAGTTGCCGAGCCAGCGCCAGTAGATCCCGTCCTGCCGCTCGAACAATCCCTGGATGTTGCTGAAGAGGTGGAACTCGTTGTCGAACCAGAGCGGTCCGCCGGAGCCGCCGAACAGGCCGGCGGTGTCCTTGGTGCTCGCGACCGTCAGCCACCAGATCGGGGTGATGAAGTAGATGACGAGGATGAGCAGGAAGATATGGGAGCCGATGCGCGGACCGCCGTTGCGGGCTCGGTTGCGTGCCGCGGCACCGCGGACCTTCCGGCCGCCGTCCTGCTGGCGGGGGGTGTCTGTGACGAGGGCCATGGCTTATTTCAGTCCGCTCTGCTTGCGGGTCAGGAAAAGGAAGAGGAAGGAGAAGACGAAGACGACGATGCCGAGCGCGAAGGAGATAGCGGAGGCGTAGTTGAACTGGCTGTAGGAGAAGGCGAGCGAGAAGGCGTACATGTTCGGCGTGTACGACGTCGGGATGGCGCCCTGTGCCACGCCCCTCAGCACCTGGGGCTCGGTGAAGAACTGCAGGGTGCCGATCAGGGCGAAGATCACGACCATGACCATCGAGGACGAGATCATCGGGATCTTGATCCGCCAGGCGATCTGCCGGTCGGATGCGCCGTCGAGCACCGCGGCCTCATAGATCCCGGGGTCGATGCCCCGCAGGGCGGCGTAGATGATGATCATGTAGTAGCCCGCCCATTGCCACGTCACGATATTGACGAGGCTGCCGAAGATGTTGTCCTGGGCGAGGAACTCCGGCGCGGCGAGTCCGAAGAGGCCGAAGATGCTGCTGGCCGGACCGAAGCGGGGGCTGTAGAGGAAGCCCCACATCAGGGCGCCTATGACCACCGGCACCGCGTAGGGGATGAAGATCATGAGGCGGGAGAACTTGGAGGCCCAGGTGGCCAGGTTGTCGAGCACGAGCGCCGCGAGGAGCGCCACGATCATCTGGGCCGGGATCATGATCAGCGCGAACCTGGCGACGGTTCCGAGTCCCTCGAGGAAGATCGGATCGGTGAACGCCTTGAGGTAGTTGTCCGCACCGACGAACCTGGTGCCCGTCGCGAGCGTACTGGTGAACAGGCTCATCCGAAAGGCGAAGACCAGGGGCAGGATGAGGAACGTCAGGAAGATGACAGCGAAGGGTGCCACGAAGAACCAACCCCACCGCTGTCGTCGGCGGTAGCTCCTGTCGGGGCGGTGCTTGACCTGGGAGGGTGCCTCGGCCCGGTGGGCCGAACTCGGCGCGGTGGTCGTAGCCATGGTGGTCTTTCCTCGAGCTGTGGGACGGATGGAGCGGTGGGGTGGGCGGACCGGGAAGGCGCCCGCGATGGACGCGGGCACCTTCCCGGGAGGCGGGCTATTTCAGGGTGAAGCCCTGCTCGGTGGCGTACTGCTCCAGTGATGCCTGGAGGTCGTCGAGGGCCTGGCCGGCATCCTTCTCGCCCTGGACCATCGCGTAGATCTGGACCGTCAGCTGGTCGTAGGCGTAGTTCTGGAACGGGCTGAAGGTGGCTCCCTCGTAGCCTGCCGCAGCATCGAGGAACACGTCCTTGTTGATCTGCTGGCCGCCGAAGAACTCGTACTCCTTGTTGGCGAACTCCTCGGACTCGAGGACCGGGGCGTAGGACGGGAAGAGCGCTCCCTTGTCGATGCCGAGGTTCATCTGCTCGTCGGAGCCGAAGATTTCCATGGCCACGCGGGCCGAGAGTTCCTTGTCGGATGCCTGCTCGGTCACCGCGAAGGTCGAGCCGCCCCAGTTGACCTGCACGGGGTCGGCCGCATCCCACTGTGGCAGCGGCGCCGCACGCCAGATGGCGTCCGGGTCTGCGTCGGAGAGGCCTTGCAGGTAGCCCGGTCCCCACGCGGCGGCGAGGTAGACGGCGTACGAGCCATCGACGAGCTTGGTGTTGTAGTCAGCGGTGAAGGCGTCGTCGGTGGCGACCAGGCCGTCCTTCACGAGTCCGTTCCAGTACTCGAGGACCTTCTTGGCGCCCTCGTCATTGACCTCGATGCCGATCTCCTGCGGATTCGCGGAGTCGTAATCGAAGGGAACCGATCCTGCCTGTGCGAACAGAGCCTGGTTGAAAGCCCGTCCGTTGGTCGGGAAGTCGGCGATGACGGCTCCGTTACCGGAGTCCTTCAGCTTCTGGGCTGCGACCTCGAATTCCTCCCAGGTCGCGGGGACCTCGATGCCTGCTGCATCGAAGAGGTCCTGGCGGTAGAGCATGCCCATGGGGCCGCCGTCCACGGGGATGGCGTAGACGGAGTCACCGCTGGAGGCATCCTCCCAGGCGCCCTCCGCGTAGTTGTCCTTGACGTCGTCGGCTCCGTATTCCGTGAGGTCCACGAGCGCGTCGCGAATGGTGAAGCTGGGCAGCACCTCGGACTCGAGCTGGATGACGTCGGGGGCACCGGAACCGGACTCGATCGATGTCGAGAACTTGGTGTACTCGTCGTTGCCCTGGCCTGCGTTGGTCCAGCAGATCTGGACGTCGTCGTTGGCGTTGTTGAACTGGTCCACCACCTCGTTGAACGCGGGGTACCAGGCCCAGACGGTGACCTGGGGTGCCTCGGCATTGACGATCGTGTTGGTGCAGGACGCGGCCTCGGAGCCGCCTCCCCCGCCGCTTCCGTTTCCTCCGGAGCAGCCGGTCAGTGCTACGGCAGTGGCGGCGACGATGCCGGCCGAGGCCAGGAACTTGGCTTTCATGTCTTTTGCTTCCTCTCGCGGTGGAATTCCACCGTGGCCCGCCCCGGAGGCGGCTGGTCCAGGTACTGCTGGGAGGGAAGTCGCTGGGACACCAGGTGCTGTGCCCGCTCGAATCTTCCTTGATCCGGGCCGTCCTCCTGCAGGTTCACCTCGCTGTTCGAGGATCTTCGCAGGTTCCGGTTCCGTCATTTACATCGTTGTAGGTAAACGTTGTAGAAGAAGCATGCAGAGTGAGACGGGTCACTGTCAAGCAGCTGCAACGAAATTTCTCGCGGCCATCGGATCGTCAGCCGGCCAGCGCCGAGGACTCACGCTCGATGACCTGGAAACGCGCTTCGAACGCTCGTGGCGGCATATCGCCCTTACGCCCGGAGATGCGCTCCTGCAGCACGCGCACCGCAGTGTCGGCGATCTCGTCCCTGCCCGGATCGATCGTGGACAGCGTGGGCAGCGAATACCTGCCCTCGTCAAGATCATCGAAACCGATGACGGCGACGTCGTCGGGAATTCGCCGTCCCGCCTCCTGGAGCACGCGCATGGCGCCGAGTGCCAGGGTGTCGTTCATGCCGAAAACGGCATCGAACCCCACCCCCGACGCGAGCAATTCCCGCATGGTCGTCGCACCGTTGGAGCGGTGCCACAGGGTGGTGTAGCCGACGAGTGCGGGATCGAAGGGAATCCCCGCCTCCTCCAGCGCCTGCCGATAACCGCGCAGCCGCAGGCCCGCCGAACCGATCACCTCGTCGAGGTGGCCACCGACGACGGCGATGCGCCTCCTGCCCCGCGCCACCAGGTGGGCGGTGGCGGCACGCGCACTCTCGACGTTGCTCATCGTGACATGGTCCGTCGGCCCCCCGAAGATCCGCTCGCCGAGGAGCACCAGGGGGAAGCCCACCGTGAGATAGTGGGCGTCCTCGTTGGACATCCCCAACGGACTGAACAGGAGACCGTCGGTCAGCTGGAGTCGGGGGCTGGCGAGGATTTCAAGCTCATGGGCGCGGTCACCGCCGGTCTGTTCGATCAGCACCTTGAGCCCGCGCCGCTCTGCAGCCTTGATGATGGAATCGGCGAGTTCGGCGAAGTAGCTGAGCTTCAGCTCGGGAACAGCGAGGCCGATCACGCCGGTTCTACCTGAGCGAAGGCTCCTGGCCGACAGGTTGGGGCTGTAGCCGAGTTCCGTGATTGCCTCCAGGACCCGGCGCTTGGTATCGGCGCGGATGTGCTCGTAATCATTGATCACATTGGAGACAGTCTTGATGGAGACGCCGGCGGCAAGCGCTACGTCCCGAAGTGTGGCCGCCATGCCGCTCCCCCTGATCCTGACGGTGACGCCCATTACCTCACACGTGAAGTGATTCTACAACGTTGTAGGAAACGGTGGCATCCTCTGTAGAGTGGCACTGACCGAGGCGGACGATCAAGGACCAGATGTGAGCAGCGAACTGAACTGGGCAGGCAACCACACGTATCGCGCCCGCGGTTTCGCCTACCCCAGGTCGATCGCTGAACTCCAGGAAGTGACGGCGTCGGCTCCGAAGCTCCGCGCCCTGGGATCGCGTCATTCCTTCAACGACCTCGCCGATTCGACCGGTACCCTCGTGTCGCTGGAAAAGCTCGAACCGGGCATCTCCATCGATGAAACCGCGCGCACCGTCAGCGTGAGCGGAGGAACCCGGTACGGGGTACTGGCCGGGGAGCTGCAGAGAAGCGGCTACGCACTCCACAATCTCGCCTCCCTTCCCCATATCTCGGTGGCCGGCGCGGTGGCGACCGCAACCCACGGCTCGGGCGACACCAACGGCAACCTGGCCACCGCCGTCGTCGGCATGGATCTGGTGCTGGCCTCGGGCGAGCTCCTGCCCGTCCAGCGGGGCAGCACCGCCGACTTCGACGGCATGGTGGTGGGGCTGGGCGCACTGGGGATCGTCAGCAGGCTCACCCTGCGCATCGAGCCCGCATTCGACGTGCGCCAGGACGTCTTCACGAACATCCCCTGGACCACCGTCCTCGAAGATTTCGACGCCGCCACCTCGGCCGCCTACAGCGTCAGTCTCTTCACGGACTGGCGCAGCGACGCTGTCAGCCAGGCGTGGCTGAAGAGCCGGGCCGACGCACCCGGCCTCCGGACGGAATTCTTCGGCGGCACCCCCGCCCACGCCGCGCTGCATCCCCTCCCGGGCATCTCAGCAGAGAACTGCACCGAGCAGCTCGGAATCCCCGGGCCGTGGTCAAACCGCCTCGCGCATTTCCGGATGGGTTTCTTTCCGAGTAGCGGTCAGGAACTGCAGACCGAGTATCTGGTGCCGCGGGAGCACGCAGGGGAGGCGATCACGGTGATGCGGTCCTTCGGCGACCGCCTCGCTCCCCTGCTCCAGGTGTCCGAGGTCCGCTCCATGGCAGCGGACCGGTTGTGGCTGAGCAGCAGCTACGAACGCGCGAGCATCGGATTCCATCTGACCTGGAAGCCCGAGCAGGCTGCCGTCGAGGCCCTGCTGCCGGAGCTCGAGACTGCTTTGGCGCCGCTGTCGGCGCGTCCCCACTGGGGCAAGCTGTTCGCTGCGGAAGCGGATGCGCTTGAACCGCGCTACCCGCGCCTTTCGGACTTCCGGGCGCTCGCGGAACGCATGGACCCGGAACACAAGTTCCGCAACGACTTCCTCGAGCGCAAGGTTTTCGGCAGAGCGAGCCGACGAGGAGCGCTGAATCCTCCCGCCATCAGTGCTTCCGGTCGAGCCACTGCCAATGTGCCAGGGTCCGGAGCCGGGTAAGGAGCGCGCGCGACTGTTCCGGGCCGTAAGGCAGCAGCGGAATGGCCTTGGTCATGTCGGTGGACGCCTCATCCATGGCCACTTTCGTCACGCGGATGGCCGAACGCATCCTGTTCAACTGCGTGACTACGTAGTCGACCCCCACAGGGCTTCCATGCCCCGGGACAAAGACGTCGTACAGGTCCTCGAGGGCAACGATCTTGCCGAGGGTCCGGATCCAGTCGATAGGAAACGAATCCTCGAACGCCGGGTCCGCGCCCTCTTCCACCAGGTCTCCCGTGAAGAGCACATTTCCGACGCCCACCAGGAGATCGTGGTCGGTATGCCCCCGGCCCAGATGGAACAGGGTCACCGAGACACCACCCAGATCCAGATCCACAGGGGCGCCTTCCACCAGGCGATTGGCGGGCAGGATGCCCGTGTTGTCGCCGTCGTCCGCGGCCATACCGGGCTCGATGCCGGCCACCAGCCCGCGCTGGGCTTCACCGCGCTCGGAACTCACTTCGCTGCAGCGCGCCGTCGCCCAGAACTCCTCGACCCCCTGGGCGGCGAAGTAACTGTTTCCGAAGAAATGATCGCCGTGTGCGTGGGTATTCACCACGACGAGGGGTAGATCCGTTCGCTGTCGGACGGCGCGATAGATCTCCCGCACCTGCAGCGGCCCGGCTCCGGAGTCGATGACAAGACCCTTGTCCGAACCCAGCACGAGGCCGGTGTTCATTCCGAATCCCGGAGTGGACCACACCCATACACCGGGGCCGAGTTCTCGCCAGGGACTGTCCGGCTCGGATTCTGGAGGTGCTGCGGACATGGGTTCCCTTTCGGTCGGACGCCTTCCCATTCTAAATGTCGACACCTACGGCGCGGGCTCGACGGCGAGCGCCGCCGTCGACGTCCTTCGCTCGGGCACGCGGAGCAGCGGTAGCAGGAAGTTGATCAACGGGCCGATCAGGAGCGCGAAGGCCACCGTCCCCAGACCGACCGTTCCCCCGAGGACCCATCCGAGGCCGAGGACTGTCGCTTCGATGGTGGTCCTGACCAGCCAGATCGGCAGCCCGTAACGCGAGTGCACGCCAGTCATCAAGCCGTCCCTCGGACCCGGCCCCAGGCGCGCCCCGATATAGAGACCGCTCGCAACCGCGAGGAGAACCAGTCCGCCGGTGAAGAGCAGCACCCGGGCCCAGAGCTGGTCCGGTTCGGAGATCAGTGCCAGGCCGACCTCGGCACTGGGTCCGACCAGAAGCACGTTGAGCACCGTCCCCACCCCGGGCTTCTGGCGCAGTGGAATCCACAGCAGGAGGACCAGGGCGCCGATGATGTTGGTCATCCAACCGAACGGGATGCCCGTCTGCAGCGACGCGCCCTGGCCCAGGACGTCCCAGGGCGAGACACCCAGACCCGCCCGGATCATCATGGCGAGTGACACGCCATAGAGGAAGAGTCCTGTCAGGAGCTGGGCCCAGCGGCGGATCGAAAGGAAAGGCATGGTGCTACTCAATCGTTGAATTGGACTTACCACAAGATGCCAATTCTACTACTCTGGCATCATGCTGGTACTTTCCGCCCATCGCCTTTCGTCGGAACTCGGGCAGTGGCGGGGCAACACCGCGGTGTATACGGCCCTCGCTGACCGCATCCGGCTACTGGTGCTGGATGGCCGCCTCCCGCTTGGCACGAGGTTGCCGGCCGAGCGTGAGCTGGCCGAAAAGCTCGGTGTCAGCCGGACTACCGTCGCTGCCGCCTATGCCAGCTTGCGAGGGATGGGCTACGTGTTCAGCACCCGGGGTTCCGGGAGCGTCGTCGGGATGCCCGGCGGCGGCGCTCCCCCGCCCGAGGACAATCCGGCGGGACTCCTCGATTTCAGCAAGGCGGCCCTTCCCGCCGCCCCCCAGTTCACCGAGGCGACGGCGAGGGCTGTCCAGGAACTGCCTGCGTATCTGAACGGTTCCGGCTACGATCCCGTGGGACTGCCCCGCTTGCGGCAGGCCTTGGCGGACCGCTACGCCGAGCGTGGCTTGCCGACCACACCGCAGCAGATCATGGTCACCCTCGGCGCACAGCACGCTATCTCACTCCTCGCGCGGACCCTGCTGGAGCGGCGTGACTCGGCGCTGGTCGAGGCGCCCAGCTACCCCCACGCCTATGAGGCACTGCGCTCGGCCGGGCGGCGGCTGGTTCCCGTGGCGGTGAGCACCGGGTCAGGGTGGGATGAGGACGGCATGGAGCAGGCCTTCCGCCGGGCCCGTCCTGCCATTGCCTACGTGATGCCCGACTATCACAACCCGACGGGTGAGGTCATGACTCCCGGGTTGAGGGAGCGGCTGCTGACCGAAGCCGAGCGCCACGACACCGTGGTGATCGCTGACGAGACCATGGCTGAACTGCGCATCGACGGGGCGGAACCGGCTCTCCCTCTGGCGGCTTACGGGCCGGCAGTCCTCATCGGCTCCCTGGGCAAGACTGTGTGGGGCGGGCTGTGCATCGGCTGGATCCGTGCGGAGCCCGAGTTGATCGGACGCCTGGTGCAGGCGCGGTTCAGTAACGACCTCGGTACTCCCGTCCTCGAACAGCTGATCGCGCTGGAGCTGATGAAGGACTACAGACGATTGTTGGGAGTCCGGGCCGGGCAGTTGGCGCGCGGACGGCAACACCTCGAGTCCCTTCTCGCCTCGGCGCTTCCGGAGTGGGAGGTTCCCCACGTCAACGGCGGGCTGAGCACCTGGGTGAACCTGGGACGGCCCGCCAGCTCCCAGCTGGCTCTGGCTGCGCGGTCCGGCGGACTACTCCTGGGTGCGGGACCGCGCTTCGGCATCAACGGTGAGTTCGAGCGGTTCCTGCGGATTCCTTTCAGCTATCCAGCCGAGGACACGGAGCAGGCCGTGCGGATACTGGCAGGGACATGGGCTGCGTTGGGACCGGAGTCGCCCTCGCGTACCTCATATCTGCCCGCACTCGTCTGACCCACACTGTCCTCCTTGGGTTCATTCCGGCTTCGCTGTCGAAGCTCAAGGATTACTGGATCATGGTCCCGTCAGGGGCTACGACGTACCAGACCTCTCCGACGCCCTGGCCGTTGACGTCGCCGGCAGCCAGGTCCTTGTCGAAGTAGTAGATCGGCATCCCGTTGATCGTCATGTGGAGCTGCCCCTCGGGGGTCTGGATGGTACCCAACTCTCCGGTGACACCGTCCACCTCGGGGGTTTCGCTTTCACTGATCACGGGCGGCCAGGCGACAAGGCAATCGCCGGTACAAGCGCTGACCCCGGAATCGGCTTCGTCACGGGTGAAGTAGTAGACCGTCCTACCCTCGGCGTCGACCACGATCTCCCCGAACTCACTCTCCGCCACTCCTAGAGTGGTCGGGC
>NZ_KI914804.1:26532-27074 GCF_000520535.1 Arthrobacter sp. H41
CGTTTCAGCGGTTTCCTCCGCGGACCCGGAGCACCCGCTCAAGGCCACCATGCCCAATGCCAACCCGGCCATCATCCTGGAAAATTTCTTGCCCATGATCTCGATCCTCCTGATTATCGAGTGGTCGGGCCGACAGCGGCAGGCGCACTGGCCTCTCCTGTGGCCTCCCCGCTGGCCGCCCCGGTGGTTGCGGTGGCCTCGCTCGTTTCCGCGGCTTCCGTGGTCGCGGCCGCCGTCGTTTCGGCCTCCGTGGTCTCCGCCTCCGTGACTTCCGCCGCTACCGTTTCAGCGGTTTCCTCCGCGGACCCGGAGCACCCGCTCAAGGCCACCATGCCCAATGCCAACCCGGCCATCATCCTGGAAAATTTCTTGCCCATGATCTCGATCCTCCTGATTATCCCGGTCGGATACCGGGCCCGGCGGGACAACCCCATTGCCGTCCCGCTCAGGACAAGAATGCGCCCCCGCCTGTGGAAAAACCAGAGGAAAAACCGCCGGATGGAGAACCTAGTATTTTCCCAAGGTCGCAGTTGCAAGCTTCA
>NZ_KI914805.1:0-7179 GCF_000520535.1 Arthrobacter sp. H41
AAACGGCTAAAACGCCCCTAAGTGGGGCCATTTCAGAGTGCCATACCCAACCCCAGGCAGCGACCCCCAGGATCCGAAGCGTCCCCAGTACGGCGAGAACGCGCCGCAACCCCAATACGGCGAGCAGGGCCAACAGGGCCAGCCACAGTACGGGCAGAACGCGCCGCAACCACCCCAGTACGGGCAGAACGCACCCCAGCCACCCCAGTACGGGCAACAGGGACCATACGGCCAGTCCGGCCAGCCCCAATACCCGGGATACGGCTACCAGGCGGGCCAGCCGAGCTACTCCTACCCGGGCGGTCAAGGCGATATGCAGGCCCAGGGCAAGGGTCCGGTTCCCCAGAAGGTGAACACCGCTTATTGGCTCATCATTGCCGCTGGAGTCGTCAACCTGTTCGCCGCCGTCTTCATGTCACTGAACCCGCTGGGGGCGATCACGCCGGGCCAAATCGCCGATCTCGAGGCATCCGGGATGGACCCCGCCTCACTTACCGGCCTGATTTCCACCATTGTCATCGTCGTCGCGATCATCTCGCTGGCCCTCTATGTCCTGATCGCCGTGATGATCCGCCGCGGCAAGAACTGGGCCCGCATCACCGGCACCGTCTTTGCCGCGCTGTCGATCTTCGGTATCGCTTCCGGTTTCCTTGCTGCGATCTCGGTTCTGCTCGGGGTCGCCGGTATCGTGCTGTGCTACCTGAAGCCGTCGAACGAGTACTTCGCGAAGCGCCCCCTGGGGTACTAGCGCGGCCTGCCGTTGCTGCTCCGGCGGTGATCGCGGTGGAGTGAGGTTCGGCAGCATCTTCGACAGAACAGGGAAGCGCGCCCCACGAGGGCCCGATCAGTATGCTGTGGGGCATGAGGTTTTCCGGTGGGCAGGATCGCGCGTGGTCGGATGAGGCGATCCGGCGGATTGAAGCGGAGGCCAACCGCTCAGCCGATACTCATCTGTTCGCCGTGCCGGTTCCCGAGGCTTGGGGAGTGGACATCTACCTCAAGGATGAATCGACGCACCGGACCGGGAGCCTCAAGCACCGCCTGGCGCGGTCGCTTTTCCTGTTCGGGCTCGTCAATGGCTGGATCCGGCGTGGCACCACGATCGTCGAAGCTTCAAGTGGGTCCACCGCTGTATCGGAAGCCTACTTCGCCCAACTGCTCGGGCTGCCCTTCGTGGCGGTGATGACGCGTTCCACGAGCCCCGAGAAGATCGTGCTGATCGAGAAGTATGGCGGCTCGTGCCACTTCGTCGATGAGGCGTCCCAGATGTACGAAGCCGCCGAGCGCATCGCCGAGGACAGCGGCGGACACTATATGGATCAGTTCACCTACGCGGAACGGGCAACCGATTGGCGTGGCAACAACAACATTGCTGAATCCATCTTCCGGCAACTTGAACACGAACGGTTTCCTGTGCCGGAGTGGGTGGTGGTGGGGGCCGGCACCGGCGGAACCAGCGCCACGATCGGGCGATACCTGCGCTACCATCGCCACCGGACACGCCTTGCCGTCGTCGACCCTGAGCACTCCGCCTTCTACCCCACCTGGGCACGCCCGGATCAGACGGCGACAGGCCGCCCCTCCCGGATCGAGGGAATCGGCCGCCCGCGGCCGGAACCAAGCTTCATCCCCTCGGTGATCGACGAAATGATTCAGGTGCCCGACGCCGCATCAGTGGCGGCATCGCGTCATCTCCTCGCCCTCACGGGTCTGTCTGCCGGCCCTTCCACCGGCACCAATCTGTGGGGCGTCTGGCAACTGGCCGCTCAGCTGATAGCCACCGGGCAGCAGGGGAGCATCGTCTCGATTCTGTGCGATGCAGGTGAACGTTACGCGTGCTCATACAACAGTGACAGGTGGCTTGCCGAGCATGGGCTCGATCCAACCACTGCACTGACCATCCTCGAGGAGTTCTTCGCGACGGGAATCTGGCCCGTGGAACGGTAAGGCTCTACCAGGTAGATCCGCCGTTGAGCATGAACTCCTCGCGGGGCCGGCCTGTGTGCCTGAAAGCTCGTTCGGTGCACTCGTGACCGAAGCGGACAGGGAGCCCGCGTCCGTCAGGTGGCCCTGACAAGCGCCACAGGAGCGCTGGGCGGCGCGGGCCTGCTGCTCGTCCTGCCGTCAGACGCGTTCGAGGCGGCGGTACCCGCCCTCATCCTCACCGCAGCGGTCCTTATCGGGTCCAACCACTGATTTCGCGGTGGTTGCGTGGCCGCCGCACCAGGGTCAAGCCCGCAGGCGGGCTGCTGTCGGTGCCGCTACTCGCCGCATGTACAATTCTGGGCGTCTACGGCGGATATTTCGGTGCCGCCCAAGGCGTCATCCTGGTGGCGTTCCTCGCGCTCGGCCTCGACGAACCGATGCAGCTCGTCAACGGCCTGAAGAACATCGCCGTGCTCTCGGCCAATGTCGCAGGCTCGCTCGTGTTCGTCTTCGCCGCGCCCGTCAACTGGACCGTCGTCGGCCTGCTTGCTGCCGTCTCGCTTCTCGGCGGTCGGGTGGGCGCCCGCGTTGGACGCCGCCTGCCGGCCTGGGTATTTCGGACACTCGTGGTGCTCATGGGCCTGGTGGTCGGACTCCGCCTCCTCCTGGCCTGAAATCTGACCAGAGCGGTCAGAACCACTGCGGTTCCAGAATCCGCAGGAAAATGCAAACCGTCCACTGCCGTAATGCAAGAACGAATAGGCATTACAAGTGAACTTCATCTTCTGGATTTCATTTTTTCCCGACGACTGGATTCACCTTTTCTCCCCCCTTTGCGAATCGAATGTTTCAGGACGCACAAAAATCCCAGGCTGCTTCCGGTAAATATTCAGGAAACGTCCGCTGAAGGAAAGTGCTCGGTGATGCGTTCAACGGTTGACACCAAGGAGTCCTGGTTGCCGACCTGTTGTCCGTGGCCGCCTGCACTACCGCTGGTTCTTGCGGAGCTTCGCGAACAGCAGCTCGCTGGACTGAGCCTTCGCCCTCTTCTCGGATCGTTTTTCAAGGATCGACTTTCCTTGTTTCTTTGTTCCGGTACTCCTCGGGGACTTTCCTGACAACGGGATCACCGCCTTTTCGACTCTCAATACCCAGAACCATACCCACTTAAAAATAAAATGCCAGTCAGCGTGGTTCCTTGTCTTCTACAGTGGCTCGACAGGGCGCTGTTCGTTCGGGCTTGCTATAAATAATAAAAGGGCTGAACTCGGAAATTCCTACCTTTTCGTCTACTTTTTCATGATCGTCCTCCGTGGTGCGGAGGGCGGTCATACGTGTTTCGAGGAGTGAACATGCAGCTTCCAGTCCCACCCGTCACCTGGCTCACGCCAGAATCCCATAGGCGCCTGCAAGGCGAGTTGGACGTGCTCATGGATGCACGTGGCGGCCAGGAGGAATCCACCGAACGGGTGGCCATCGAAACACGCGTCCGGCAACTGGTGGCCCTGCTCAGGAACGTTCGGGTGCACTCCCCCGAGGATGATGGAATCGTCGAGCCCGGGATGCTGGTCGAGGCTCTCATCGACGGCCGAACGGAGAGTTTCCTGATGGGAAGCCGAGAGATCTTCGGCGACGATGATCTTGACGTCTTCAGCGAGAAGAGCCCTCTTGGGGTCGCCATCTACGGCAAGAAACCAGGAGATGAGGCAACTTACGTGGCTCCCAGTGGCCGGCCTATCTCCGTCACCGTCATCTCGGCCACACCCTATGCGGGGCCGGGCTCCCACCCCGCTCACCTGGCCACAGGGACATTGGACACAGCGAGCTGAACCGATGAACGGGAGTGAGTCGAAGTGCGTGTCCAGTGTGGGCCACGGGCGGCCACCGACCTGTCCAGGGCGGTGGCGACATCGGTAAGGCTACTGTGGGACCAGTGAAAGTCGGGGCCGGGCCGCGGTTTTGAGGACCCTCCGGCAGGAAAGCGAGGATCCACGTGGACATCAATCTGGTACTTGCCCTGTTCGCCGGCGCGCTTCTCGTTTTCGCTTCCTTCTCCACCGTGCTGCAGCGGGCGAGCCCGCCCGGGCCGCTGCTTTGTCTGGCGTTCGGAGCGCTGATCGGCCCCCACGCCCTGGACCTGCTGCGGGTAGAGGGCTTCGGGATACCCACGGGCACGCTGCTCGAGCAGACCGCCCGGATCACCCTCGCGATTGGGCTCGCCGGAGTGGCGCTGCGCCTGCCGCACGGTTACTGGCGGGACAACGTGCGGTGGATCGCGGCCGTGATCGGCCTGGGCATGGCCCTGATGCTCATCGTCGCCACCGGGGTGCTGTGGTGGGGGCTGGGCGTGCCGTTCCTGGTGGCGCTGCTGGTCGGGGCGATCATCACCCCGACCGATCCGGTGGTCACCACCCCCATAGTCACCGGGTCCCTGGCCGAGCAGAAGGTGACCGAGCGGGTCCGGCACAACATCTCGGCCGAGAGCGGGATCAACGACGGGCTGGCCTATCTGTTCGTGATGCTACCCGTGCTGCTGATGACCAAGCCAGAGCAGGCATGGTACGAGCTGCTGACGAAGGTCCTCCTGTGGGAGGTGTTCGGTGCCGCCGTCGTCGGAGCGGTCGCCGGGTACCTGCTGGGCAAGCTCTTCATCCTCGTACACGACAAGGGTCTGATGGAGGAAAGCTCGTACCTGGCGTTCATCGTGCCCCTGGCACTGCTGCTGCTCGGGGCCGGCAAGCTCATCGGCACCGATGCCCTCCTGGCCGTCTTCGTGGGCGTGGCCGTCTTCGGTCAGGTCATTCCCCAGCGCGAGGAAGCGCAGGAGGACAAGGTCCACGACGCCGTGGCCCGGCTGTTCCTGCTTCCGGTGTTCCTCCTGCTCGGGATCGCGCTGCCGATCGGTGAATGGGCCGGTTTGGGCTGGGTTGCCCCCGTGGTCATCATCGCCGCGGTGCTACTCCGTCGGCTGGTCACCCTGTGGTTGCTGCGGCCCCTGTTCACGGACATCCACGACCGCTCCGAAACAGTGTTCCTGAGCTGGTTCGCCCCGGTGGGGGTCTCTGCGCTGTTCTACGCCACCCTGGCCGAACGCCACACCGGCAACCACGAGATCTTCATCTACACCACCCTGGCCATCACCGCCTCCGTCCTGGTCCACGGGCTTACCTCAGCGCCTTTCAGCGCCTGGCTGAAGCACCGGGAACCGCAGGTCAAGGAGAGGGAAGATACGCCGAAATAGTTTATGGAGAACGGTGTCCTCGTTGAGAATGCTCACCGGGTGCGGGCCTCACCCCGTTGGCTGGACGCCCCGCTCCCTATCCCGCCACCGCAACTCAATGCTCCACCTGCGCTGCCCAAGCCCACTACCGTGAGAGAGCGGCTTCACATCACCCGGATCTGTAGCGCCAGGTGTCGCGGGAAGCACGCGCTCCGCGAGCGAACGCCCGGGCTGCCGGTTCCTGCGGTGAGGTTATCTAGGATGCTTCGGTTGATTGAAAGACGTGGTCGTAGATGACGCCGGTTGCTGCGGCCTGGACGAATTTGTTGACCAGGTCCACTGTCCATTCCTCCGCGCTCCAGGTGCCGGGCTTATACAGGCCAAGAGCTGTGTTGAGCAGGACGTCCCCCGTGTAGACCACGGGAAATACGACGGCGATCGCCTTGGCTCCCCGCAGACCGGTGTGGGCTGTGGCGCCGTACGCCGATCCCCACATGGTTCCCAGTGCGAAGTGGGTGGCCCAGTTCAGCTGCTCGCGCCCCTGCTGGGTTGTCGGATGGATGGGCAAAATCCGTTCCGCGAAGTCCGCCGGCGCGTAGCTGGTTTCACGGCCGGTCAGAGGCATTTCGACGAATTTCTGGAAGGCCGTCATCACTACGGTCCCGGCAACACCTGCCGCCATACCCCGGACGATCGATCCCATCATGGAAGGCTTCTTTTTAGTAAGCATGCTGTTGATTATGGCCTTGTCCGGCCGTACCTGCAACCGCTACAAAAGGCGTGTGGTTTCGGTGGTTGCTCAGTGATCACGCAGCTAAGCCGACGTGTGCCGGATATTGATGGCTACTGTGCAGAACGTGCTCCGGACGCCGGAGGGAGTTCCGGTTCCTGTGCGCGTTGCGCGTGATAGGCAAGAATCTGCAGTTCGGTAGACATATCGACTTTACGCAGCTGCACCTGCGCGGGCACCGAAAGAACCACCGGGGCAAAACTGAGGATGCTCGTGATTCCTGCTGCCACAAGGCGGTCGCATATCTCCTGCGCCACGGCTGCAGGCACCGAGAGCACCGCCATATTGGTTCGGGTGCGCTCGATCACCACCTCGAGATCGTCTATGGCGCTCACCCGCAGCCATCCCACTTCGGCTCCCACCACCAGTTGGTCGGCATCGAAGAGCGCCACGATCTCAAAACCCCGTGAGACGAATCCCGAGTATCCGGCAAGTGCCCTTCCCAGATTGCCTGCCCCGATGATCGCGACGCGCCAATCCAGCGTCAGGCCGAGCGCCGTCGAAATCTGCCGGTTGAGGTACTGGACCTCATAGCCCACACCCCTTGTGCCGTACGAGCCGAGGTAGGAGAGGTCCTTGCGCACCATCGGGGAATTCACTCCCGCGGCGTCGGCCAGTTCCTCGGAGGAAACCCGCTCGGTCCCCTCGGCCAGCAGCGAATTCAGGGCCCGCAGGTAGATGGTCAACCGGGTGAGCGACGCCGGGGGAATTTCGCGTCCGCCATCACCTACCGGATGAAGCCCCTGTATGTTCGACGTCGTCACTTGTGTCTGCTCCATTGCGTCGCCGGGTATTGCCGGGGGCGGCACCCCCATCCGCGGACCTGACGATCCGCGGAAGTACCACTACTTTATGCCGCTGGCACAGACCCACCAAGCCGGGTCCGCCAGCTCCGCCGAAAGCGCGCTCAGCCGCCGATGAGCCTGCGGAGCCGTGCCTCGTCGATGACCCAGAAGTCCCGCTGCACGCCGTCGATCAACAGCACCGGAAGTTCTTCGGCGAACCGTTCCATCAGGTCGGGGGCATCGACCACCGACCGCTCCGTCCAGCCGAGCCCAAGACTTGCCGTGACGCGCTCCACCACGTCCCGCGCTTCGTGGCACAGATGACAATCCGGCCGCGTAAGCAGTACGACGTCGTAGGTTTCGCATTCCGTGGGCTGTGCATCCATGGAACCCAAACTACTCTCCCGCCGGTGGCGCGGCGCCCGCTCCGCAAGGACTTAGACTCGAGCTATGCCGGC
>NZ_KI914805.1:7279-10727 GCF_000520535.1 Arthrobacter sp. H41
CCCGCCTCGATGCGGCAGGACCATGCGCCCGGCGAGGCAGCCTTCTTCGACGTCGACAACACCCTGATGCGCGGCGCCAGCCTGTTCCATGTCGCGCGGAAAATGTACCAGCGCAAGGCCTTCACCCTCCGGTTCGCGGCCGGGCTCGCATGGAAGCAGCTGCGCTTCATCATGCGTGGGGAAACCATGACCGACGTCAACTCCGTGCGGGACGCAGCCCTTGCGTTCGCCATCGGGATTGCGCACGCGGATATCCTTGCCCTCGGCGAGGAGGTCTACGACGAGATGATTGCGTCGAAGATCTGGCCCGGAGCGCGGGCTCTTGCTGAACAGCATCTGGGCTCCGGCCGCCAGGTCTGGCTTGTCACCGGCACTCCCGTGGAGGTGGCCAGTGTCATCTCGAGCCGCCTCGGCCTGACCGGAGCCCTCGGCACCGTGGGTGAAGTCGCCGAAGGGCTGTACACGGGGAAGCTCGTGGGCGATTTCCTGCACGGACCGGCGAAGGCGGCCGCGGTTCTCGACCTTGCGACGAAGGAAAACCTGGACCTCGCGAAATGCTGGGGCTACAGCGATTCCTACAACGACATTCCACTGCTCACCGTTGTGGGCCATCCGGTGGCCATCAATCCCGACACCAGGCTGCGCCACCATGCACGCGCCAACAACTGGCCGGTCTATGACTTCCGCAGCGGACGCCGCGCGGCGACGCTGGGTCTCCGGGCCGCGACAGGCGCCGGCGCCGTCTACGGCCTCTGGCGTAGCTTCTCCCGCTTCCGGGCCCGCTGACCGCCGCTTGCCGGCCCCCAGCCGTCCCCACGGCCGAGCGCCATCCGGCGCATTAACCACATCCGGCCCACCGCATCATCGCTTGATGAAACGGCGGGCCGGAGAAGACCGGGAGCGTCGACGCAAGCGGCGTAGCTACCGGTAGGGACCGAGGGGCCCTACTTCTTGTTGCGGCGCTGGTGGCGGGTCTTACGAAGCAGCTTGCGGTGCTTCTTCTTTGCCATACGCTTGCGGCGCTTCTTGATTACTGAACCCATAGAGTCCTCACAAACTTTTGTTGGTTTTCAGGGACCGTACCGGCCCGGGGACCGATCCACAGCCGCCTGATGCTGACATTGGAAAAATGAGCGGCAGTAGAAAGCCGCCCAAAACGCTCCTTAACAGGGTACAGCCAAATGCCGTGGACCTTGACCTCGACCGGCGCCACACCAGGTCCCTGGATCAGGACCTGACGACGCCTACGCGGTCTGCCCGTCCACCCGCGCGGAATCCAGATACTCCTGGACCGCGGACTCGGGCACCCGGTAGGACCTGCCGAACTGCACGGCGGGCAGCGCTCCCGCGTGAACGAGCCGGTACACCGTCATTTTCGACACCCGCATCAGTTCGGCCACTTCGGCCACCGTCAGATACGACACATCCGAGAAGTTCGTCCCGTCTGCCATCCACCAATCCTTTTTCTTGAAGGCGGCCCTTGAATCGACACCACCATGGACGCCGCGGCTGCTATAGGGGACAACGCGTTGCGGGAGTGGATTGTTCCGCGCAAGGCCGGATAATAGCGGGACAAACCCCTGAACGGAAGCCCTTGGAGCGAAATTGAGCTCGATTCAGCGTTCCTGGTCACGGCGACGGCGCAATTGCGACAAGAGGTCCGCGGCGCGCTCTGCCGCCCGGCCCACCGTCCTGCCGAGGTGCTGCGGGCGCGTCGTCCCCTCGAGCGGGGCCGGCGGGCCGGCGTCCCCGTCATTATCGGCGCCGGCATGAAGGCCGTCAGCGCTGTCGAGGCCGAGCCTTGCGGGCTGCCCTGGATTTACCGCCCGGGCGGAATCAGCATCCGTTCCGGGGACGGCCAGCGCCGCTGCGGCGAGGATCTCCGATCGAGCACCCGCCACTTCCTCAGGCGGAGGCGCACCGTCAGCCGGCACGCCCGCCGCAGGTCGGCCCGGATCTGTCGTGCTGCTCTCCTTCCGGGCGGGAGAGCCGCGGTCCGCGAGCCGCGGGTCATTCCGTGCGAAGGAATCGAGCCATTCAGCGATGCCGCGAAGTGGAGCCGTCTCCAGCGTGTAGTACCGTTTCTGGCCCTGGGCCCTCATTGACACCAGGCCTGCTTCCCGCAGCACCTTCAGATGCTTGGAAATAGTAGGCTGACTCACTTTCAATTCCTCGACGAGCTGGCCCACTGACCTGTCACCCGAACGGAGGCGGGCGAGGATCTCCCGGCGCGTGCCTTCGGCGATGACGGCGAATACATCGTCCATAATCATCTGCCTACCCTAGCGATATATGCGCCTGCGGGCATCCTCGCATGGATTAGCCAACCGAACGGTGCAACCTAGTCGAACCAGGGGTCGAGTCCGTGAAGGGGAAACACGGCTTTGCGTGTCGCCATCACAGTACGGTCCAGATCGTCATTGGGGTCGTAACCTACTTCCCAGGACCTCCACCACAGGTCTGCGCCGTCGCCCATCAGCAGCGGAGCGTCCGATCCATACCGTTCGTGTACATGGTCCCGCCACGCTTGGGGAACCGGACTTCTCGGGTTCAGGGGTGATCCCGCTGCCACGGCTATCAGCAGCGCCCAGGACCGCGGCACCACACTTGTCAGGTTGTATCCGCCGCCGCCGGTGGAAATCCACCGGCCACCGCAGAACTCCGTGGCGAGGTCCCGCACCGCGAGCATCATCGCGTACTGAGCGTCAACGCTCAACCGCAGGTTGGTGAGCGGATCGGTGGTGTGTGAATCACACCCGTGCTGGCTGACGATCACTTCGGGCAGAAATACCCCGGTAAGTTGCGGAACGACGGCGTGGAACGCGCGCAGCACTGCGGAATCACCGGCGACGGTCGGCAGTGCCACGTTGACGGCATAACCCTCCGCCTGCGCCCCACCGATCTCATTGGCGAACCCGGTGCCCGGGAAAAGGCTCATGCCGGTCTCATGGAGGGAAATGGTCAGCACTCTCGGGTCATTCCAGAAGATGCTTTCCGTCCCATCACCGTGGTGGGCATCGACATCGATGTAGAGCACGCGCTGCACACCACGATCAAGCAGTCGCTGGATCGCGGCAGCGGCATCGTTGTAGATGCAGAATCCGCTCGCCTTCGACCGCGCCGCGTGGTGCATTCCGCCGCCGAAGTTCACTGCATGAACGGCTTTCCCCGAGACAATGGCATCAGCGGCAAGCAGGGAACCACCCACCAGCCTTGCGCTTGCCTCGTGCATGCCGATGAAACCGGGGTTGTCGTCGGTGCAAAGTCCCAGCTCCGGTCGTGCGTCCTCGGGATTCGAACTCACGTCACGCACGGCAGCAATGTACTCGGTACTGTGAACAGCCCCCAGTTCGCTGTCTTCGGCAACGAATGGTTGCTCCACTGATACGACAGGCAACTCCAGCAGGCCTGCATCCTTGGCGAGGCGTGCGGTCAGGGCAAGCCTCTC